>NZ_VFMN01000001.1:1831630-2136902 GCF_006715055.1 Lapillicoccus jejuensis
ACCCCCGTCCTCCAGCTCGTCCCCGTGACGCCGGGCATGACGGCCGGACAGTGGGTCGACGCCCTGTCGGTGCGCCTGCTCGGCCAGCGGATGACCACCGCGCACCGCGACGCGGTCCTCGGCTTCGCGCCGCAGGTCACCGCGGCCTCGCCGATGGTCAACGCGTCCTGGTACGCCTGGGGGCTGGTGCCCCTTCTGCTCGACTCCCCGTACTTCCAGCTGAGGTGACCAGCGTGACCACCGTGACGACCACCACCCGTGTCCCCTCGGCCGACGTCCTGCAGGCCCGCGCCGAGCAGCAGGAGCACGAGACCCAGACCCGCGAACGGCTGTGGGAGAAGGGGTTCACCCGCCGCCGGCTGCTCGCCGGCGGGATGGGCGTCGGCGTCGCGACGCTCGGCTCGCAGCTGGTCACCACCCGGGTGGCGTACGGCGCCCCGTCGGCGGCGGCGACCGGCTGCCTCGTCGTGATCTTCCTGCGCGGGGGCCTGGACGGCCTGTCGCTGCTCGTGCCCGGCACCGACCCCGACTACCTCGCCGCGCGCGGCAGCATCGCCGTCCCGGCGAGCCGGCTCGTCGCCATGGACCGCGGCTTCGGCCTGCACCCGGCCATGGCGCCGCTCGCGCCGCTCGTGGCCGCCGGCAAGGTCGCCGCCGTCCCGGCCGTGTCGACGCCGGACCTGTCGCGCAGCCACTTCCAGGCCCAGGACTGCCTCGAGCGCGGTGGCTCCGCGACCGGCGCGCAGACCGGCTGGCTCGACCGGGTCCTCGAGCAGACCGGGCCCGGGACGACGTTCCGCGCGGTCGCCCTGGGCGGCCTCTCCCCGCGGTCGCTGGCCGGTGACGGAACGGCGATGACCGTCGGCTCCATCTCGTCGCTCAGCGTCCCCAGCGCCACCGACCCGCAGTGGCGCGGACGCACCCTCGACGCCGTACGGCGGCTGTACACCGGCGTCGACGACCCGGTGAGCCTGCAGGCGGCGCTCGCCTGCGACGCGGTGACGACGGCGGCCTCGATGTCGAGCCTCACATCGAGCACGACGTACCCCGCGGGCGACTTCGCGTCCGCCCTCAAGGACATCGCCCGGATCATCCGGTCCGGGGCGGGGGCCCGCGTGGCCTGCGTCGACCTCGGCGGCTGGGACATGCACACCGGCATCGGCACCCTCGACTGGGGCGACATGGTGCGCCAGGTCGGGGCTCTCGCCTCGGCCCTCGCGGCCTTCACCACCGACCTCGGGCCGCTGCTCGACACGACGACCGTCGTGACGATGAGCGAGTTCGGGCGACGCGTGCAGAAGAACGCCAGCGGCGGCGCCGACCACGGGCACGGCGGGGTCAGCCTCGTCCTCGGTGGTGGCGTCTCCGGTGGCGTCAAGGGTCGCTGGCTGGGACTCGCGCCGTCGGTCCTCGACCAGGGCGACGTCCCCGGCACGAACGACTACCGCGACGTCCTCGGCGAGGTCGTCGGTCGGCGGCTGGGGCTCAGCGACGGCCAGCTCGCGACCGTGTTCCCCGGGTGGTCCCGCACCCCGCTGGGGGTCATGGCCTGACTGTGGCGCCGTCGGCGGCCTCCGTCCGGCGACCGCCCGGCGCACCGGCACCGCCGGGCCTCCCACCGGCCGTCGCCCAGGTCCACACTGGCGCGACGTCGACTCGGAGGGAACGTCCAGTGAAGACCCAGAGGCATCTCAGGAAGGCCGGCCGCGCCGGCGTCGCCGTGACCGCGGTCCTGGCCGCCGCCGTCGCCCTCGCGCTCGGGCCGGGCCCGGCCAGCGCGAGCCCGGCGGGGGCGCCGCCGCCAGCCCCCGACGTGGTGACCGGCGCGGGGGACTGGCTGACGGCCCGCGGCAGCGACCTGCGCCTCGGCCAGGCCCGGGGTGCCGGCGCGCTCACCCGCGCGACCGTCGCGTCGCTGCGCACCGTCTGGACCGCGCCGGTCGTCACGCCGCCCTTCAGCGAGGTGGTCGTCCAGGGCGGCGCCGTCTACACCAACACCCTCGAGGGCACGCTCGTGCGGCTGCGCACCTCGGACGGCAGCGTCGTGTGGCGGCAGGACGCCGGGACCATCGGCGTCACGCCGGCGCTCGACCACGGCGTGGTCTACACGTCGGGCAGCACGGTGCGGGCCTTCCGGGCGAGCGACGGGACGCTGCTGTGGTCGGTGAAGCCGCCGACGACGATGAACGGCGGTGGCGGCATCGGCGTGCGCGGCGACACCCTCGCGGTCGGCCGCGGAGGCCTGCTCGTCCTCCTCGACAAGGCCGACGGGGCCACGCAGCGGGTCACCAACGTCCTCGGCGACGACCCCGACTCCTACGGCTACGGCACGCCGGCCATCGACCCGCGTGGGGTGGCCTGGTACGCCTACAAGTGGCTCGGCTCGCTCCCGGTGCCGCCGACGGTGGAGCGACCGTTCAGGGCGCCCCGGCACAGCGGCAACGGCAGCACGACGCCGATGGTCCTCGGCGACCGCGTCCTCGTCGCCGCGACGTCGGTCGGGCTGACGTCGTACGACCTGGCGACCGGCACCAAGACCGTGCTCGACCCCACCGCCGACGGCCGGCACCGCGACCTGGCCACCGACGGCACGCTGGTCTTCGACGTCACCAGCTCGCGCGCGGACGGCCAGGCGCTGACGGCCCGCCGCGCCACCGACGGGTCGGTGGTGTGGCGCCGGCCCGGGGCGGTCACCTCCCCGCTGGTCCTCGGCGACCTCGTCGTCGTCGGCGAGGACCGCGCCGGGATCGCGATGTACGACACCGCGACCGGCGCGCTCGTGCACCGGATCCCGGGCACCGCCCGCGGCGCCTACCCGGTCGTCGCGAACGGGCGGCTCTACCTCGGGTACGCCAGCGGGACGGTGCCGACCGACACCGTCCCGCCTGTGACCGCGTTCGCGCTGCCGGGCTGAGCCCGGGCCCCGCGACCCGCGCCGCTCAGTCCCTGCGGCGCGGGTAGCGGTGCCGTCCGGCGGCGACCGCGTCGCGGCGGGCCGGGGACGAGCCCGCCGTACGGGCGTCGTACTCGATGACGACGGGGGTGTCGCGCCGCGCCGACGGACGGCCCGTACGACGCTCCTCGCTCACCGCGAGCGCCTCGGCCTCGCGGGGGCTGAGGGCGGGCTCGTCGACCTCGGGGGCCTCGGGGGGGATTGCCGCCTGGGCGACGGCCGGGGCCGTCCCGCCGGCCGCCCCCGCGACGGCCTGCTCGACGGCGGCCGGAGAAGAGGCTTCCTGCGATACGGTCGTGCGCAGCGGCACCTCCTTGATGAAGAGGACCGCGACGAAGGCGACCACGGCGACGATCGCCGCGATGAGGAAGATCCGGCCGGTCGCGTCGCCGTACGCGGCCCGGACGATCGCCCGGACCGGCGCCGGCATGTCGGCGAGGTCGAGGGTCCCGGTGCCACCGCCCTGCTGGGCGGCCGCCGCGGCCTGCGGGCCGAGCGCCGAGAGGCCGGTCACGACGTTGTCCTGCACCCGGGTGGCGAGGACGGCGCCGAGGGCCGAGACGCCGATGGCGCCGCCGAGCGAGCGGAAGAAGGCGACCGACGCCGACGAGGCGCCGATGTCGCGCACGTCCACGGTGTTCTGCACGGCGAGCACGAGGTTCTGCGTGAGCGCGCCCATGCCGAGACCCATGAGGCCCATGTAGACCTGTGTGTGCCAGACCGGCGTCGCGTGGTCGACCGTGCCGAGGGCGAAGAGGCCGCCGGCCATGAGCAGGCCGCCGAGGACGAGGAAGATCTTCCAGCGGCCGGTGCGGGTGATGATCTGCCCGGCGCCGATCGAGGAGATCATCGAGCCGGCCATGAGCGGGATGGTCAGCAGGCCGGCGGTCGTCGGCGTCTTGCCGAGGGCGAGCTGGAAGTACTGTCCCAGGAAGGTGGCCGCGCCGAAGAGCGAGATGCCGACGGCGACGCTGGCGAGGATGACGAGGGCGGCGGTGCGGTTGCGCAGGACGTGCAGCGGCACGAGCGGCTCGGCCGCGCGGTTCTCGACGAGGACGAAGAGGACCGCGCCGAGCAGGGTCGCACCGAGGTAGAGCGCGCTCTGGCCGGACACCCAGTCGAAGTCCGTGCCGGCGAAGGTGACCCACAGCAGGGGCAGCGACGCGGTGACGGTGATGAGCACGGCGCCCCAGTAGTCGATCGAGACGGCGCGCTTGACCGTCGGCAGGTGCAGCTGCGCCTGGAGGACGAAGAGCGCGATGACGGCGAGCGGGACGCAGACGTAGAAGGTCCAGCGCCAGCCGAGGTGGTCGACGATGACACCGCCGAGCAGCGGGCCGCTGACGGTGGAGACGGCCATCACCGCGCCGAGGTAGCCGGAGTAGCGGCCGCGCTGGCGGGGGGCGACGATCGCGCCCATGATCGCCTGGGCGAGCGCGGTCAGGCCGCCCATGCCGATGCCCTGCACGACGCGGCAGGCGATGAGGAAGGGCACCGACTCGGACAGGCCGGCGGCGATCGAGCCGACGACGAAGACGACGATCGAGGCCTGGACGAGGACCTTCTTGCTGAACAGGTCGGCGAGCTTGCCCCAGATCGGGGTGGTCACCGTCGTCGCGAGCAGCGAGGCGGTGATGACCCAGGTGTACTGGCGCTGGGTGCCGTGCAGCGCGCCGATGATCGTCGGCAGCGCGGTCGAGACGATGGTCGAGGAGATGAGCGCGGTGAAGAGCGCGGCCATGAGGCCGGTCATCGCGCGCAGGATCTCCGCGTGCGTCATCTCGTCGTGGTGCGAGGGGTGCGGGTCGTGGGGCGCGGGCGCCGGTTCGTGGGGGGCGGCGACGTCGGTCGCCGTCCCGGTCGGGCGGGTGACGGTGGCGGTCATACGAGGGCTTCCTGGGGACGGGTGGTGGAGGGGGCGGCGAGCGCGGCGGCGCTCGGGGTGCCGGGGTGGCGGCTGGTGTCGACGGCCTGCTCGAGGGCCTCGCTCAGCTGGCCGAGGAGGGTCGCGAGGGTCGCGACCGTGTCCTCGTCCCAGTCGTGGAGCATGCTCGTGAGGACCTCGGCCTGCTGGGCCCGCATGGCCTCGAGCCGGCCGGTGCCGGCCTCGGTGAGGGCGAGCGAGCAGGCCCGGCCGTCGGCCGGGTCGCTGGTGCGGCGGACCCAGCCCTCCTCGACGAGGGCGGCGGCGGTGCGCGACACCGCCGACGGCGAGACGTGCAGCAGGGTCGCCAGGTCGCCGGGACGCAGCGGCCCGTGCGCGAGCTTGAGCAGCACGCCGTGGGTCAGGCCCGCGCGGCCGAGCTGCTGCTCACGCAGGTGGGCGTAGCTCCTCGCGGTGCGGACCAGACGGCTCACCCCCGCGAGCAGGTCGCCGGCGGTGTCCGGGGTGACGCTCACAGCATTCCTCCTTGGTTGTCGCAAGCAACTTTAAACCAAGAAGTTGCTTGACGCAACCACAGGGGGGCGGCGGGGCGCGCTGGATCCCATCGAATCGGTGGCGTTCAGCGCGGCGCCCCGCGGGCGGGAGGAGCTACTCCAGGTCGTCGTTGAGCCGGCCGAGCAGCCGCGAGAGGTCGCCGAGCTCGTCGGGGGTCCACGCGTCGAGCGCCTCGGCGATCCGGACCCGCCGCGCCGCCAGCGCGGTGCCGAGCGCCTCGCTGCCGCTCTCGGTGAGGTGCAGCAGCCGGGCCCGCGCGTCGGTGGGGGAGGTGACGCGCTCCAGCAGGCCGAGCTTCTCGAGCAGCGTGATGTTGCGGCTCATCGTCGACTTGTGCAGCCCGAGCCGTTCGGCGACGTCGGCCGCCCGGACCCCCTCGGTGAGGGTCTCGGACAGCTCGAGCACCGTGACGAGGACGGCGTACGACGACGGGTCGAGGTCGGGGTGCACCTCCGCCGCGATCGCCCCGGACGTGGCCCGGGCCCGCCGGAGCAGTCGGGTGAGTTCTCGTTCGACGCCGGTCAGGCCGGGACGGTTCGGCATCTGATCAGCCTAGGCCCACGGCCACCCGGGTGAGCGGTGCGCAGGTCCCGGCCGCCCAGCGGACCCGGACGGCGGCGGCGCCGGGGACGCCGGCGGTGAGCGTGCGTCCGCCGTCGGCGGTGCTGCGCGTCGTCGTCGGGACCGCGGACCAGGACCCGCTGCTCGACTGCGCCTCGAGCCACGGGGAGGGGGACGAGGACGGGCCGATGGTGACGACCAGCGACGTCACGTGCGGCCCCGGCCACGAGACCCAGTCGCCCTGGCCGGAGCAGGAGGACGGCGCGACCTGCGCGGCGGGCCACGGCGAGGTGCGCTGCACGCCGCCCGACCGGCCCGAGGTGAGGTACCAGTCCTCCAGCGGGTCGGCCACGACCGCGCCGGTGCCGACACCGAGGCCGCCCGAGCCGACGGACAGGCCGGAGGCGTCGTACCCGGTGACCGACACCGTGGCGGCGCCGCTCGAGGCGACCGTCCACGACGTCTGCGACCCCGGCAGGGACGGGCTCGTCGTCGTCGCCCCGCCCGCCGCCACCACCGAGACGACGTACGACGTCGCCGCCGACGTCCCGCGCCAGCGCACGGTCCGCACCCCGGAGACGGGGGCGGAGACGGAGGTGACGAGCGGCTTCTGCGCCGTCGGCGCGGTGGGCAGGACCGGCTGGCCGAGCGCCGTCCCGAAGCGGCGGATCGCGTCGATCCGTCCCTGCATCGCGGCGTCGTCGCCGGGGACGTGCAGCGTGTAGCCGTCCTCGTGCGGGACGACGCCGTAGTGGTCGCCGTGCGGCATGACCGACCAGACGGCCGCGCCGCTGACGTTCGGGTCGGCGGCGATCGACTGCAGGGCGGTGTCGTCCGCGTCGGTCGAGGGGTACTCGCCGATGACATAGACCTTGCCCGCGGCGGTCGCCGTCGCGGCGTCCGCGTGGACCGCCGCCGCGTCGAGCGGGTAGTAGTGCGAGTCGGAGATGTCGACGCTCGGCGAGGCCGTCACGGCCCACTGCACGCCGCGGGACTGGCCGGCCGCGACGAGCTGGCGCGGGGCGAGGGTCTTGACGAAGGCCGCGTTGGCCTGGACCCAGGACGGGATCTCCCAGTCCATCTCGTTGCCGAGCTCCCAGGCCATGATCGTCGGGTCGTCGCCGAGGCGGCGTCCGGTGAGCGGGTTGACGTGGTTGAGCACGACGGCGACGTGCGCCTGGTAGGCGGCGATGGCGCGCGGGTCGCTGTAGAACGCGGTCCCCGGGTAGGTCGTGTCGAGGCCGAGCCAGCGCAGGACGTCGTACCGGCCGCCATGGTAGTACCGCCCGTTGTCGCTGAGCGGGACGATCAGCCGCAGCCCGAGCCGCCCGGCCTCGGCGACCGTGAGGTCGATCGGGCCCCACGCGGCCGGGTTCCACAGGCCCATCGAGGGCTCGAGGGAGAGCGGGCTGCCGGTGGAGATGCCGACGGTGTGGGCGCGCACGACGGTGGCGCCGAGCTCGCGGGCGGCGCGCAGGCCGTCGCGGATCCGGAACGCCGTGGGGTAGGCGACCGACTGGCCGGCGTCCGGGTCGACGCCGGCGACGTTCTCGTCGAGGCCGGTCCAGTAGAGGTTCAGATCGAGGTCGTCAACCGCTACGTCACCGACGAGGAGGCCCGGGCGCACTTCGCCGCGGCCCACGCCGTCGTCCTGCCCTACCACCGCTCGTCCTCGTCCGGTCCGCTGCACATGGCGATGAGCGCCGGGCTCCCCGTCGCCGTCACCGCCGTCGGCGGCCTGGTCGACGCCGCCGGCGACTACGCGGGCGCCCTCCTCGTCCCCGCCCGCGACCCGCAGGCGCTGGCCGAGGCGCTCGTCGAGCTCGCCGACCGCCGCGGGCAGCGGTACGACGACCCGCACAGCTGGGACCGCACGACCGACGCCTACCTCGACCTCGTGGCGACCCTCACGGGCACCCCGTCCCCGTCCACCGCCCCCTCCGAGAACACCGCCGTCCCCGTCAGGAGCGCCTCATGACCCGCACCACCACCTCGACCCGCCACGCCGCGCGCGGCGCGCGTCGCGCCGGCCTGCTCGGCGCCCTCCTGACCGCCGTCGCCGTCCTCGTCGCCACCCTCGGGCTCGCGACCGCCGGGTCCGCGGCGGCCGACGACACCGCCGGCGCGACCCCGCCCGGTGCCGCCTGGATCCGCGCCGGCCACTTCGTGCCCGGCTTCGGGGCCGCCCGCGTCGACCTGCTCCCGGAGGGCTCGTCCGCCGGTGCGCCCTCGTCGGTCGTCATGTCCCCCGGGGCGACGTACGGCGACATGACGTCGTACCAGAAGATCGCGCCGGGCTCCTACACCGTGCAGATCCGCTCCTCCGGGGCGCAGCCGTCGACCGCGCCGCTGCTCACCCGCTCGTTCAGCGTCACCGCGGGCTCGGCCCACACGGTCGCCGTCGTCGGCAACGCGTCCGCTCCGCGGCTCGTCGTGCTCGGCGACGACCTCACGCCGCCCGCCGCCGGCTCGGCCCGGGTCCGCCTGCTCGACGCCTCGGCGTCGGCCACCAGTCTCGACGTCGCCGCCCAGAACGGCCCGACGCTCGCCTCGGGCGCGGTGCTCGGCCAGGTGACGCCGTACGCCACCGTCCCGAAGGGCCCGTGGACCCTCACCCTCGGCGGCTCCGGTGCCACGCCGGCCACCCAGCGGATCAGCCTCGAGAGCGGAAACGTCTACACGGCGATCGCGCTCGACAGCGACGGTGGGCTGCGCGTGCAGCTCGTCACCGACGCCGCCGGGTCCGCGGCCCTGCCCGCCGGCGGCGCCGCCACCGGTCTCGGCGGCCTCGCCGCGGGCGCCGGCACCACCGCGCCGTCGCCGCTCGTCGCCCCGGCGGCCGTCGCCGCCCTCGCAGTCCTCGCCGCGTTCGGCGCGGTCGTCGCCCGCCGCCGTCCCGGACGGGTCCGGTGAGCCGGCGGCGGCGCGTGACGGTCCCCTCGGCCGTCGCGGCGCTCGGGGGCGCCGTCCTGCTCGCGGGCTGCGGCGCGGCGGGAGGGGCGTCCACGCTCACCCCGTCCACCGCGGCGACCACCACCTCCGCCCCGCCGTCGACCTCACCCGACGGCTCGCCCACCGGGACCACCCCCACCGGCACGACCGGGGCGACCGCCGCCGCCCAGGCCGGCGAGGTCAAGGTCCCGGCCGGCGGCTCCAGCGGCCCGGCCGTCCCCGCCGGGCTGCGGCCCGTGCGGATCCAGGCCCCGTCCATCGGCCTCGACGCCGTCGTCGGCGAGCTCGGTCTCGCGGCCGACGGCTCCGTCCAGGTGCCGTCCGACCCGGACGCCACGGGCTGGTTCGACCAGGGCCCGGCCCCGGGCCAGCGCGGCCCGGCCGTCGTCCTCGGCCACGTCGACTCGCGCACCGGCCCGGCCGTCTTCGCCAGGCTGCGCGACCTGAAGGTCGGCGACCCGGTCGTCGTCACCCTCCGCGACGGCGCCCAGGCGCGCTTCACCGTCGACGGCACCCTCACCTTCGCCAAGTCCGACTTCCCGACCGCGGCCACCTACGGCCCCGTGCCCGGGCCGGCGCTGCGCCTCATCACCTGCGGCGGCGCCTACGTCCGCGACCGCGGCGGCTACCAGTCCAACGTCGTGGTGTTCGCCTCATGAGCCGCCACCCCGGGAGCACCGGCCGCACCGGTCCGCTGCGCGTCGTCCTCGCCGACCGCGGCGACGCCCTCACCGGCTACCTCTCCGCCGCCCTCGCCGAGCAGACGCAGGTCGTCGGACGCATCGACGCCGAGCTGTCGCGGGCCGAGCGCCTGCTCGTCGCCGCCGCGACGTTCCGGCCCGACCGCCGCGCCTGGGCCGAGCGCTTCTTCAAGAGCGACCTCGCCGTGCGGCTGCGCTCGCGCCGCGCCGAGCGCGCGCTGCGCGCCCTCGCCGCCGACGGGACGTCGTACGACGTCGTCGTGCAGACCCACGCCCTCTTCGTCCTCGACGACCCGCGCACCGTCCTCTACGTCGACTGCACCCACCGGCAGTCGATGGAGCACTGGCCCGACTGGAACCCGCTGACCGGCCGCGCCCTGCAGCGCTGGCTGGACCGCGAGCGCGCGCAGTACCACCGCGCCGCGCACGTCCTCGCCTTCAGCGAGGCCACCCGGCGCTCCCTCGTCGAGGAGTACGACGTGCCCGCCGAGCGGGTGGCCGTCGTCGGCGCCGGCGCCAACGTCGCCGAGCTGCCCACTGCGTCGCCGTACCCGGCCGAGCCCGCGATCCTCTTCGTCGGCAACGATTTCGTCCGCAAGGGCGGCGAGGCGCTCCTGCAGGCCTTCGCCCTCGTCCGCGCGCAGGTGCCCGCCGCGACCCTCACCCTCGTCGGGACGTCGTACGCCGTCCCGTCCGAGGGGCTGCCCGACGGCGTCGAGGTGGTCGGTCGCGTGCACGACCGCGCCGAGATGGACCGGCTCTACGAGCGGTCCGCGGTGCTGGCCCTGCCCTCGACGTTCGACCCCTTCCCGCTCGTCGTCCTCGAGGCGATGGCGCACGCCCGCCCGGTCGTCGCGACCCGGCAGTGCGGGGTGCCCGAGATGGTCCTCGACGGTGTCACCGGCACGCTCGTCGAGCCCGGCGCCGACCTCGTCCCGCGCCTCGCCGCCCAGCTCGTCGACCTGCTGCGCCGGCCCGAGCACGCGGCCGCCCTCGGCCGGGCCGGCCGCGCCGCCGTGGAGCGCGAGCACCGGTGGTCGCACGTCGTCACCCGGATCCGCCACGCCGTCGGCGACCTCGCCGCCGCCCCGGACCGGTTCGGCGTCGTCGCCGCGGTCCACCCCCTGACGTCCGCACAGCCCGCACGGTCCCTCGGAGGAGAGTCATGACCCTGACCACCCAGCCCACCCTGTCCTCGCCCGTCCCGGCCGACCTGCCGGACACCGGGCTCGTGCACCGGCCCTGGGGCCGGTTCGAGCAGCTGACCCACAACGAGACGACGACCGTCAAGATCATCACCGTCGAGCCCGCGGCCCGGCTCAGCCTGCAGCGCCACGAGCACCGCGCGGAGCGCTGGCAGGTCCTGGCCGGCCCGCTGGCCGTCGAGGTCGACGGCCGCGCCTGGGAGGCTCAGGTCGGCGAGGTCGTCTGGGTGCCGTGCGGGGCCACGCACCGGATGGGCAACACGGGCGTCGAGCCCGCGCAGGTCCTCGAGATCGGCTACGGCCACTTCGACGAGGACGACATCGAGCGGCTCCAGGACGACTACGCCCGCTCCTGAGCCGCCGGCTCCACCCCCCACCCCCGCAGCACCTGCCGCCCCTGCCGTACCTGCCGGTCCCGACCGGCGTGAGGAGCACGAGTTGACCACGACCACCGACACGACGCAGGACGCCGCGCGCGCCGCGGCGGCCGCAGGGGACCCGGCAGCCGCCGGGTTCCCCGTCGTCGGCGACGTCGGCGACGTCGGCGACCTCGGCGACGTCGACACGTCGCGCGTCGAGCGCCGCGTGGGGGACCGCGCCGCCGACGAGGCGGCGGCGAGCGGTCTCAAGCGCATCGCCGCCATCAGCGCGTCCCTCGTCAGCACCTACGCCCTCACCAGCGCGCTCGGCCTCGCCTTCTGGCTGCTGGCCGCGCGCCAGTTCTCGGTGAGCTCGGTCGGGGTCGGCGGCGCCGCCATCTCGATGATGACGCTGCTCGGCACCTTCGGCACCTGCGGGCTCGGCACGCTGCTCATCAGCCGCCTGCCGCGCACGGAGCAGGGCGACCGCCGCGTCCTCGTGCGCACCGCGCTGGCCTTCACGGCCACGGTGTCGGCCGTCCTCGCCGTCGTCGTCCCGCTCGTCGCCTACCACCTGGTCGGTCTGGAGAACCTCGGGCCGATCGTCGGCTCGCCGTGGTCCGTCCTCGCGTTCGCCGCCGGGACGGCGCTCATGTCGGTCGGGCTCGTCGCGGACCAGGCCGTCCTCGTGCTCGGCAGCGGCCGGCTGCAGACCGAGCGCAACGCCGTCGCCAGCGTCGTCAAGCTCGCCGTCCTCGGCGGGCTCGCCCTCGCCGGCGCGACCGGCGGGATGACGATCTTCGTCGCCTGGGCGATCGGCACGCTCGTCTCGCTGCCGCTCGTCGCCTGGCGCACCCGCGGGGGCCGGGCGCTGGAGCACCCGGGCCGCCTGGTCGACCCGCGCCGCCTGCGCGGCCTCGGCCGGCTCGCCCTGTCGCACCACGCGCTCAACACGACGCTCCAGGCCCCGCTGCAGCTGCTGCCGCTGCTCGTCCTCGTCATCGTCTCCAGCCGCGAGAACGGCATCTTCACCAGCGCGCTGCAGGTCACCGGCGTCGTCTTCACGCTGCCCTACAGCATCACCGTCGGCCTCTTCGCGTCGGCCGACGGCGACGAGCGCGCCGTCCTCTCGCGGATGAGGCTGACCCTGCCGGTCTCTCTCGGCATCAGCCTTTTGGCCAACCTCCTGCTGTTCCCCCTGGCGCCGTACGTCCTGCGGGTCTTCGGGGCGGCGTACTCCGACGAGGGCGCCACGATCCTGCGGGTCATGGCCCTCGCCGGGCTCTTCTTCGTCGTCAAGGACCACTTCGTCGCGCTGCGCCGGGTCCAGGACCGCACGACCAACGCGACGCTCGTCATGGTCGGTTTCACCGTCGCCGAGCTCGCGGCGGCGTACGTCGGCGCCCGCACGACCGGGGGCGCGCTGGGGATGGCCGTCGGCTGGGTCTGCGTCCTCGCCGTCGAGGCCGTCGTGCTGTCGGTGCCGCTGCTCGTCGCCGCCCGGCCCGGCCTGCTGGCCCGGGTGCCCGTCCCGGCCCGCCGCGGGTCCACCGCGACGACGGCTACCGTGACGGACGTGCCGGCCGAGCCGAGCGGGACCACCGCCGCCACCCCGACCCCCCGCCCCGCCCGGCCGGAGCCGGCCTGGCTGCGCCGCGGCCGGCACCTGGCCCGCCGCATCGGCCCCGGGCCCGCGCTGCTGCTCATGTGCGCCGGCCTGCTCCCGATGGCGTACGGCGTCGCGTCGGCCCGAGAGCTCGGGACGAGCGGTCCCGCGCAGGGCCTCTACGTCCTCGGTCTGCTCGTCGTCTTCGTGCCGGCGGCCGTGGGCATCCTGCTGCCGCGGGCCCGCACGAGCACCCGGGTCCTGCTGGCCCTGGCCATGGCCCTGCTGCTCCAGCTGACCCGGCTCGTGCTCTACCCGACGCGGTTCATGTTCCACGACGAGCTCATCCACGCGAACGTGCTGCGGCTGCTCGGCGACAGCGGGCGGCTCTTCACGGAGAACTCGCTGCTGCCCGTCACCAGCTACTACCCGGGCCTCGAGGTCGCCACGGACGCCGTCCAGCAGCTGACCGGCATCGCGCCGCACACCGCGGCCGTCGTCGTCCTGCTCGCCGCCCGGCTCGTCATCGCCCTCGCGCTGCTCCTGCTCGTCGCGCACCTCACCGGCTCGCGCCGGGCCGGCGCCGCGGCCGTCGTGGTCTACGCGTGCAACCCGCAGATGCTGTTCTTCAACAGCCAGTTCTCCTACCAGACCCTCGCGCTGCCGCTCGCGGTGCTCACCGTCTACCTCGTCGCCACCCGCGTCCAGGGGACCCGCACGAGCCTGCTGCCCGGCGCCCTCGCGAGCGTCGCCGTGGTCTTCACCCACCACGTCACCGCCGTGCTGCTCATCGCCGTCTTCGTCGTCTGGTGGGCCCTCGAGCTCGGCCTGCGCCGGGGCCGGCCGAACGCCGGCCGGTCGCTCGCGGCGATGGTCGCGGTCGCGGTGGCCGCCTTCGCCGTCACGCTGCTCAACCCGGGCAACAGCCTGGTCAGCTACCTCACCGCCATCGGTGACAGCTCGGCCAACGCGCTGGTCAAGGTGCTCTCCGGCCAGCAGCAGCGCAAGGTCTTCCAGAACAGCGCCGGTGTCCTCACCCAGCCGTGGGAGCAGGTGCTCATCGTCGCCTCGCTCGTGCTGACCCTCGCGGTCCTCGTGCCGGCGCTGTGGCGGGCGCGCACCCTGCTGCGCCGCCGCGTCGCCGTGGTGACGCTGCTGCTGCTCGTCGCGGTGATCTACCCGATCATCCCGGGCGGGCACCTCACCGTCTCCACCGCCGAGGTGGGCGACCGGTCCGCCGGCTTCGTCTTCCTCGGGGTCGCGTTCGTCGTCGCCTGGTGGATCTGGCGCACGCCGGTCCGCTGGTGGCGCACTGCCGTGCTGTCCGCCGGTGCTGCCGTCGTCTTCCTCGGAAGCATCATCCTCGGCGCAGGGTCGGTCTCGTCGCAGCTGCCGGGCCCGTTCCGGGTCTCCGACGACGCCCGCACCGTCGACGCCGACAACCTCGCGGCCGCCGACTGGATGGCGCAGAACCTGCCGGCCGAGAGCCGGGTCTACGCCGACCGGGTGGGCGCGCTGCTCGCCGCGGCCGACGGCCACCAGTACGCCGTCACCCACATCGGCACCGGCGTCGACGCCTCGCGGCTGCTGCTCGACCCGCAGTTCACCCCGGAGGACGTCCGCGAGATCAAGGCGGCGGGCATCCGCTACCTCGTGGCCGACCGGCGCAACGCCTTCGGCCTGCCCAACCAGGGCGTCTACATCGAGAGCGGCGAGTTCGGCGGCGACGACCGGACCACCCCGGTGCCGGCCCAGGCGCTGCGCAAGTTCTCGTCCGTCCCGGGCGTCGACGTCCTCTACGACAACGGCTCCGTGGTCGTCTACGACCTCGGCGCCCTCGAGCAGGGAGGTGCCTCGTGAGCGGCCTCGTCCTCACCGCCCCGACCCCGCTGCGCCGCCGGACCGACCTGCTCGCGCCGGCCCTCGCGCTGGTCGTCGGCCTCGTCGCCGTCCTCGCGGGCGCGCCCGCGCTGGTCGCCGGCACCGTGCTCCTGCTCGGGGCGCTGGCCGCCGCCGACCGGCTGGCGGCGCTGCGCCGCCGCGGCCTGCTCGACCGGCTCCTCGTCGCGGTGGGCGGCCTGCTCGTCGCCCTCGTCCTGCTCGGGCTCGTGCTCGGCTCGACGCCGCTCGAGCTGCGGCCGCGCCCGTGGGCGCTCGCCGTCGCGCTCGCCGGGGTGGTCGCCCTCGTGGTGGCCGCCACCCGTCCGCGGCCCGTCGGGCCCCGGGTGGGGCGGCTCGCCCGCACCTCGGTGCTGCGCACCGTGCCGTGGGTGGCCGCGGGCCTGCTCGTCGTCGGCGCCGCCGTCGGGGTCTCGCTGCGCTCGGTCGAGGCCACCTCGGTCGCCCCGCTCCAGTTCTCGCTCGGCCCGGTGCAGGGCACGGCGGTCGACGTCGTCGTCAGCACGGGCTCGACCAGCGGCCCCCTCGAGGTGCGCACCGCGCTCGACGGGTCCGACGTCAGCTACCCGCTCGTCACCCCGACCCCGGGCCACCCGGTGACCGTCCGCGTCGCCCTGCCCGCGACCGGCCGCTACACCATCACGCTCAACCGCCCTGACCAGCCGCAGCCCCTGCGCACGATCATCCTCGACCGGTGAACCCCATGACGACCTCCACGCCCCTGCACGCCACCACCGACACCTCCTCGGGCCGCCGCCCGCGCGTCCTGCACGTCGTCCAGCGGTTCTTCCCCGAGATGGGCGGCACCGAGACGCACGTCGCCGAGGTCGCCTCGCGGCTGACCGCCGCCGGCGAGTTCGACGTCACCGTCCTCGCGACCGACCGCTCCGGCCGGCTCGCCCCGCGCGAGCACGTCCCCGGGGGGTACGACGTCCTGCGCCGCCGGTCGTGGCCGCGCGAGCGCGACTACTACCTCTCACCCGGCGTCGCCGACGTCGTCGCCCGCGGCGGCTGGGACCTCGTCCACGTCCAGGGCGTGCACACCTTCGTGCCGCCGGTGGCGATGGCCGCGGCCCGCGCGTCCAGGACGCCGTACGTCCTCACGTTCCACAGCGGTGGGCACTCCTCGCCCTCGCGGACCGGCATCCGCGGGCTGCAGTGGAAGGCCCTCGGCCCGCTGCTGCGCTCCGCCGACCACCTCATCGCCGTCTCCCGCTTCGAGCGCCGCCACTTCGCCGAGGCGCTCGGCATCTCCCAGGACCGCTTCACCGTCGTGGGCAACGGCGGGGCGCTGCCGCCGCCGGAGACCGACGTGCTGCCGATGCCCGGGCGCATCGTCTCCAGCGGCCGGCTCGAGCTCTACAAGGGCCACCACCGCGCCATCTCGGCCCTGCCGCTGGTGCAGCAGCAGGTCCCGGGCGCGACGCTGACCATCCTCGGCAGCGGCGACTACGAGCCGACCCTGCGGGCCCTCGCCCGCGACCTCGGGGTGCAGGACGCCGTCGAGATCACCAGCCTGCCGCCGGCCGACCGCGAGGGCATGGCCCGCCGCCTCGGCGAGGCGTCGGTGATGGCCGCGCTGTCGACGTACGAGGCCCACCCCGTCGCCATCATGGAGGCCGTCACGCTCGGCCTGCCCGTCGTCGGTCTCGACGTCGCCGGCACGGGCGACCTCGTCGAGGACGGCCTCGTGCGCGGTCTGCCGGTCGACGCGGGCGACGAGGTCGTCGCCGACGCGCTCGTGCGGGCGCTGCGCGACACCGCCGCCCACGGCGGCCCGCACCGCCGGGTCGAGGTCGAGCTGCCGACGTGGGAGACCACGGCGGCCGGCGTCACCGAGGTCTACCGGCGCGTCCTGTCCCGCCGCGGCGTCACCGTGCCGCCGGCGGCACGGTGAGCGCCCTGCCCGTCGTCCCGTCGCCGCCGGCCCGGGACGGGCTGGCGGACGTCCGGGTCGTGCACGTCATCACCTCGCTGACGACCGGCGGCGCCGAGCGCCAGCTCGAGCTCCTCGTCGGCCGCTCGAGCGCCACGTCGCTGACCGTCGCGCTCTACGAGGGCGGCCCGGTCGCCGACAGCATGGTCGCGGCCGGTCACCGGGTCCGCGTGCTGGGGATGGACGGCTGGCGCAAGCTCGTCGCGCCGCTGCGGCTCGCGCTGCTGCTGCGCCGGCTGCGCCCGGACGTCGTCCACGTGCACCTGCTCTCGGCCCAGCTGTGGGGGATCCCTGCCGCCCGGCTCGCCCGCGTGCCCGTCGTCGTCTCCAGCGAGCACTCCCTCATGGACGACACCATCGAGGGCCGCCCGCACACGTGGTGGCTGCGTAGGCTCTACCGCCTGCTCGAGCGGGCGACGACGACGACCGTCGCCGTGTCGGCCACGACCGCCGACCGGCTGCGGCGCTGGGGTGTCCCGGCGGAGCGGATCGTCGTGTCCGACAACGGGATCGACTTCGACGCGCTCGCGTTCGACGACGTCGCCCGGCACCGGGTCCGTGCCGAGCTCGGCCTCGGACGCACCGACCGGGTCATCGCGGTCGTGGGCCGGCTCGACCCGGTCAAGCGGGTGGACGTCGTCCTGCGCGCCCTCGCGCCGATGCTGCGCGACGGCCTCGTCCTCGTCGTCGCCGGCACCGGCTCGCGCGCCGCCGAGCTGCGCCGGCTGGCCGACGACCTCGGCATCGACCGGCACGTGCGCTGGCTCGGGGCCCGCGGCGACATGGCGGCGGTGCTCAGCGCCGCCGACGTGCTCGTCAGCACCTCGGCCGACGAGACCTTCGGCATGGCCGTCGTCGAGGCGGTCGGCAACGGCCTGCCGGTGGCCTACGTCGAGGCCCCCGCCCTCGACGAGCTCACCGACCTGCCCGACTCGGTCGAGCACCTGCCCGCTCCGCAGGGGGCGCGCGCCGACGAGGAGTCCGTGCGGGACGCCGTACGGCGGCTGCTGACCCGGCCCCGTCGCCCCGGTGCCCCGGCGGCGCTCGTGGAGCGGTACGGCGCCGACGGCGCGGCGCAGCGGCTCGACGACCTGTACGCGACCCTGCTGCGACGACGTGGGTGACCGGGCCCGCCGGCGTCCCGCGCTGCTCGCGGCGCTCGTCCTCGCGGGTCTCGTCGCCGGTCTGCTGGGGGCGTGCGGCGGCGGCGGCGCGGACGACTTCGTGCGCCGCTCCGGCGCGCAGCTGACGGTCGGCGGCGAGCCGTACCGCTTCGTCGGCTTCAACCTGTACGACGCCGCCGCGTCGGACGTCTACTCGTGCGCGCCGCAGTACCGGCTCGACGACGAGTCGCTCGCCACGACGCTGCGCGACGCGAAGGAGAAGGCGGGCGCGACCGTCGTCCGCTTCTGGGCCTACCAGACCTACACCGACGGCGGCCGGGACTTCTCCGGAGTCGACCGGTTCATCGCCGCGGCCAAGGCGGCCGGGCTGCGCGTCCTGCCGGTGCTCGAGGACGGCCCGGGCGACTGCTCGACCCGCTCCACGCGCGTCGCGCTGTCGCAGGTCGACGAGGGGCACTGGTACTCCTCGGGCTACCGCTCCCCGCTGGGGTCGGCGCGGCTGTCCTACCGCGACTACGCGCGGGTCATGGCGCAGCACTACAAGGACGAGCCGGCGATCCTCGGCTGGATGCTCGTCAACGAGGCCGAGACGACCGAGCGCGACGCGCAGGGCCGCAGCTCGCTGGTGTCCTTCGCCGGCGACATGGCCCAGGTCGTCCACGAGGCCGACCCGAACCACCTGGTCACCCTCGGCTCGCAGTCCAACGGTGCGCCCGGCGCCAGCGGGTCGGACTTCTACGACGTCTACCGCCAGGGCGGTCTGGACTTCACCGAGGTCCACGACTGGAACGCCTACGGCTCGGACACCGAGGCCATGCCCGGTGCGGTCGACGGGCTGCTGCCCGACCCGACGACCGGCACCTGCGCCCGGACCGACGCCCCCGTCGCCTGTTCCTTCGCCATCAGCCGCATGCTCGGCAAGCCGATCGTCGTCGGCGAGTCGGGGATCGCCGCCACCGACGAGGCGGGCCGTGCGCGCCGCGCCCGGCTGCTCGGCGCCAAGCTCGACGCGGCCTTCCGCGACGGCGCGTCGGGCTACCTCATCTGGCAGCTGCAGGACTCCGACGACCCGCTCGCGGTGAAGGTGTCAGGATCGGACCCCCTCCTGCCGATCCTCAAGGCGGCCGGCGCCGAATCCCTGGCGGCCGGTCCCCCCGTCGAACAGCCGGAGGAGGTGGACCGGTCGTGAGGCTCGGGGGAGTGACGTATGGACGAGAGCAGACTCAGCAGCACGACGGAGCCGACCGCGCCGGTCCCCGACGGTGGGGGCCCGGCGCAGGTGCGCGACGCCCTCGCGACCTGCCGGGCCTGCTCCCTGTGGGAGCACGCGAGCACGGTGGTGCCCGGCCGGGGCCCGGTGCCGGCGCGGGCGATGGTCGTCGGGGAGCAGCCGCTGCGCACGGAGAACCGGCTCGGCCGGCCGTTCACCGGTCGGGCGGGGATGCTCCTGCGTCGGGCCCTCGCCGATGCGGGGCTCGACCCCGACGGGGTCTGGTTCACCAACGTCGTCAAGCACAGCCGGTTCGTCGACGACGACCCGGAGCAGCGGCACGAGAAGCCGTCGCGGGCCCAGGCCGCCGCGTGCCGGCCGTGGCTGGAGCGCGAGCTGCAGCTGGTCCGGCCGAAGGTCGTCGTCCTGCTCGGGCGCGTCCCCGCACAGGCCGTGCTCGGCAAGGGCTTCCCGGCGCGGCGCCAGCGCGGCGCCCAGGTGGAGCTGCCGCCCTCGTGGGGGCTCGACCCCGCCCCGACCACGGTGGTCACGGTACGCCCTACCTCGGTGCACCGCTCGCGCCAGCGCGAGAAGGACTACGCGGAGCTGGTGCGCGACCTGCGCCTGGCCCGCGACCTGACCCTGTACTGACCCGGGGACCCGCCCGTCCCCGGCCCCTCCCGAAGGAGACCCGAGGATGAGCACCTACCCCACCCCGCTCGAGGACCTCTCGATCCCCGACAGCGACCAGGAGCCGTCGCCCGGCTGCCCGTGCGTGGCCCCCGGCGGCGTGCGCGCCGCGATGGCCGCGGACATCGACCGCTACGTCTTCATGGCCGAGACCGACACCGGCAGCGGGCCGGGTTCGCGGATGGCGCGGCTGCGCGCCTGGTCGTTCTACCCCGGCCTGTACGGCGTCCTCGCCTACCGCCTCGCGCACGCCGCCACCACCGCCCGCCTGCCCGAGGCGCTCGGCCTGGTCCTGCGCACGGCCGCGCTGGCCCTCCAGCACGCGCTGCAGCCGCGCACCGGCGTCGAGATCTCGGCCCGCGCGCACATCGGCCCCGGCCTGTTCGTCAACCACGCGCAGGGCGTCGTCCTCGGCCAGATCAGCGCCGGCGACTACCTCACCTGCAGCCACAACGTCACCGTGGGCCAGGGCACCGGCGGCAAGGGCTCGCGGCGCACCTGCCCGACCCTCGGCGACCGGGTCTGGCTCGGCGTCAACAGCGTCGTCACCGGCCCGGTCGAGCTGGGCGACGACGCGATGGTCGGCGCCAACGCCGTCGTCACCCGCGACGTCGCGCCCCGGGGCGTCGTCGTCGGGGTGCCGGCTCGCGAGCTGTCCCGGGACGGCAGCTTCGCCAACGTGCTCTACCGCGGCATGCACGAGGACGCGGCGCGCGCGGCGGCGATCGCGGGCTGATCTCCGCCGGCCAGCCGGCCCGCCGGCCAGCCGGCCCGCCGGCTCGGCCGCTCAGCCCAGCCCGCGGGGCGGGCGGGGCTCGCCGCTGCCGAGGATGGCCGTGACGAGGGCCGAGGCCGACTGGGCCGACGCCCGTGGCCCGGTGAGCAGGACGAGGTCGATCTGCGGCAGCTCGGGCAGCCCGGTCGGCAGCTCGACGAGGTCCTCGGGCATGAGGGTGCGCGAGAAGACCGCGATCCCCAGCCCGGCGCGGACGGCGGCGATCACCCCGTTGACGCCCTTGACGGTGCAGGTGATCCGCACGTCTCGGCCGGCCTGCTCCATGGCGCGGACGGCGAGCGACCGGCTGAGGCTCGGGGCCTGGTAGACGACGAGCGGGACCGGCTGGTCGGGCTGCAGCACGGTCCCCTCGGCGGCTCCCCAGACGAGCGGGACCCGGCGCACGAGGGTGCTGCCCGGCAGCTCGGGCTCGTCGAGACTGCGCTTGACGTAGGCGACGTCGAGGTGGCCGGCGGCGAGCCGGCGCTGCAGGGTCTCGTTCTGCCCGACGGTCAGCTCGAGGTCGATCCGCGGGTAGAGCTGGCGGAACTGGCGCAGGATCCGCGGCAGCGGGGTGAGCGCGAGGTCGTCGGTGACGCCGAAGCGCAGCCGGCCGCGCAGCGCGTCGCCGGTGAAGTAGCCGACCGCCTGCTCCTGGGCGGCGAGGATGTCGCGGGCGAAGCCGGCCATCGCCTCGCCGTCCGGGGTGAGCCGCACGGTGTGCGTGTCGCGGGTGAGCAGCGTGCGACCCACGCTGGTCTCGAGCTTGCGCACGTGCTGGCTCACCGTCGACTGCCCGACGCCGAGCAGCTCGGCGGCGCGGGTGAAGGACAGCGCCTGCGCGACGGTGAGGAAGGTGCGCAGCTGGTCCGAGTCGAGGGTGCGTCGTGCGGGTGCCGTCGGCGTCGTCGTCACCCGCCCCACGCTAGTCCCGCGGCTCGCCGAGGGTCATCACGGCAGCGAATGGGCGTTACCCGCGCCAGCGGGTTTCGGCATGACCCAGGAACGGACAGAATGGACAGGCTTGCCGTCCCCCCGACGACACCCACCCGACGCGACTCCAGTCGACCCGCACGCGACCCCAGGACCCGACCGTGACCCCGCCCACCGAGGCCTCCGTCCGCCCCGCCAGCACCGACCCCGACCAGCTCGAGCGGCTCGAGCGCCGCCTCGCCGACCCCCCACCGGCAGGACTCCGTACGGCGTTCTCCGCCCTGGCCACCGCGCACTTCCGCTACTACGTCGCCGGGGTGCTCGTCACCTCGACGGGCGGCTGGGTGCAGCGCATCGCGCAGGACTGGCTCGTCCTGTCGCTCACCGGCTCGCCGACCGCGGTCGGCATCACGACGATGTGCCAGTTCGTGCCCAGCCTCGTGCTCGGCCTCGGCGGCGGGGTCATCGCCGACCGCTTCCCCAAGCGTCGCGTCCTCTCCGTGACGATGACGCTCATGGGGCTGCTGGCCGGCGTGCTCGCCGTCCTCGTCCTCACCGGCGCCGTCCAGGTCTGGCACGTCGACGTCGTCGCGCTGCTGCTCGGCATGACCATCGCCGTCGACAACCCGACCCGGCAGTCCTTCGTCTCGGAGCTGGCGCCCGCCGGCCAGCTGCGCTCGGCCGTCTCGATGGTCTCCTCGACCTTCCAGACCGGTGCGCTGCTCGGGCCGGCCATCGCGGGGGTGCTGCTCAGCGGCGTCGGGAGCGGGTGGGCGTTCGCGCTCAACGGGGCGTCGTACGTCGTCGCGCTGGCGCTGCTCGTGCGCATCCCGGCGCGGCCGGCGGCCGCCCGCTCGGGCGGCGACCGCGAGCTGCGACCGGCGGTGGACTACGCGCGGCACGCCCCGACGGTGCGGTGGCCGATCCTGCTGGCCGGGGTCCTCGGGATGTTCACGCTCTCGCTGCCGGTGAGCCTGTCGGCGTTCGCCAAGGACGTCTTCCACTCGGGCTCGGCGGGCTACGGGCTGCTGTCGTCGGCGCTCGCGCTCGGCGCCATCGCCGGCGCGGTCGTCTCGGCGCGGCAGCCGGCGACGCCGCGGCTGCGCGCGCTCGTGCGCAACGCGGCGCTGCTCGCGGTGGCCGAGCTGCTGTGCGCGCTCGCGCCGTCGGTGTGGACGTTCGTGCCGCTGCTCGTCGTCCTCGGCGCGTGCTCGATCAACTTCATCACGACCGCCCAGGCGATGATCCAGCTGACGACGCCGCCGGCGCTGCGCGGCCGGGTGCTGTCGGTCTACCTGCTCGTCTTCTTCGGCGGCGGCGCCGCCGGTGGCCCGCTCGTCGGCGCGCTGTGCGACCACGGCGGTCCGCAGCTGGCGATGCTCGTGGCCGGGGTCGTCTCGGGGATCGCCGCGGCGAGCCTGGCCGTGTGGATCTCGCACCGCGAGCACCTGCGGCTCGCCGTGACGATGCCGTCGGTCCGCATCACCCACCGCTGACCCACCCGAATCGGATTCGGCGCGCTCGGCTCGGGTCGTGACCCGAGCCGACCACACCGAATCCGATTCGGGTGGGTCGCCGTACGGCGTCAGTCGGCCGAGACCTCGGAGCGGTCGCCGGACCACAGCGTGTGGAAGCTGCCCTCCTTGTCGGTGCGTCGGTAGGTGTGCGCGCCGAAGTCGTCGCGCAGGCCCTGGACGAGCGCTGCGGGCAGCCGGGTCGCGCGCGCGGTGTCGTACGACGCGAGCGAGCCCGACAGGCCGGGCACCGGCACCCCGGCGGTGACCGCGGTCGCGACGACGCGGCGCCACGCCTCCTGGCGCTCGCCGAGCCCGTCCTTGATGCTCGGCGCGACGAGCAGCGTCGGGAGGTTCTGTCCGGCGTACTCGTCGCTGATCTGCTTGAGCAGGCGCGCGCGGATGATGCAGCCGTCGCGCCAGATCCGCGCGACCGTGGCGACGTCGACGTCCCAGTCGTACTCGGCGCTGGCCTTGCGGATCATCGCCAGACCCTGCGCGTAGGCCATGACCTTCGCGCACCACAGGGCGGCGCCGAGGTCGTCGACGAGCGCGTCGCGGTCGACGTCGCCCATCGCGCGGTCCGGGCCGACGAGGACGCCGCCGGTGGCGCCCCGCAGCTCCTGGTCGCCCGAGAGCGAGCGGGCGAAGACGGCGTCGCCGATGACGGGCGCGGGCACGCCGAGGTCGAGGGCGATCTGCACCGTCCAGCGGCCGGTGCCCTTCTGCTCGGCCTCGTCGCGGATGAGCTCGACCAGGGGCCTGCCCGTCCCCGCGTCCACCTGGGCGAGGACGTCGGCGGTGATCTCCACGAGGAAGGACTCGAGGTCGCCCTCGTTCCAGCGGCGGAAGACGTCCGAGGCCTCCTGGGCGGTGAAGCCGGCGGCCGAGAGGACGTCGTACACCTCGGCGATGGCCTGCATGTCGGCGTACTCGATGCCGTTGTGGACCATCTTGACGAAGTGGCCGGCGCCGTCCGGGCCGAGGTGCGCGCAGCACGGCTCCCCGTCGACGTGGGCGGCCGCGGACTCGAGGATCGGGCCGAGCGTGCGGTAGGCCTCGTCGGACCCGCCGGGCATGATCGACGGACCTTCGAGGGCGCCGACCTCGCCGCCGGAGATCCCGGCGCCGACGAAGTTGAGACCCTTCTCGCGCAGGTCCTTCTCGCGGCGACGGGTGTCCTCGAAGTGGGCGTTGCCGCCGTCGACGAGGATGTCGCCCTCGTCGAGCAGCGGGGTCAGCTCGTCGATGACGGCGTCGGTGCCGGCGCCGGCCTTGACCATGATGACGATCGTCCGCGGGGTCTTCAGCGACCCGACGAACTCCTCGAGCGAGGTGCTGGGGACGAAGTCGCCCTCGTCGCCGAACTCCTTGACGAGGTCGTCGACGCGCGACTGGGTGCGGTTGTGCAGGGCCACCGTGTGGCCCTTCCGGGCGAAGTTGCGGGCCAGGTTGCGGCCCATGACGGCCAGGCCGGTGACGCCGATGTCGGCGCGGGCCTCGGGGGAAGAGGTGCTCACCCTCGTTGTCTACCCGCGCGCACCACGCTCCACCACCACCGCGTCCGCTCCCTGTCACGGGTCCGCCACGACGCTGCCTCGACTGTTGGCGGCACAAGGTTGAGCGGAATACACTCAACCCATCACAGGTTGAGCGAGGTGAACTCAACCCTGCTCCATCCCCTGACCGAAGGACGCCCTGACACCGATGGCCGGTACCGAGCTCCAGCTCACCACCAAGGCCCAGGAGGCCGTGTCCGCCGCCGTGCGCGACGCGGCCGCCGGCGGCCACCCGCACACCGAGCCCGCCCACCTGCTGCGCGCGCTCGCCGCGCAGACGGACACGACGACCCCGGCGCTGCTCCAGGCCGCGGGCACCAGCGTCGCGGACACCGTCACCGCCGCGGACAAGGCGCTGTCGACGCTGCCGTCGGTCAGCGGCGCCACCGTGTCCACCCCCGCCTTCTCGCGCGGGGCGCTCGCCGTCCTCGAGAACGCGCGCTCGCTCATGGCGTCGATGGGTGACTCCTTCGTCTCCACCGACCACCTGCTGCTCGCCCTCGCCCGCACGGGCGACTTCGGCCTCGACGCGGCCGCCATCGAGACGGCGGTCCCGCAGCTGCGCGGCGGCCGCCGGGTCGACTCCGAGACGCCCGAGGCGTCGTACCAGGCGCTGGAGAAGTACGGCACCGACCTCACCGCCGCCGCGCGCGAGGGCAAGCTCGACCCGGTCATCGGCCGCGACGCCGAGATCCGCCGCGTCGTCCAGGTCCTCAGCCGGCGCACGAAGAACAACCCCGTCCTCATCGGCGAGCCCGGCGTCGGCAAGACCGCCGTCGTCGAGGGCCTCGCCCAGCGCATCGTCGACGGCGACGTGCCCGAGAGCCTGCGCGGCAAGCGCCTCATCTCGCTCGACCTCGGCGCGATGGTCGCCGGCGCGAAGTACCGCGGCGAGTTCGAGGAGCGGCTCAAGGCCGTGCTCGAGGACATCAAGAGCTCCGACGGCCAGGTCGTCACCTTCATCGACGAGCTGCACACCGTCGTCGGCGCCGGCGCGACCGGCGAGGGCGCGATGGACGCCGGCAACATGCTCAAGCCGCTGCTGGCCCGCGGCGAGCTGCGGCTCGTCGGCGCGACGACGCTCGACGAGTACCGCCAGCACATCGAGAAGGACGCCGCGCTCGAGCGCCGCTTCCAGCAGGTCCTCGTCGGCGAGCCGAGCGTCGAGGACACCATCGCCATCCTGCGCGGCCTCAAGGAGCGCTACGAGGCGCACCACAAGGTGACGATCGCCGACTCCGCGCTCGTCGCCGCCGCGTCGCTCTCCGACCGCTACATCACCGGCCGCCAGCTGCCCGACAAGGCCATCGACCTCGTCGACGAGGCCGCCTCGCGGCTGCGGATGGAGATCGACTCCTCGCCCGTCGAGGTCGACGAGCTGCGCCGCGCCGTCGACCGGCTGAAGATGGAGGAGCTGCACCTCGAGCACGAGACCGACGACGCCTCGCGCGAGCGGCTCGAGCGGCTGCGCAAGGACCTCGCCGACCGCAGCGAGCAGCTCGCCGCGCTCACCGCGCGGTGGGAGGCCGAGAAGGCCGGGCTCAACCGGGTCGGCGACCTCAAGGCGCGCCTCGACGACCTGCGGGTGCAGGCCGACCGGCTCCAGCGCGAGAACGACTTCGCCGGCGCGAGCAAGATCCTGTACGGCGACCTGCCCGCCCTCGAGCGCGAGGTCGAGGAGGCCACCCGCGACGAGGCCGCCCGCTCGGCCGACGTCATGGTCAAGGACGAGGTCGGCGCCGACGACATCGCCGACGTCATCTCGAGCTGGACCGGCATCCCCGCCGGCCGCCTGCTCGAGGGCGAGACCGAGAAGCTGCTGCACATGGAGCAGCACCTCGGCGCTCGGCTCATCGGCCAGACCGCCGCCGTCCGCGCGGTGAGCGACGCCGTACGGCGCTCTCGCGGCGGCATCGCCGACCCCGACCGCCCCACCGGGTCGTTCCTCTTCCTCGGCCCCACCGGCGTCGGCAAGACCGAGCTGGCCAAGTCGCTCGCCGACTTCCTCTTCGACGACGAGCGGGCCATGGTCCGGATCGACATGTCGGAGTACTCCGAGCGGCACGCGGTGGCGCGGCTCATCGGCGCACCCCCCGGCTACGTCGGCTACGAGGAGGGCGGCCAGCTCACCGAGGCCGTCCGCCGCCGGCCGTACTCCGTCGTCCTGCTCGACGAGGTCGAGAAGGCGCACCCGGAGACCTTCGACATCCTTCTGCAGGTGCTCGACGACGGCCGGCTCACCGACGGCCAGGGCCGCACCGTCGACTTCCGCAACGTCATCCTCGTCATGACCAGCAACCTGGGAAGCCAGTTCCTGGTCGACCCGACGCTGCCGACGGAGGCCAAGCACGAGGCCGTCATGGGCGTCGTGCGGGCGGCGTTCAAGCCCGAGTTCCTCAACCGGCTCGACGAGGTCGTCGTCTTCGACGCCCTGTCGACCGAGGACCTCGCGCACATCGTCGACCTGCAGGTGCAGGCGCTGTCCGCGCGGCTGCGCGACCGGCGGATCACCCTCGACGTCACCCCCGCCGCGCGCGAGTGGCTCGCCCTCACAGGCTACGACCCGTCGTACGGCGCCCGACCGCTGCGCCGCCTCGTGCAGAAGGAGATCGGCGACCGGCTGGCCCGCGCGATCCTCGCCGGCGAGGCGCGCGACGGCAGCACCGTCGTCGTCGACCGGGGCGACGACCTGTCGCAGGACGCGCTCGTGCTGCGGACGGCCTGAGCGCGGCATGATCGGGGCGTGACCCGGGTCCGCTCCGCGCTCGACGCCGCCCTGCGGCGCGCCGGCCTCGAGGCCGGGGTCCCCGAGCCGGGGGACCCCGGCCTCGTGCCGTCCCCGGAGGGGCCGGGGTGGCGCAGCCCGGCGCCGGCGCGGTGGGCCGGCGCCGCCGGGCTGCCGGTCGAGCGGCTGGCCGGGCTGCTCGCCGCCGCGCTCGGCCGCGACCCCGACGTGGCCTCGGTCGCCGTCCTCGGCGACCGGGTCGTCGACGTCGTGCCGGTCGCGCCGCTGGCCTGGACGGTCGTCGCGCAGGTGCTCGGGGATCCGTCGTACGGCGGCTCGCGGGTCCCGCCGGGGCAGGTGCCGCTGTCGCTCGTGCGCCGGCCGGAGGAGCCGGTCTTCCTCGCCGCGTGGGCGCGGTCGCGCGCGCTCCGCGTCGCCGACACCGCTGCGGCCGTGTCGAATCCGGGGACCCCGGCGGAGCTCGACGACGTCCGGCTGGCCCTGCTCGCCCGGCTCGCCGACCACCCCGACGCCGTACGACGTGTCCCCGACGCCCCTGCGCTGCTGCGCCGGGTCGCCGACCTCGCCGCCGCGGCGCGGACCTGGCTCGACGGGCTGGGCGCGGATCCGGCGCCCACCGATGCCGCGCTCGCCCGGGCGACCGCCCAGGTCCTCGAGGACGGACTGAGCCGGCTCGGCGTTGCGGCACCCGTGCGGCTGTGACTTGCTCGCGCGCTATTGACTCGCGTCAAAGGTGGTCGCACCCTTGTCCCGTCCGGCAACGGCGCCGGGCGACGACGGGAGGATGAGCGATGACGACGACCGTGCACGAGACCGCCGTGACGGCGCAGGCCGTGGCCGAGGCCACCGGGGGAGCGGAGGGGGCCAGCCTCTACGAGCGGCTCGGCGGGGTCTACGCCATCGCCGGTGCCGTCGACATCCTCGTCGACCGGCTCTTCTCCAACGTGTCGGTCAACGCCAACGACGCGGTGCACGCCCACCACGGCGACCCGGCCAACGCGCCGGGCTACAAGTTCCTCGTCACCGCCTGGTCGGTGCAGGCCGCGGGCGGTCCGGCCTGCTACCCCGGCCGCGACATGACCGCGGCCCACGAGCACCTGCGCATCACGGGCGAGCAGTTCGACGCCGTCGCCCTCGAGATCTCGGCGACCCTCGGCTTCTGCGGGGTGCCCCAGGTCGAGCACGACGAGTTCATGGCCATCATCGAGCGCTACCGCGACGAGGTCGTGGAGCGGGGCTGACCCCGCGCGGCGCCGGTCGCGTCGGTAGGTTCGGACCATGACCGGCACCGTGATCTCCGAGTCGATCGTCGTCGACGCCCCGCCGTCGGTGGTGTTCGCCATCCTCGCCGACCCGCGCCAGCACGCGCGGATCGACGGGTCCGGCACGGTGCAGGCCCTGCTCGAGGGGCCGGAGCGGCTGAGCAAGGGGGCGACCTTCGGCGTGAGGATGCGCATCGGGGCGCCGTACACCATCAAGAACACCGTCGTGGAGTTCGACGAGGACCGGCGGATCGCGTGGCGGCACTTCGCCGGTCACCGGTGGCGCTACGAGCTCGAGCCGGTCGGTGGGGGCACGCGGGTGACGGAGTCGTTCGACTACAGCCGCTACAACGCGCTCGCCGCGAAGGTCATCGAGCTCGCCGGGTTCCCCGCCAAGAACCGGCAGGGCATCCACGAGACGCTGCCCAAGCTCAAGGCCGCCGCCGAGTCCGACGCCCGCGGCTGACCCCGAGCGCCCGTCACCCCAGCGCGTCCGCCCCGACCAGCCACAGCGCGCCCCACGGCGGGACGACGACCGCTCCGTCGACCCACTGCGGCCGCGCCCCGGTGAGCGCGTCGACCGGGTCCTCGAGACCCGCCTCGCGCACCCGCCACGACGCGTAGCCGGCGGCCTCGCCGCGCACGTTGTAGAGCGCGAGCATCGGCCCGACCGGGTGCCGGCGCAGCAGCGCGAGCACGGCGGGGTCGTCGACGGGCAGCACCTGCGAGGCGACGGACGCGTGCAGGTGCGGCAGCGACGCCCGCACCCGCGCGACGTGCGCGAGCGCCTCGAAGACCCGGCCTTCAGCCGTCGTGCGGTCGTGCCGCCCCTGCGCCCGCTCCCAGTCCAGCCGCGGCCGGTGCGCCCACCGGTTGTCGTCCTCGTGTCCCGGCTCGTCGGCCCAGGCCGGGTCGTCGACCATGGCCAGCTCGTCGCCGCTCCACACGACGGGGATGCCGCCGAAGCCCGCGACCACCGTGTGCGCGAGGACGGTCCGCGCCACCGCCGCCTCGACCGCGGCCCGGTCGCGCCCGGCCGTCTCCAGCCCGGTGAGCGTCGCCGCCGTCCCGCTGATCCGCCGGTCGCCGGTCACCGGGTTCTCCTGGAAGACCAGCCCCCGCGCCGGGGACCCGGGGAACGCGCCGGAGTACCAGTCGGACAGGAACCGCCGGTGCGCCCACCCGTCGAGCCCCACGGCCGCCGCGTCGGCGTCGTCGATCGCCCACCCGATGTCGTCGTGGCACCGGGCGTAGGTGATCCACGTCGACGTCGTCGGCGCCGGCGGCAGCTGCCCGATCGCGTGCGCGGTGAGCCGCACGTCGCCGGTGGCGAGCATCGACCAGACCTGCACCATGAGGCTGTTGTGGTACGCCAGGTCGCTGACCTTCCCGGCGTGCGTGCCCGTGCCGAGGTAGGCCAGCAGGTCGCGCGGCGCGACGATCGCCTCGGCCTTGAACGCGACGGCCGGGCACGCCAGGCGGGTCACGGTCCGCAGCACCTGGGTGATGTCGTGGACCTCGGGCTCGTTCTGGCAGGTCGTGCCCATCCGCTTCCACATGAAGGCGATGGCGTCGAGGCGCAGCACCTCCACCCCGGTGTTGGCCAGGTCGAGGACGACCCCGGCGTACTCCGCGAGCACCGCCGGGTTGGCCCAGTCGACGTCCCACTGCCAGGCGTTGAACGTCGTCCAGACCCACCCCTGCAGGTCCTCGTCCCAGGTGAAGTTGCCCGGCGCGAAGTCGGGGAAGACCTCGGGCAGCGTGCGCTCGTAGGCGTCCGGCAGCGTCCGGTCGGGGAAGACGTGGAAGTAGTCGCGGTGGGCCGCGTCGCCCGCCCGGGCCGCGGCCGCCCACGGGTGCTCGCGCGCGACGTGGTTGAGGACGAGGTCGAGCACGAGGCTCATCCCCTCGTGGCGCAGCGTCGTCGCGAGATCACGCAGGTCCTCCATCGTCCCGAGGTCGGGGCGCACCCGGGTGTAGTCGGCGACGGCGTACCCCCCGTCGTTGTCGCCGTCGCGCGGCAGCAGCAGCGGCATGAGGTGCAGGTAGGTCACGCCCAGCTCGCGCAGGTAGGGCAGCCGTTCGCCGACCCCGGCGAGGGTGCCGGCGAAGCGGTCGGCGTACGTCGCGTAGCCGAACATCCGCGGCGACTGGAGCCAGTCCGGCTCGAGCAGGCGGCGCTCGTCGAGCTCGTGCAGCTCGACGTCGCGCTGCCCGTACGCCGTCGCGGCGCGCCGCAGGAGGTCGAGCGCCAGCTCGTCGGCCCGCTCGGCGCCGTACAACCGGCGCAGCGGCTCGACGAGGTCGGGCCACCAGCGCTCGACGCGGAGGGTGAAGGTGCGCCGCCGATGCGCCGGGAGCCCCGCGAGAGCCTCGCGGACGACGTCGTGGGCGCGGGGGGCGGGGGCCGGCACTGGCATGGGGGACATCCTGCCCAACACCGGCCGCCCGGGGCGAGGCGGGGTGTAAACGTTCTCGCATGGTGGAGGATCGAGCCGATCGACCGGTGCCCGGCGGGGTCGCGGCTCCGTACGCTCGGGGCATGACCCGGGAGGCCGACGCGCAGGCGCAGCGCGCGGGCACCCTCAACGACATGGGCCGCCACGCCGAGGCCCTCGCCGTCGTCGGGCCCGCCCTGCTCGACCACCCGGGCCACGTCGAGCTGCTCGTCCAGGCGGCCCTCGCGCTCGACGCGACCGGTCAGTGGGCGGACGCCGTCGCCCACGGCCGGGAGGCGGTGCGGCTCAGCCCCGACGACGTGCGAGCCTGGCGCCTGCTCGCCCACGTGCTCACGCGCACGGGCGCCCTCGACGAGGCGCACGCGGCGGCCCGCGCCGCCCTCGCGCTCGCACCGCACGACCCGTTCTCGCTGCTGGCCCTCTCGCAGGTCGAGACCGCCCGGGGCCGGCGGGCGACGGCGGTCGAGGCGGCCGAGGGCGCCCTCGGTCTCGCCCCCGGTCTCGACGCCGCCCACCTGCAGCTGGCCACGGCCCTCACCACCGGCCGCCGCCGGCCCTCCGGGCGGACGCAGCGCCGGGCCGAGCAGCACGTCCGCGAGGTCCTGCGCGACCACCCGCACGACCCCCAGGTGCTCGCCGAGCTGGCCCGGGTGCAGGCGCTGCGCCGGTTCCGGATGGGTGTCCCCGACCTGGCCCTCGGCCGGCCCCGTCGACCCCGGGTGCCGGACGCCGACCGGCACCGTCCACCTCTCCCCACCGGGCCCGCGCGGCCGTCGACCGGTCACCGTCTCGTCGGGCTGGCCCACGCGCTGGCCCTCCTCGCGCTCGTCGGGCTCTCGAGCCCCGGGCTCGCGACGGGGCGCACGGGGGTCGGCCTGGCCATCGGGTCGGCGTCGGTCGCGGGCCTGCTCGCGGGGCTGGCCGCCGGGCGACCGAGGACCGACGGCGGGATCGGCCCGGACGTCGCCACCGTCCTCGTCGGGGTCGACGTCCTCGCGCTGACCGCGGCGGCCCTGCTCTCGCCGGGCCCGGCCCCGACGGTGCTGCTCGGGCTCCCGATGCTCGCGGGCCTGCTCCTCACGTTCATCGAGGGCCGGGTCCGCCGACCCGGGTGATCAGGGGCCCGCGGTGGCCTAACCTGTGCGCCATGGGCAGCCCCCTCGTCGAGTCGCTCACCCGCGCCGTCGAGGCCGCCCCGGGCGACGTCCCGCTGCGGCTGCACCTCGCCGAGCTGCTCCTCGCCGAGGGGCAGCAGGACGCGGCCGTCGGCCACTGCGCCGTCGCCCTGCAGCACGACCCGGCGAACGGACCCGCCCGCGTGCTCATGGCCCGCGCCATGGGCGTCGGCCCGCTGCCCGCCGCCGCCCCCGCCGCCCCCGAGCCGACCGAGCCGACCGAGCCGACCGAGCCGCGTACGGAGCCCCGTACGGAGTCGTCCGAGGCGACCACCCACGAGGAGCCGCCGACGGTCTCCGCGGACCGCTCGGCCTTCGACTGGCGACTGGCCGAGTCCGACGTCGCCGACGTCGCACCGGAGCCGATGTTCCTCGCGCACGCCGACGGGGAGCAGGAGGAGACCGACGTCGCCGCCTTCGACGTCGAGCGGAGCACCGTCACGCTGGCCGACGTCGGCGGGATGACGCAGGTCAAGGAGCGGCTGACCGCCGCGTTCCTCGCGCCGATGCGCAACCCGGAGCTGCGCCGGCTCTACGGGAAGAGCCTGCGCGGCGGGATGCTGCTCTACGGCCCGCCGGGCTGCGGCAAGACCTTCATCGGGCGCGCGGTCGCGGGCGAGATGGGGGCGCACTTCATCAGCGTCGGGCTGGCCGACGTCCTCGACATGTACATCGGGACGAGCGAGCGCAACGTCGCGGACCTGTTCCGCCTCGCGCGCGAGAAGGCGCCGGTGGTGCTGTTCCTCGACGAGATCGACGCGCTCGGGCAGAAGCGCAGCCTCACCCGCAACAGCGGCATGCGCACCACCGTCAACCAGCTGCTCACCGAGCTCGACGGCGTCTCCGGGCAGAACGAGGGCGTCTTCGTCATCGGCGCGACGAACCAGCCGTGGGACGTCGACCCGGCGCTGCGCCGCCCGGGGCGCCTGGACCGGATGCTGCTCGTGCTGCCCCCGGACAGGGAGGCGCGCGAGGCGATCTTCCGCCACCACCTCGCCCACCGGCCGGTCGAGGGCATCGACCTGCGCGGGCTGGCCAAGCGCACCGACGGCTTCTCGGGCGCCGACATCGCGCACGTCTGCGAGACGGCGAGCGAGAAGGCGCTGCTCGACGGGGTCCGCACCGGGACGGTCCGGATGATCGGGATGCGCGACCTCGACGCCGCCCTCGCCGAGGTGCGCCCGTCGACGGGCGCGTGGTTCGACAGCGCCCGCAACGTCGTCCAGTTCGCCAACGAGGACGGCACGTACGACGAGCTGCGCTCCTGGATGAAGCAGCACCGCCGGCTGTGAGCGACCCCGGCTCCGCGGGCGGCCCGGGTCCGGCGGCCACGGCCGCCGCCGAGGGTCGGGCCCGGCACCTCATCGCAATGCGCCGCCCGGACGACGCGCTCGCCGTGCTCGGACCGGCCATCGCGGCCGCCCCCGACCAGGCGCGGCTGCTCGGCCTCGCCGCGCACGCGCACCTCGTGCGGGCGGACGTGCGCGACGACGCGGGGGACCCGGTGGGGTCCCGGCGCGACTACGAGCTGGGCGCCGACCTGGCCCGGCGCGCCGCCGCCGCCGACCCGCACGACGAGTGGGGGCACCGGCTGCTGTCGATCGCCCTGGTCGGGCTCCGCAGCCCGTACGACGCCGCGCACGCGGCCGACAGGGCGGTGCGCCTCGAGCCGTTCTCCTACCTCACGCACCTGCAGTACGCCCGGGCGCTGGCGGCCGTGGGTTCGCCCGAGGCGCACGAGCGTGCGTGGGCCGCCGGGCGTCGGGCGGCCGAGCTGGCGCCCCAGGAGCCCGCGGTGCACCTGCTCATGGCGCAGCTGGCGCACCCCACGAGCGGCTCCAGCCCGCAGGGGCTCGCCGTCGCCGAGCAGGCGCTGCGGCGCACCCTCGAGCTCGACCCGGGCAACTCGTCGGCCCTCAACGACCTGGCCCGGATCCAGCTGCGCCGCCGGCGTGGCGTCGCCGCGATCACCGGGTTCGTCCACGCGCTGCGGGTCGACCCGCGCAACGGCGCCGCCCGGCACAACCTCGGCGTCGTCCTCGCCGGGTGGCTGCGACCGGCGCACTGGACCGTCCTCGCGGCGGTCTGGGTGGCCCTGCTCGGGCAGGGGGCGCAGCCGGCCCCGACCGGGCCGTGGGTGGTGCGCTCGCTGTGCGCGCTCGTCGTCGTCGCCGTGGTGGTCGTCGTGGGGCTCCGGCTGCGGCGGGCGGTCCCGGGGCAGGTGGGCGCGGTGCTGCGCCAGCTGCCCGTCGTCTCGCGGTGGGCGGCGGCCTGGGCCTGGTGCCTCGCCGTCTCGGTGGCCGGGCTCGTCGTCTCGGGACTGGTCCCCCTCGAGGTGGGCACCCTCGGAGTCGGCGTGGCCTTCGTCGCCGTGCACCTCGGCACCGTCTGCAGCTGGGTGTGGGCCGCCCGCTCGCGCTGACCCCCGCGTCCGCACCTGTGCGGCACCGGTGCCTCCTTGCTGCGGACGCATCGGGGAGGGAAGGGGGCGTCGGTGCGCCGACCTAGAGTGGGCGCATGGCCACCCTCCACGTCGGCGGACACGTCGAGCAGGACGACCCGGTCGCCGAGGCGCAGGCCCGCGGCGCGACGCTCAGCCAGTTCTTCCTCGGCGACCCGCAGTCCTACAAGGGGCCGGTGATCCGCTACGAGGCGGGTGCCGCCGCGCTCAAGGCGGCCGCGGAGGCGGCGGGAATCGACCTGTACGTCCACGCGCCGTACCCCATCAACGTCGCCAGCCTCAACAACCGGATCCGCATCCCCGGCCGCAAGCTCCTCCAGCAGCACCTGCTCGCGGCGGCCGAGATCGGCGCCAAGGGGGTCGTCGTCCACGGCGGCCACCTGGGCACCGACGAGGACGCGGCCAAGGGGTTCGACAACTGGCGCAAGTGCATCGAGGGCCTCGAGATGCCTGTGCCGCTGCTCATCGAGAACACCGCGGGCGGCGACAACGCGATGGCCCGCCGGCTCGAGGCGATCGCGCGGCTGTGGGACGCCATCGGGCAGGCCGAGGGCGGGGACACCGTCGGGTTCTGCCTCGACACCTGCCACGCACACGCCGGCGGCAACGAGCTCGAGACCGTCGTCGACAAGGTCCGCGGCATCACCGGCCGCATCGACCTCGTGCACTGCAACGACTCGCGCGACGAGTTCGACTCCGGCGCCGACCGGCACACCAACCTCGGCTCGGGCCACATCGACGGCGCCGACCTCGCCCACGTCGTCCGCGAGGCGTCCGCTCCCGTCGTCGTCGAGACGCCCGGCGGCGTGCAGGGCCAGACCGACGACATCGACTGGCTGCGCGAGCAGGTCGGGTCCTAGCGTCCGAGGTCGCGGCGGTCGCCGCCGCCACCCTCTCGGACGCAGCGCGGGTCAGAGCACGCCGAGACGGTCGAGCCGCTCGACCGTCCCGAGCCGGCGGGCCCGCTCGGCGGCGAACACCGTGCGGTGCGTCTCGAGCGAGACGTCGATGCCGGACCAGACCCCCGACCGGTCACCCGTCGCCACGGCGTGGACCACCGCGTCCATCAGCCCGCCGTCGCCGCCGCCGTGCCCACCACCGGCGGTCGCGTCGCCGAGCGACCCGACGTCGATGCGCTCGCGCCGACTCTCCCCGGGCAGCCCGCCGAACTCGACGACCTCGACCGTCCCCCCGTCGCACCGCACCTCGCCGTGGGTGCCGAAGATCCGCGTCTCGCGGTGGCCCGCCTCGGCGAACGCCGTCATCGTGAACGACGCCGTCGCCCCCGAGGCGTACTCGAGGGCGACGACCTGGTGGTCGACGACGTCGTTGTCGCAGTCGTAGACGCACCGTCCCCACGGCCCGGTCGCGAGCGCCTCCTCGAGCGCCGCAGGCGTCACCTCGTCGACGACGGTCGAGACCGGCCACCCGGTCTCGCCCCGCGCGAGCAGCCCCCGGTAGAGCCGGGTCGCGGAGTACGGGCAGGTGTCCTGCAGGTCGCACGTGACGCACCGGTCCGACGCCCGGTCGGGCCGGTCCTTGGCCGTGAAGTGCTGCAGCGAGCCGAAGCTCGACACCGCGACCGCCGGCTCCCCGACGACGTGCTGGAGCCAGTCGACGTCGTGGCACGACTTCGCGAGCAGCATGAACGCGCCGTCGTCCTCGCGCGCCCAGTGCCCGCGCACGAACGAGTGCGCCTGGTGCCACCACCCGACCGGTTCGAGGTGCTGCACGCTCATCACCCGCCCGATCCGCCCCGACCGGACGACGTCGCGGACGACCTGCGTGTACGGCGTGTAGAGCAGCACGTGGCAGACGGCGACCAGGACCCCGGCGGCGTGCGCGGCCGCGGTGATCTCCCGGCACTCGGCCTCGGTCGGCGCCATCGGCTTCTCGAGCAGCAGGTGGTAGCCGGCCCCGGCGAGCGCGACCGCGGGGTCGCGGTGCTCGCGGTCGCGCGTCGCGACGACGACGAGGTCGGCGACCCGCGGGCCCTCGAGCAGCGCGCGCCAGTCGTCGTACCGCTGCCCGGCCGGCACCTCGTGCGCGTCGGCGAGCCGCTCGCGCCGTACGGCGTTCGGTTCGGCGACCGCGACGACCCGCGCCCGGTCGGGGTGGTCGGCTGCCCAGGCGGCGTAGGCGCTGCCCCGGTCGCCGGCCCCGACGACGGCGATCCGGACGGGGGAGGTGCTCATCCGGTCACGCTAGACCGGGCGGGTCACAGCAGCCCGCCGGTGGGGTCCAGCTGCGACCCGAGCACGAGAAAGAGGGTGATCGCGGCGGCGGCCCCGAGCACCGCCGCCGCGAGCTGCCACGCCGTACGGCGTCGCGCCCGCCGACGCGCCGCCTCGACGAGGGAGTCGAAGCCGACCGCCGCCGGCAGGCCGTCCACCGTCCGGGCGGCGCGCTGGGCGCGCTCGCGCAGCCAGGCCTCCGGGTCGGGGGCGACCGCGAAGGCGCGCGGTCGCCCGAGCGCGTCACGGACGGCCGCCTGCAGGCAGCGCTCCGCCTCGGCGTCGTCGGCGGTCAGGGGTCGGACCTGGTCGAGCAGGGCGGCGTGCCGGTCCTCGTAGACCCGGCGCACCCGCTCGACGTCCGTGGTGCCCGTCGTGGTGGTCATCGAGCTCCCCTGTCAGTGGATGGTCTGGGAGAGACCCCAGGCCAGGTCGTCGCCGGGGCCACCGGCGGGCTCGAACCAGGCGTCCCGGACGCGCCCGCAGCGGCAGCACTCGCGGCTGACGACCTGGGGGTCCTCCGGGTTGTCGTGCACCTCGATCTCGCGGTGCAGGTGCAGCCGGCACAGCACCGGCAGGCCGGGGGCGTCGTCCTCGCGCAGGGCGGCGCGCAGGGCCAGCACCCGGGCGAGGACGCCGACGGCGTAGGGCAGCACCTCGTGCTGCGGCGCCCAGGCGAGGTCGGCGCGCCACTCGTCGAGGTAGCGCTCGCGGACCTCGGCGGGCAGCAGCCGGGCCGCGGCGCCGCAGGCGGCCCGACCCAGCAGGTGCGCGGCGGAGGTCACGACGCACCCCCGGCCAGGCCGTCGGCGGGGCGCAGGACGCCGGTCCGGGCGCGGCGCTCGGCGGTCACCCGGGCGATCGCGAGCCGGGTCGACTCCAGGCCGTCCGGCGTGAGCCGGTAGTAGCGGCGGGCGGGGCGGCGGACCTCGCTCGGGTCGACCTGCTCCCAGCCGCTCTCGAGCCAGCCGCGCGCCTCGAAGCGGGCGAGGATGGGGAAGACGGTGCCGCTCGGCAGCCCCGTCTCGGACATCACCTGCAGGCCGTAGAGCTCCTGCTGCGGGTCGGTGAGGAACGTGCGCAGGACGTCGACGGTCGTGGCCGTCATCCTCGGGTCGGTCGCCATACGTAGAACTCTACATAGGTTGACGGCGTGGTGGAAGGGTGTCGGCGCGACTAGCGTGGCGCCATGTCGACCGACTGGGGCACCGCGCTGCTCGCCTTCCTCGGCGGTGCGGTCGGGGCGGCTTTGTCCTACCTCGCCGTCGTGCGGGGCGACGCGCTGCGCGAGACCGCGGCCCGCCGCGAGGAGTGGGGTCGGCGCTTCACCGCGGCGCTGGACGACCTCGGCGACGACAGCGCCCGCCGCCGGCTCCTCGGGCAGACCCTCCTCGAGGAGCTGTCCGGCAGCCCGCTGGCCACCGACGAGGAGCGGCGGCTCGCCGTCGAGGTCCTCACCCAGGCGGCGGCGACGACGCCCGACGGGCACGACCTGCGCGCCCTCGACGACCACCAGGTCCAGGCACTGACGGTCGTCCGCGCGGACGACGTGCCCCGGGCCGGCGCCCGGCCCGACGCCGTCGGCGGGACCGGGCTGGTCGTGGTGTCCGCCGAGCAGGTCGCCGCCGCGCGCGCGGTGTTGCGGCTGGAGCCCTCGGTCGGCTCCGCCGTGGTGCGGGCGGTGGCCGCCGCCGAGTGAGCGGGGCCGCCGGGGTCAGCCGCCGCTCGACACCGGGACCAGCAGGTCCGCGATCGCGGCGGTGACCTCGCCCGTGGCCTCGTAGGGGAGCATGTGACCGGCTCCGTCGAGCACCTCCAGCCGGGCGTGCGGCAGGGCGGCGACGAGGGCGCGGGCGTGGCGCTCGGGGGTGAGCCGGTCCCGGGTGCCGACGAGCACGGTGACGGGCACGTCGGCGAGGACGGCCAGTGACGCCACCTCGTCGTGGGCCATCAGCGCGCCGTAGAACCCGCCGAAGGACGCCAGCCGGGTCGCCGCGACCTGGTCGCGGGTGGCCGCGACCGCGCCCGGGTCGGCGTGCTCGCCGAAGAGCAGCGCCCGCTGCCCCTGCAGCGTGATGGTCCGCCCGAGCGGGACGGCAGGGGCGTGCGCCGCGAGCCGGGCGCCCCACCGCTGGGCGGGTCGGGTCCCCTCGGCCAGCCCACCGGCCGACGTCGCGACGAGCGCGACCCCGCGCACCCGGCGCGTGACGAGGCCGGGGTCGCGGCCGGCGAGGGCCATGACGGTCATCCCGCCCATCGAGTGCCCGGCGAGCACGAGCGGGCCCTCCGGGGCGGTGGCGTCCACCACGGTGCGCAGGTCGGCCGCCAGCCGCCGGACGGACACCCCACGGGGTCGCCGACGTCCCCGCGCGAGGGTCGAGCGGCCGTGCCCGCGCTGGTCCCAGGTGACGACGCGCAGCCCGGGCCGGCCGGCGAGCCCGGCGACGACGGGGTCCCAGGTGCGGTGGCTGAGCGTCCACCCGTGCGCGAGGACGAGGGTGGTCACCTCGTCGTCGGGGCCGTCCGCCGGGTCGTGCACCTGGACGGCCAGCAGGGCGCCGTCGTCGGCGAGGACGGTCAGCTCACGCGCGCTCACGCCGCGATGCTACCGAGAGTAGGGAAGCGTCCGCGTCACGACGGGTCGGTGACCTGCACCACGACCGGCGCGTGGTCGCTCGTGCCCGCCGCGGCCCGCTCGGCGACGTCGACGGCGGCCCCCTCGACCCGCGCCGCGACCGCGGGCGAGCCGAGCAGGAAGTCGATCCGCAGCCCCTGCCGCTTGACGAACCGCTCGTGCAGGTGCTCCCAGAACGTCCAGCCCCCCGGGCCCGGCGTGTGCGGCCGGGCCAGGTCGACCAGCCCGACCTCGAGCAGCGCCGCGACGGCGGCGCGCTCCGGGGGCGAGAAGTGCGTGCGGGTCGACCAGAAGTCGACGCTCCACACGTCCTCCTCCTGCGGGGCGACGTTGAAGTCGCCGGCCAGCACCAGCGGCAGCCCCGGGTCGGCCGCGAGCCAGCCGGCGCTCGCCGCCCGCAGGGCCTCGAGCCAGGCCAGCTTGTACTCCCAGTGCGGATGCCGCAGCCGGCGCCCGTTCGGCGCGTAGAGCGACCACACCCGCACGCCCCCGCAGGTGGCGCCGACCGCGCGCGGCTCCGACCGGCCGTCGTACGGCGGCTCGTCCGGCAGCCCCCGCTCGACGTCCTCGAGCCCGACGCGCGAGGCGATCGCGACGCCGGCGTACCCGCCCGTGCCGTGGTGCGCGACGTCGTACCCGAGGGCGGCCAGACGCCGCTCGAGCCCGGCGAGGGCGGGGTCGTGCGTGCTGAGCTTGGTCTCCTGCAGCGCGACGACGTCCGGCTGCACCCGCTCGAGCCACGGCTCCAGCCGCGGCATCCGCGAGCGCAGGGAGTTGACGTTCCACGTCGCCAGCCGCACGCGGGCCACCTTAGGGTGGAGCGCATGTCCTGGGTCCTCGTCACCGGCGCGACCGCCGGCATCGGAGCGCAGTTCGCGGGGGTCCTGGCCGAGAAGGGCCACGACGTCGTCCTCGTCGCGCGCGACCGCGCACGGCTGGAGAACGTCTCGGACGACCTGCGGCGCACGTACGGCGTCGCGACGGAGATCCTCGTCGCGGACCTCGCCGACCGGGCCCAGGTGGGCAAGGTCGCCGAGCGCCTCGCCGACGAGGCCGAGCCGATCGACCTGCTCGTCAACAACGCGGGCTTCGGCATGTCGCGCTCGTTCCTGCGCAACCCCGTCGAGCAGGAGGAGGAGCTGATCGACGTGCTGTGCCGGGCCGTCCTCGTCCTCTCCCACGCCGCGGCCACGGCGATGCGCGCCCGTGGCCGCGGGGCGATCGTCAACGTCTCCTCCGTCGCCGGCTTCGCCGCGATGGGGACCTACTCGGCGGCCAAGTCGTGGGTGACGGTGTTCTCCGAGTCGCTCGGGACCGAGCTGGCCGGCACCGGGGTGACCGTCACGGCGCTCTGCCCCGGCTTCGTGCGCACCGAGTTCCACGAGCGCGCGGGCATCGACATGGGCGCGCTGCCCGGCCCGATGTGGCTCGACGCGCGGCGCCTGGTGGTCGACGCCCTCGACGACGTCGCCCGTGGCCGGCTGGTGTCGGTCCCGGGCCGGTCGTACCGCCTCCTGGTCGCCGCGATGCGCCTCGTCCCGCGGTCCGTGGTCCGTCGAGGTTCGAGATCCGTGCAGAAGCGGCGCAACCACGAACGGAATTCGTAGCACCACCCCGGACTAGTCCCGGAAACCGCGAAAGATAGTCCTAACGGGTGAAGGTAAAGGGCTGGTCAAGAAACCGTCAGGTGCGTACATTTGAGGCACACCGGTCGTCACGGCCGGAACCGCCCGACCCACCCGACGCACAGGAGGACCGCGATGACCGTCTCCATCGCTCCCCGCCCGGCACGCGCTGCCGGCGGGTGGCAGCCGACGGACGCCCCGCTGGTCCCCGGCTGGTGGTGGGTGGCGGTCGCCGCCTGGGGGATCCCCGAGCCGCGACCGACCTCGTCCCCGGATCCGCAGGAGACGCCGACGAGGTGAGGCGGGTCGGACCTCGCTGGGGAGCAGGGGATCCGACCGCCGGGAGGCGCCCGTGGGGGGCGTCGTTCCGAACCCGCTCGACGCGGGGAGCAGGACCGGGCTGGGGAGCCCGGAGCACGGACCCGGCTGGGGAGCCGGTGCCGCGCACCCGACCTCGGTCGGGAGGCATCCGGCTGGGGAGCCGGACACGCAGGACCCGACCACCAGGTCGGTGGCTCGAGCCCGGTGGGGACCGGGGAGCAGGATCCGACGACGCGCCGGGTCGCTGCTCGACTCGAGGACACACGGATGAGGCGCGGGTCACCCGCTGGGGTGGTGACCCGCGCCTCGTCATGTCCGGGGCCGGCGGCGCACCGTCGGCATGATGGGGGCGTGCCCGCCCCGTCCGCACGCGCCCGGGTCCGCCTCGAGTGGGGACCCGTCGGCGCCGCCGCGCTGCTGCGCGAGCTCGACCCCGCCGGGGCCCTCGCCGTCGTCGTCGACGTGCTGAGCTTCACGACCACCCTCACCGTCGCCGCCGACCGCGGCGTCGTCGTCCACCCGCACCCGTGGCACGAGGACGCCCACGAGCGGGCCCGCGCCCTCGGCGCCACCCTCGCGGTCGGCCGACGGGCGGCCGGTCCGGGCGAGGTCAGCCTCTCGCCGCGCACCGTGCGCGACGCCGTGGGGCTCGAGCGGCTCGTCCTGCCCTCGCCGAACGGCGCGTCCATCGCGCACGCCCTCGCCGCCACCGGGGCGACCGTCCTCGCCGCGAGCCTGCGCAACCGGGCCGCGGTCGCCGCGCACCTGCGGGCCCGGCTCGCCGCCGACGAGCGCGCGGTCGTCGTGCTCGTCGCCGCCGGCGAGCGGTGGCCCGACGGGTCGCTGCGCCCCGCGGTCGAGGACCTGTGGGGGGCGGGTGGCGTCGCTGCCGGGCTCGAGGAGGCGACGCTCGACGAGGAGTCGCGGGCCGCGAGGGCGTCGTACGCCGTCGTGGCCCCGCGGATCGGCGACGCGCTGCTCGCCTGCACGAGCGGGCGCGAGCTGGTCGACGGCGGGTTCGACGGCGACGTGCTCGTCGCCGCCGAGCTGGACGCGAGCCGGGTCGTCCCGGTGCTCGGGGCCGACGGCGCGTTCCGGCCCGCGCACTAGGCTGCCGACCGTGAGCGACGTGAACCAGGACCGCGCCCGGCTGCTCGAGGTCATCAGGGAGAAGGCGATCGTCCACGGGCGCGTCACCCTCTCCTCCGGCAAGGAGGCCGACTACTACGTCGACCTGCGCCGGATCACCCTCGACGGCGAGGCCGCCCCGCTCGTCGGGCGGGTGCTGCGCGACCTCACGGCCGACCTCGGGTACGACGCCGTCGGTGGCCTCACCCTCGGCGCCGACCCCGTCGCCACGTCGATGCTCCACGCGGCGGCCGCCGCGGGCGAGCGGCTCGACGCCTTCGTCGTGCGCAAGCAGGGCAAGGCTCACGGGCTCCAGCAGCGCATCGAGGGCCCGTCGGTCGCGGGGCGGCGCGTGCTCGTCGTCGAGGACACGACGACCACCGGCGCCTCGCCCCTCGACGCCGTGGCCGCGTGCCGCGAGGCCGGCGCCGAGGTCGTCGCGGTCGCGACGATCGCCGACCGCGACACCGGGGCGGGCGAGAAGATCCAGGCCGAGGGCGTGCCCTACCGCTTCGCCTTCACGCTGCAGGACCTCGGGCTCGCCTAGGCTGCCTCACCACCTCGTTCGCCGTCCGGAGAAGGGGGACTCCTCGCATGATGATGGGAATGGGCATGGTCGTCGGGTTGGTCGTCCTGGTCGTCGTCGTCCTCGCCGTCGTGGCGCTCGTCGGGATGTACAACGGGCTCGTCCGGCTGCGCAACCGGGTCCAGGAGGCGTGGGCCCAGGTCGACGTCGAGCTCAAGCGCCGCCACGACCTCATCGGCAACCTCGTCGAGACGGTCAAGGGGTACGCCGCCCACGAGGCCGGCACGCTGCAGGCGGTCACCGCGGCCCGCACCGCGGCGATGACCCCCGGGCAGAGCCCGGCGCAGGCCGCCGAGTCCGAGGCGGCGCTGAGCCAGGCCCTGGTCCGGCTCAACGCGGTCTCCGAGGCCTACCCCGACCTCAAGGCCAACCAGGGCTTCCTCGCGCTGCAGACCGAGCTGTCCTCGACGGAGGACCGGATCGCCAGCGCCCGGCGCTACTACAACGCCACCGTGCGCGAGCTCAACACCAAGGTCGACACCATCCCCACGAGCTTCCTCGCCGGCCCGGCCGGGGTGAGCCGGATGGAGTACTTCGAGGCCGAGGGCCTGGAGCGGCAGGCCCCGCAGGTCAGCTTCGGGAGCTCGAGCGGCGGGTACGGCGCCGTGCCGCCACCGGCGGCCCCGCCGTCGGTGGGGTCCGGCCCGCAGGACGCGCCGCCCACCTCCCCGCAGGCCTGAGCCGGGCCGCCGGGTGCTGCGCCGGCTCGGCGGCTTCACGCTCCTCCCGCTGCTCTCGCTCGTCACCCCCTTCGTGCTGCTGCCCGTCGTCGCCCGGGTGGCCGGCCCGCAGGGGTGGTCCAGCGTGGTCGCCGGGCAGTCGGTCGGGACCTTCGGGGCCACGGTCGTCTTCTGGGGGTGGAACGTCATCGGCCCGGTCGAGGCCGCCCGCGCCCGCGGGCCCGAGCTCACCGGCCTCTACGGCAGCAGCCTGCGCACCCGGCTGCTGCTGCTCGCCCCCGTCCTGCCGGCCGCGGCGCTCGTGAGCGCGGTCGTCGCCCAGCCGGGCTACCGCGCCGTCGCGGCGTCGATGGCGCTCGCGACGTCGCTGCTCGGGCTGTCGCCGGCCTGGTGGGGGATCGGGGTCGGCCGTCCGGCCGTGCTGTTCTGGTACGACACCGTCCCGCGCGTCGCCGCCGCCGCGCTCGCCGTCCCGGTGGTGCTGGCGACCCGCGCCATCTGGACCTACCCGCTGCTGCTCGTCGTCGCGACGGTCGTCGGGCTCGTCGCCTTCCAGCGCCGCCACGCGCCGGGCGCGGACTGGTCGCCGCTGCCGCTGGGCCGTGCGGCCCGCGAGCTGCAAGCGCAGGCCGGCACCGCCGGGGTCAACCTCGTCGGGACGGCGTACGCCGCCACGCCCGCCCCCGTCGCGACGGCCGCCTTCCCCGGCGCGGTCGCCTCGCCGCTCAGCTCGGCCGACGCGGTCTACCGGCTGGGGCTCTTCGCCGTCGTCGCCACCGGCAACGCCTTCCAGGGGTGGACCCTCGAGCCGGACGCCGACCGGGGCGAGCGAGCGCGGCGCCACCGCACCGCCGTCCTCGCCCACCTCGCGCTCGGCGTCGCCGGCCTGCTCGTCCTCGCCCTGCTCGGGCCGTGGCTGACCGGGCTGCTCTTCGGTGCACCGGTCGCCGCGTCGCGCGAGCTGGGGGTCGCGTACGGCGCCGCGTTCCTGCTCATCTCGGCCAGCACGCCGTACGTGCGCAACCTGCTGCTGCCGGCCGGCCGCACCCGGCTCGTGCTCGCCTGGACCGCCGCGTCGGCCGTCGCCGGGCTGGCCGTCATGCTCGTGGCCGCCGCCCGCGGGTGGCTCGCCGGAGTGGCCTGGGGGATGGCGGCCAGCGAGCTCGTCCTCCTGCTCGGGGTGCTCGGGCCGGCGCTGCGGGTGCGGAGGGCGCTGTGAGCCCGCCGCCGCCGCTGCACCCGGACCGCGTCGCGGCGGTCGTCGCCGCCCTCGACCCGCCGGCGTCGCTCGTCGACGCAACCCGCGAGACCCTGCGCCAGGTCGGGCGCGTCGTCGTCGTCGACGACGGCTCCGGCCCGGCGTCGGCTCCGCTGTTCGCGGCGCTCGAGGACCTCGGGGCCGAGGTCCTGCACCGGCCCAACGGTGGGATCGCGGCCGCCCTCAACACCGGTCTCGAGCACGTCCGGCGCACCGGCGGGGCGCCGTACGTCCTCACGCTGGACCAGGACAGCCGGCTCGGGCCGGACTACGTCGTGCGCGCGCTCGCGACGGCGGCGCGGCTCGAGCGCGCTCGCGTGGGGTACGGCGTCGTGGCGGCCGAGAGCTACCGCGGGCACCGCTCGCCCACCGACGGCGGGGTGGACCTGCTCGAAGGGAGGGTGCGGTGGGCGTTCGACCCGATGCAGTCGGGGTGGCTGCTGCCGGCCCGGACGGTCGCCGCCGTCGGGCTCCTCGAGGAGGGGCTCGTCATCGACGCGGTCGACTCGGAGTACACCGCCCGCTGCCGCGCCCACGGGCTGCCGCCGGCGGTGGGCGAGGGGTGCGCCCTCGAGCACGGGCAGGGCGAGCGGCGGCCCGCCCGGGTGCTCGGTCGCGCGGTCGGCGGCTTCAACCGGCACTCCCCGCTGCGGGTGCGCTACCTCACCCGCAACGGCACGCTGCTCACCCGCCGCTACCTCGCGACCCAGCCGCGGTGGGTCCTGCGGCGGCTCGCGACCGAGACCGTCGCCCACCTGCTGCGGCTCGCCTTCGACCACGAGCAGCGCGGCGCGCTGGTGCGGGCGGTGGTGCTGGGCTGGCGGGACGGGCTGCTCGGTCGCACCGGCCGGATCGAAGGCTGACCCACCCGAATCGGATTCGGCCCGGTCGGCTCGGGTCGGGACGGGAGCCGAGTGGGCCGAATCCGAGTCGGCCGGCTCACTCGAATCGGATTCACCGGTCTTGGCTCGGGTCGTGACGGGAGCCGAGTGGGCCGAATCCGATTCGCGGGGGTTGCGCCGGGCGCGTCAGGAGGCGGCGTCGAGGTGGAACCGACGGCGGACCTCGGGGCGGTCGCGCAGTCGCTCGGGGAACCCGGGGCCCATGACCATCTCCACGTCGCCGGAGCCGAGCCGCTCGTGGCACTCGCCGCACACCAGCTCGGGGGTCGCGACGTGCTCGCCGTGGCGGTGGCTGCGGTGGCGGACCTGGACGGCCGGACCGTCCTCGTCGGCGAGCCAGCGGTTGCCGAACTCGAGCAGCGCCATGAGGACCGGCTGCACGTCGCGGCCCTTGGGCGTGAGGACGTACTCGTACCGCACCGGGTCGCTCGCGTACGGCTCGCGCTCGAGCAGGCCGTGCTCGACGAGGAGCCCCAGCCGGTCGCTCAGCGTGCTGCGGGCGATGCCGAGCGAGGCCTGCAGGTCCTCGAAGCGCCGCAGGCCGTAGAACGCCTCGCGCAGCACGAGCGGGGTCCACGGGTCGCCGATGACGTCGAGGGTGCGGGCGATCCCGCACGGCCAGGTGGCGAAGGAGGTCCGGCGCATGAGGGACATCGTACGCCCCTTATCGGGGTCTTGACGTGCACCGTTGCATCATCAGACTTCAGCGGGCTATCGTCCCGTCTCATGACGAGACCCACTGCCGACGGGGTGCACGCCCGCCGTACGGCGTCCCCGCGGCTGCTGTTCGCGATGGTGTCCCTCGGGGTCTTCGCGGCCTCGCTCGACCTCTTCGTCGTCAACGTCGCCATGCCCGACCTCGTCCGCGAGTTCGCGCAGCGGGACCTCGGTGCCCTGTCGTGGGTGCTCAACGGGTACGCGATCGTCTACGCCGCGCTCCTCGTCCCGGCCGGCCGGACGGCGGACCTGCTCGGGCGGCGGCGGTCGTTCGTCGTCGGGATGCTGCTCTTCACGGCCGCGTCGGCGGCCTGCGCGCTGGCCCCGTCGGTCGGGCTGCTCGTCCTCGCCCGCCTCGTCCAGGCGGCCGGGGCCGCGATGCTCACGCCGGCCTCGCTCGGCCTCGTCCTGCCGGCCTTCGCGCCCGCCGCCCGGGGCGGCGTCATCGCCGCCTGGTCCGCGGTGGGCGCCGTGGGGGCGGCCACCGGTCCGGTCCTCGGCGGGGCGCTGACCGAGGTCAGCTGGCGGCTGATCTTCGCCGTCAACCTGCCGCTCGGGCTGGCCGCGGCGGTCTTCGCCGCCCGGCGGGTGCCCGAGACGCGCCCGGAGGGCGGGGGACGGCTCCCGGACCTGCTCGGGTCGCTGCTCGTCATGGTCGGGGTCGCCGGGGTCGTCCTCGCCATCGTCCAGGGCCGACCCTGGGGCTGGACCTCGGGCGGCGTGGTCGCGTCCGCGGTCGTCGGGGTCCTCGCGCTCGCCTCCGCCGTCGTCCGCTCGACCCGGCATCCCGAGCCGGCCCTCGACGTCGCCCTGCTGCGGGTGCCGTCGCTCGCCGTCGCGGTGGCCGCGGCGACCGTGTTCTTCACCGGCTTCGCCGCCATGCTCATCGCCGGGGTCCTCTTCCTCACCGGCGTGTGGGGGCACTCGGTCCTGCGCGCCGGCGCCGAGATGTCGGTCGGGCCGGCACTCGCCGTCGTCGGCGCGGTGGCTGCCTCCCGCCTCGGGCCGCGGTACGGCGCCGGCCGCGTCGGGGCGGCCGGGGCGGTCGTCGTCGCCGTGGGCTTGAGCACGTACCCGCTGCTCGTCACCGCGACCCCGGCCTACACCCGGACGTTCCTGCCCGGGCAGGTGCTCACCGGACTCGGCGTCGGCCTGGCGCTGCCGGCCTTCACCTCGCTGGCCGTGGCCGCCGCCCCGCCCGCGCGGTTCGCGACGGCGATCGGGCTGTCGACCGCGTTCCGGCAGGTGGGCAGCGCGCTCGGCGTCGCCGTCTTCGTCGCCGTCCTCGGCACCCCCGGACCGGGCCAGGCGGTCGCCGCGTTCGGCACGGCGTGGCACGTCATGGCGGTCTGCGTGCTGGCCGCCGCGGTCCTGCTCGCGACGGCGCGTCGTACGGCCCCGGCGACGGCCCCGGCGACGGCCCCGGTGACGGCCCCGGCGACGGTCTCCGAGCCCGCGGGGGAGGCCGACCCGGTGCGGGTCGTGGCCGACCCGGCCACCTGACACCCCTCCAGCCACCCGACCCGAGAGGCCCCCATGACCGACCCCACCCCCCTCACGCCGGGCACGACCTTCGAGCACGCGACGACGGTCACGGTCCTCGAGACCGCGGCGGACCGGGTCGTCGCCCGGGCCACCCTCGGCCCGGCGAACCACACCCCGTGGGGCATCGTCCACGGCGGCACCTACGCCTCGTTCGTCGAGACCGTCGCCAGCGTCGGCGCCTCCGCGGCGGTCGCCGGTCGGGGCCAGGTCGCCGTCGGCCTCAGCAACGCGACGCACTTCCTGCGCGCGCTCACCGCCGGCGAGGTGACCGTCACCGGCGAGCCGGTGTTCCAGGGCCGCACCCACCAGCTGTGGCAGGTGCGTGTCGTCGACGAGGAGGACCGCCTCGTCGCGCACGGCGAGGTGCGCCTGCAGAACATCGACCCGCCCGGCGCGCGCTGACCTCGTGGACCACCAGGGCGCCGTACGGCGGCGTGCTCAGCCCAGGTCGGTCGCGCCCGACCGTGCCCGCAGCCGGCGGACGACGACGACGACGGCCGCGACGGTGACGGCCGCGACGACGAGCTTCTGGACGATCCCGGCGTAGTCCTCGACGAGGTACCAGCTCTCGCCGAGCAGGTAGCCGGCGGTGACGAAGACGGTGTTCCAGACCAGGCTGCCGAGCGCGGTGAGGCCGAGGAAGAGCGGCAGCGGCATGCGCTGGATGCCCGCCGGCACGGAGATCATGCTGCGGAACAGCGGCACCATCCGGCCGAAGAACACGGCCTTGGCGCCGTGCCGGGCGAACCACGCCTCCGACCGGTCGACGTCCTCGACCTTGAGCAGCGGCACCCGCGCGACGAGGGCGCGGGTGCGCTCGCGGCCGAGCGCCGCCCCGACGGCGTAGACGACCCAGGCGCCGACGAGCGAGCCCAGCGTCGTCCAGAACAGCGCGCCGACGAACGAGAAGGTGCCCTGGCTGGCGGCGAACCCGGCCAGCGGCAGGACGAGCTCGCTCGGCACCGGCGGGAACACGTTGTCCAGTCCGACGAGGACGGCGGCGCCGGGCCCTCCGAGGGTCTCCATGAGGCCGACGGCCCAGCCGGCCATCCCCTCGGGCTCGGGCGTGGCGCGCGGCAGCGTCGTGGTGGTCATCGGGGCATCACTCTCGGGTCAGAGGGCGTCGTCGACGGCCTTGCGGTGGCGCCACCACTCGATGGCGACGGGGATGAGGGACAGCACGACGATGACGACGATGGCGGCGTCGAGGTTCTTGCCGATGGCGGGGAAGGCGTTGCCGAGGAAGTAGCCGAGGAGGGTGACGAGCAGGACCCACAGCAGCGCGCCGACGGCCGACCACTCGAAGAAGCGACGCCGCGACATCTGCGAGGCGCCGGCGACGAGGGTGACGTAGGTGCGCACGATCGGCACGAAGCGGCCGATGACGAGGGCCTTGTTGCCGTGGCGGTCGAAGAAGGCGCGGGACTGGTCGAGGTACTTGCGCTTGACGATGCGGCCGTCGCGTTCGTAAAAGCGGTGCCCGAGCAGGCGTCCCAGCTCGTAGCCGACGACGTTGCCGAGGAACGCGGCGAGGACCATGAGCGCCAGCGCGACCGGGAGCGAGGGCAGGTGCGGCTTGCCGGCGGCGATGAACAGGCCGACGGCGAAGAGCAGCGAGTCGCCGGGCAGGATCGGGAAGAGCAGGCCGCACTCGACGAAGACGATGACGAGGGTGAGCACGAAGAAGGCGGCCCCGTACGTCTCGAAGAGGTAGTTCGGGTCCAACCAGCTGGGCCCCAGGGCCGGCGCGAGCGTCGTCATCACCTGGCAAACGGTAGGGGGTCGCGGCGGGTTCCGCGGTCGCCGTCCGGCGCCGCGGCCCCGGGCGGCTAGCGTGCCGTCGGTGAGCGAGCAGCCGCCGGTGGGCGTCGGGCCGTGGGAGGGCCCGTGGCCGGCCGGCAACCACTGGGACCCCGAGCTGCTCGCGGGCGGCGACCGGCGCAACGTCGTCGACCGCTACCGCTACTGGCGGCTCGAGGCCGTCGTCGCCGACCTCGACCGGACCCGGCACCCGGTGCACGTCGCCGTCGAGAACTGGGGCCACGACTTCAACATCGGCTCGGTCGTGCGGACCGCCAACGCCGTCAACGCGGCCGCCGTCCACATCGTCGGCAAGCGGCGGTGGAACCGCCGCGGGGCGATGGTCACCGACCGCTACCTGCACGAGGTGCACCACCCGGACGTCGCCGACCTCGTCGCCTGGGCGGGCGAGCGCGGGCTGCCGCTCGTGGCGATCGACAACGTCCCCGGGTCGCGGCCGATCGAGCGGGCGCGGCTGCCACGGGAGTGCGTCCTGCTCTTCGGGCAGGAGGGTCCGGGGCTGACCCCGCAGGCCCTCGCGGCCGCCGCAGACGTCCTGCACATCACCCAGTTCGGGTCGACGAGGTCGATCAACGCCGGCGCCGCCGCCGCGATCGCGCTGCACACCTGGGTGGTCCAGCACGCCGACTTGGGCTAGCCCCGAGGGGCGACTCCTTGCTCCGGAAGTGACCAAATCCGACTGCACGACAACGGATCCGGGCACATCCGGAGCAAGGAGACGTCGTCCTGGCGGGAGCGGCGGAGCCGAGCGCGTTCCCTGGCAGTTCGCCCGGAGGGGTTGACGCCGGACCGTCGTGCGCTGTTATCTATTAGGCAACCTTCCTGATAGAAAGGCTCACCATGACGACGACGTCCAGCGGGGTCCGGCTGCGCAGCCGGCGCGCCACCGCCCTCGTCGACGCCGTCGCGTCCCTGGGTGACCCCGCCGTCACCGCCCTCGTCGAGGCGTGCCTGCACCGCACCCCCGAGCGCGCCTTCGTCCCCCAGCCCGACGGCACGACCGCCGTCCTCACCGGCGACATCCCGGCCATGTGGCTGCGCGACGCGAGCATCCAGGCCGGCACCTACCTGCGCTTCACCGACGACGCCGACCTCCAGGACGTCCTCGCCGGCGTCGTCGCCCGGCTCACCGCCGCCGTCGTCCACGACCCCTACGCCAACGCCGTCAACCTCGGCCCGACCGGCGCCAGCTGGGACGCCAGCGACGGCCACGACGACCCGTGGGTGTGGGAGCGCAAGTACGAGATCGACTCGCTCGCCCACGTCCTGGACCTGCTCGGCCGCTGGTGGCGCACCACCGGGCGCACCGACGTCCTCGGCGAGGCCGCCCGCGCCGCCGTCGCCACCGCCCTCGAGATCCTCGAGCTCGAGCGGGACCACGCGGCGTCGTCGTACCGGTTCACCCGCGACACCCACCTGACCATCGACACCCTCGGCCGGGGCGGTCTCGGCAGCCCGGTCGCCGTCACCGGGATGAGCTGGACCGGCTTCCGCCCCAGCGACGACGCCTGCACCTTCCACTTCACGAGCGCCGGCAACCTCTTCGCCGCCGCCGCGCTCGAGCGGCTCGCCCCGCTCGCCCGGGCGGTGTGGGCCGACGAGGCCCTTGCCGCCCGGTGCGTCCGCCTCGCCACCGGTCTGCGCGACGCCACCCTCGAGCACGCCGTCGTCGACGACCCGCACCACGGACGCGTCCTCGCCTACGAGGTCGACGGCCTCGGTGGCACCCTGCTGGCCGACGACCCGAACAGCCCGAGCCTGCTCGGTCTGCCGCTGCTCGGCGCGCTCCCGTACGGCGCCCTGTACGCCGCCACCCGCACGCTCGTCCTCTCCGGCGCCAACCCCTGGTACTACGCCGGCGTGCACGCCGCCGGCCTCGGCTCCCCGCACACCGAGCCGGGCTACGTGTGGCCGATCGGCCTCGTCGCGGCCGCGCTCACCGGCACCGCCGACGACCGCCGCGCGACCCTCGGGCGGCTCGCGCGGACCGACGGCGGCACCGGCCACGTCCACGAGTCCTTCCACGTCGACGACCCCTCGCGGTGGACGCGGGAGTGGTTCTCGTGGGGCGACTGCACCCTCGTCGACCTCGCCGCCGCGGTCGCCACCGACCGCGGCCGGCTCGTCGCCGACCCGCTGGAGGCCCCGTGAACGCCGCCGCCGCCCCGCGCCGCGCGGGCACCTTCGAGCGGGCCGTCGTCGACCAGCTCCTCGAGCGCGGTCCGCTCGACCGGCCCACCCTCGCCTCGCTCGTCGGCATCTCCCGGCCGAGCGCCGGGGAGCTCGTCTCCCGCCTCGTCGCCACCGGCCTGCTCGAGGCGCGCGGCGAGGTGGCGACCGGGCGTCGCGGCCCCAACTCGACCCTCTACGCGCTGCGCCACGGCGTGGCGCGGGTCGCCGGCGTCGAGCTCCAGCCCGAGGGCGCCTGGTGCCGGGTGGCCGACCTCGACGGCACCGTCCTCGCCGGCGTCGGGCGCCGCGCCCGTCCCGACGACACCCCCGAGCGGCTGGCCCGCCGGGTCGTGCGCGCCGCCGCCAAGCAGGCGGGGACCACCGCCGACGCCCTCGACCGCGTCACCGTCGCCGCCCCCGGCGTCGTCGGGCCCGACGGCGAGATGCGCTACGTCGAGGGCCACCCCGGCTGGAGCCAGGGGCTGCGCGCCCGGCTCGCCGACGCCCTCGAGCTGCCGACCCGGCTCGAGAACGACGTCAAGCTGGCCGCCCTGGCCGAGCAGCACGGCGGCGCGGCCGAGGGGGTCGGCAGCTTCGTCCTGCTGCGCCTCGCCGAGAGCGTCAGCGCCGCCGTCGTCCTCGAGGGCCGCCTGCTGCGCGGCTCCGGGGGCGCGGCCGGCGAGATCGGCTACCTGCCGGCCTGGTCGACCGAGGTGGGCGGGTTCGGCGCGCCGCACCTGCACGAGTTCCTCGGCGCCCGGGCGCTCTCCGCCCTGCTCGGCGACGACGCGGACGGCGCGTCCGGCGGCGCCGGCGTCCAGCACCCCAGCCGCGCCGACGACCTGCGCGAGCTGGTCCGGCGCACCGCGGTCGCCGTCGTCAGTTGCTGCGCGGTCGTCGACCCGGAGCTCGTCGTCGTCACCGGGGCCTCGGTCCGGGCCGCGGGCGCCGAGTTCCCCGCCCTGCTCGAGGCCGTCGTCCACGAGGCCACCCCGTTCCGGCCCCGGGTGCGCCGCAGCGCGCTCGACACCGACGACGTCACCCCGGCCACCGTCGGCGCGCTGTCGTCCGCCCTCCTCGAGGCCCGCGACGCGACGTACGGCGTCGGCCCGGCCTACCAACCGGCGTCCTCGCCGCTCTGACCCACCCGCCGCCCCACCCACCGCGCGCGGCGGCCCGCCGCTCCCCGGCACCCGTTCACCCACCCACCCATCCCGCAGGAGTCCGACCATGTCCGTCCGTACCCCCCTGGCCGCGCTGTCGGCCGTCACCGTCGCCGGCCTGCTCGCCGCGTGCGGCGTCGGCGGCAGCTCGGCCTCGTCCGCGCCCGGCTCGGGCACCCAGGCCGGCAACTGCGACGTCAATAGCCAGGTCGCCGCCGGCACGCCCCTCACCGGCACGCCGAGCGGCTCGATCACCTTCCAGACCACGGCCCTCAAGGCCGACTTCTCGCCGTACTTCGAGAAGGTCATCGCCGACTTCGAGAAGAAGTACCCCGGCACGAAGGTCACCTGGCAGGACGACCCCGGCGACTCGACCTTCACCCAGCGCATGGTCGGTGACGCCCAGGCGTGCACGCTGCCCGACGTCGTCAACCTCAACCAGATCACCGCCTACGCGCTGCAGAAGTCGAACTTCCTCGTCGACCTCGACAAGAACGCGCCCGGCGCGGGCGACGAGTTCATCCCGAGCCTGTGGTCGAGCCTGAAGATGCCCGGCAGCGACGGCCACTTCGTCATGCCGTGGTACTGGGGCCTGACCGGTCTGCAGAGCTTCAACGCGAGCCTGCTGAAGAAGTCCGGGCTCAACCCCGACCAGCCGCCGCAGACCGTCTTCGAGCAGTTCGCCGACGCGGCGACGATCGCCAAGACCTCCGGCGGCGCCTACTACGCCTTCTCGGCCAACCCGGCCTTCCGGCTGCCGTCCGACTGGCAGCTGATGAAGGTGAGGATCAGCTCCGAGGACCAGAAGACGTTCACCTTCGCCGACGACCCGAAGGCCGTCGAGTGGGTGCAGAAGATGGCCCAGCTCTACCAGGCGGGCGCGCTGCCCAAGGACTCGCTCGCCAGCTCGGACGACCCGGTGAAGCTCTACACCGAGGGCCAGCTCGTCTGGGGCTCGACCAATGCCTCGTCGCTGCGCACCGTGCAGTCCGGCAACCCCACCGTCTACGCGAGCACCGGCGTCAGCCAGCTGCTCGACGCCCGCGGCCAGGCCATGGAGGACGGGCAGCTCGTCGGCGTGACGAGCACGTCGAAGAACCCGGTGACGGCCCTGGCCTTCGCGAGGTACCTGCTGAGCCCGGACGTGCAGACCGCGTTCATCTCCGACCCGCGGATCCAGAACTTCCCGAGCACCACCGCGTCGCTCAAGGCCGACAAGTTCACGAAGATCAGCGGCACCGACGCCTACGCGCAGGCGGCCAAGCTGTCGGCGCAGCTCGCGCAGAACGCCCAGAACGCGTTCCTCTACTCCTGGAACGACGCCGTCAACACCGTCGTCGTCCAGCAGGTCCAGCTCGCCATGCAGGGCAAGAAGACCCCGCAGCAGGCGCTGAGCGACGCGCAGTCGCAGGCCAACGCGATCGTCGCGAAGAGCTGACCCGTGGCGTCCACCACCGCTCCAGGCACCGTCGCCGGCCCCCGCGCCGGCCGACGAGGCCGTTCCCGGTCGCCGCGCCCGTCGGGCGTGTCCGGCGCCGCGCTCTACCGGCGGTGGTGGACGCCGCTGGTCTGGGTGGCGCCCACCGTCGTCGTCATCGCGATCTTCGGCGTCTTCCCCTTCGTCAACACCGTCGTGCTCTCCTTCACCGACGCCAAGCCGCTCGGCGGCGGCGGGCAGTTCGTCGGCCTGGAGAACTACCGCACGCTGCTGAGCGACCCCAGCTTCTGGCAGGCCACCCGCAACAGCTTCCTGTACGCCGCCATCGCGGTCCCGCTGCTCGTCGTCCTGCCCCTCGTGCTGGCCGTCCTCGTCCAGGACAAGATCCCGTTCATCGGGGTGTTCCGGTCGGCGTTCTACGCGCCGGTCATCGCCTCGGTCGTCGCCGTCGGCCTCATCTGGCAGAACCTCTTCGCCGAGCAGGGGCCGATCAACACGGTGCTCCAGCGGCTGCACGTCGTCAGCTCGCCGATCCCGTTCCTGTCCGACTCGACGCTCATCCTGCTGTGCGCCGTCGCGCTCACGGTCTGGAAGGGCCTGGGCTGGTACATGATCTTCTACATGGCGGCGCTCGGCAGCGTCCCCAAGGAGCTGTACGACGCCGCGAAGGTCGACGGGGCGGGCGCCGTGCGCCGGTTCCTCGTCGTCACCGTCCCCGGGGTGCGGCTGACGATGCTGCTCGTCGGGCTGATGTCCGGCATCGGGTCGCTGCGCGTCTTCACCGAGATCTACGTCCTCGGTGGGCCCACCGGCGGCCCGGGCGGCGGCGCCCAGACGCTGCCCTTCTACATCCAGCGCGCCGCGCTCGACCCCATCTCCGGCAACGCCGGGTACGGCGCCGCGATCAGCGTCGCGCTCTTCCTCATGACCGGGGTCCTCGCCCTCGTCTCGCAGCGGCTCGGATCCGACCGGGAGGACTCGTGAGCACCCTGACCGCCCCGCGGCCGACGACGGCCGCCCCCGTCCCCGCCCGGCCACCGCACTCGCCGTGGCCGCGGCGCCGGGCCCGGCTGCGCAGCCTCGGGCCGCGCTACCTCGCGCTCCTGTTGCTGCTCGCGCTGACGGTCGGGCCGCTGCTGTGGCAGCTGTCCGCCTCGCTCAAGGGCCGCAGCGAGCCGGTCTACGGACCGGACGCGACGCTCCTGCCGCGCCACCCCTCGTTCCAGGCCTACCTGACGATCTTCGACCAGGTGCCGATGGCGCTCTACATCCGCAACAGCCTCATCATGTGCGCGCTCGGCATGGTGTCCCAGCTCGTCTTCCCGACGCTGGCCGGCTTCATGCTCTCCCGCAAGGGCTGGCGCGGCACCACGGTGTTCAACCTGCTCCTCGTCGCCTCAATGATGTTCCCGTTCGAGGCCGTCATGGTCAGCCTCTTCCTCATGACCCAGAGCATGGGTCTGGTCGACTCCTTCGTCGGCGTCTGGCTGCCCGGCGCGATCTCCGCGGTCAACGTCTTCATCATGCGGGCCGCCTTCTCGGCCGTCCCCGACGAGGTCGAGGACGCCGCCCTGCTCGACGGCGCGACCGAGTGGCAGCGGTTCTCGCGGGTCTACCTGCCGGCGGCGAAGGGCGCGCTCACCGTCGTCGCCATCAACTCGTTCATCAGTGCCTGGGACGACTTCCTCTGGCCGTTCATCGTCCTGCGCAGCGAGAACCACTTCACCCTCAGCCTCGGCCTGTCTCGGCTGGCCCAGTCCTCGCTGGGGTACGACCCCCGCGTCGTCATGGCCGGGTCCATGATCGCCATCGTCCCCATCATCGTCCTGTTCGTCCTGGCCCAGCGGTGGTTCTACCGCGGGGTCTCCGAAGGAGCCGTCAAGTGACCTCCACGATCCCGACCCCCGTCGGCGACCGTCTGCGCCCCACCCCCGCCCAGCTGCGCTGGCAGCAGCTGCGGCTCGGCACGTTCGTCCACTACGGGCTCAACACCTTCCACGGCAAGGAGTGGAGCGACGGCACGCTGCCGCCGTCCTCGTTCGACCCGACCGCGCTCGACGCGCGGCAGTGGGCGCGGACCGCGCGCGAGGCCGGCTCGCGCTACCTCGTGCTCACCGCCAAGCACCACGACGGCTTCTGCTTGTGGCCGACCGCGACGACGTCGTACGGCGTCGTGTCCTCGCCCTGGCGCGGTGGGCGCGGCGACCTCGTCGAGGAGGTCGCGCAGGCCTGCGCCGACGAGGGGCTGCAGCTCGGGCTCTACCTCTCGCCGTGGGACCGCAGCCACCCGGCGTACGCCGACCCGGCCGCCTACGACGAGGTCTACTGCCGGCAGCTGGCCGAGCTGTGCACCCGGTACGGCGCCCTCACCGAGCTGTGGTTCGACGGCGCCGGCTCGGAGGGCCGCGTCTACGACTGGGCCCGGATCATGGACGTCGTCGGCGAGCACCAGCCGGACGCGATGGTCTTCAACATGGGCCGGCCGACGATCCGCTGGGCCGGCAACGAGGACGGCATCGCGCCGGACCCGGTCGACTACGTCGTCGGGCACAGCAAGATGAGCCAGTACACCGTCGTCACGACGACGTTCCAGGAGGCGCTCTACCTCCCTCCGGAGTGCAACGTCTCGCTGCACCGCGGCTGGTTCTGGCACCCGCAGGCCGAGGCGAAGACCGTCGACCACCTCATGGCCGTCTGGTACCGCTCGGTGGGCCGGGGTGGCAACCTGCTGCTCAACGTCCCGCCGGACACCCGCGGTCTCGTCGCCGAGGGCGACGTCGAGCGGCTGCGCGAGTGGACCGCCCGCCGCGAGGAGCTCTTCGGCCGACCGGTCGAGGTCGACGTGGTCCCGTCCTCGGAAGCAGGTGACGAGGACGAGGTCCGGACCGTGTCGCTGACGCTGCCGACCGGCACCCGGCTGGACCACCTCGAGCTCCGGGAGGAGCTGAGCGGCGGCCAGCGGGTGACGTCGTACGTCGTCCGCGCGGGCGACCGCGTGGTCGCCGCGGGCGACCGGGTAGGCGCCCAGCGGGTGCTCGTCACGCAGCCGCTCACGACCGACCGGCTCGAGGTCGAGCTACACGGACGCGGCGCCGGGCTCGTCGGCGCCACCGCGTGGGACACCGGCGGCGCGCAGGTGCCGGGGCTGCCCGAGGGCTACCGCGCCCCCACCGACTACCCGGAGGACTGAGCGTGCTCGAGCCCGTCGACCTCGGCGGGGACGGCTGGACGCTGCGGCTGCTCGGCGGGTGGGACGACCTGCCCGCGGGGATGCCGCTCCCGGCCGTCCCGCCCCCCGCCGTGCCCGCGCAGGTGCCCGGCACGGTCCACACCGACCTCATGGCCGCCGGCCTGCTCGCCGACCCGCACCTCGGTCTGCAGGAGGCCGCGGCGCAGTGGGTCGGCCTCCTCGACTGGTCGTGGTCCCGCCCGCTCCCCGCGGAGCTCGCGCCGCAGCAGGGGGAGCGGGTCGACCTCGTCCTCGAGGGACTCGACACGGTGGTGACGGTGCGCGTCGGCGACGAGGTCGTCCTGCGCAGCGAGAGCATGCACCTGGCGCACCGGGTCGACGTGACCGACGCGCTGTCGCGGGCCGCGGGTGAGGGCCCGCTCGTCGTCGACGTCCGCTCGGCGATCCGCTTCGCGCGGGAGCGGCGCGACGCCCTCGGCGACCTGCCCCAGGACTACGAGCACCCCTACAACTTCGTCCGCAAGGCCGCGTACTCGATGGGCTGGGACTGGGGGCCGACGCTGTCGACCGCCGGCGTCTGGCGGCCGGTGCGGCTCGAGCGCTGGCGGACCGCGCGGCTCGGTGAGGTCCTGCTGCGCGCGGACCTGCCGCCCGGGTCCGACGTCGCGACGGTCGTCGTCGAGCCCGACGTGGTCGTCGCCGACGGTGTCGACCCCGCGGGTCTGCGGGTCGAGGTCGAGGTGGCCGACGCCGACGGCGTCGTCGTCGCGTCGACGGACGCCGGCGGCGACGCGGCCCGGGTCGAGGTCGCCGTCGCGGCTCCCCGCCGCTGGTGGCCGCGGGGGTACGGCGCGCCGTACCGGCACCGGGTGACCGTCCGCCTGCGCGACGCCGACGGCGGGCTGCTCCACGAGCACGTCCGGCACGTCGGCTTCCGCAGCGTCGCCCTCGACACCACGCCGGACGAGATCGGGCGGCCCTTCACCCTGCTCGTCAACGACCGTCCCGTCTTCGTCCTCGGCGCGAACTGGATCCCGCGCGACTCCTTCCTCCCGCGGGTCACGCCCGACCGGCTGCGGGCGAGCGTCGGCGACGCCCTCGACGCGGGGATGAACCTGCTGCGCGTCTGGGGCGGCGGCGTCGTCGAGGACGACGCCCTCCTCGAGCTCTGCGACGAGGTGGGGCTGATGCTCTGGCAGGACTTCCCCTTCGCGTGCGCCGCCTACCCGCAGGACGAGGGGACCGTCGCCCTCGTCCGGGCCGAGGCGCAGGACGCCGTACGGCGTCTCGTGCCGCACCCGAGCGTGGTCCTGTTCAACGGCAGCAACGAGAACGAGCTCGCCGCGTCCGACTGGGGCTGGGACGTGCGCGCCCCCGGTCGTCCGTGGGGCGAGCGGCTGTGGGAGGAGGTGCTGCCCGCCGTCGTCCACGAGCTGGCCCCGCAGCACCCCTACATCCCGTCGAGCCCGACCTCGCTCGACCCGCAGGTCCACCCCAACGACCCGGACCACGGCGCCACGCACCAGTGGGACGTGTGGAACCGGCTCGACTTCACCCACTACCGCGACGCGGTGCCGCGGTTCGCCGCGGAGTACGGGTTCCAGGGACCGCCCGGTCGCAGCACCTTCCGCCGGGCGCTCGGCCAGGACCCCGTCGACTGGCGGTCGCCGCTGGTCCGCGCGCACCAGAAGCAGGCGGGCGGCACCGAGCGGCTCAACCGCAACCTCGCCGGCCACACCGCGCCGCCGGCGACCTACGCCGACTGGCACCTCGCCACCAGCCTGAACCAGGCCTGGGCGCTGCGGACCGCCGTGACCCACCTGCGCTCGTGGTGGCCCCGCAGCGCCGGGTCCGTCATCTGGCAGCTCGACGACTGCTGGCCGGTCGTGTCCTGGTCACTGGTCGACGGGGACGGGGTCCGCAAGCCGGCCTGGTACGCGGTCCGCGCGGCGCACGCCCCGCGCCTGGTCACCGTCCAGCCGCGCGAGGCGGGCCTGGTCGCCGCCCTCGTCAACGACACGGACGAGGAGTGGGCGGCGACGCTGCGGCTCGTCCGTCGGCACGTCGACGGCCGCGAGCTCGCCACCGCGGTGCGCGAGGTGCGGGTGCCGGCGCGCGACGTGGCGACCGTGCCCGTGCCGGTCGCGGTGCGCTCCGCGCGACGGCGCCGCGAGGAGCTGGTCGTCGCCTCGGTCGACGGCCTCGAGGGCGTCGTCGGCGGTCGCGACGTCTGGGCGCTCGTCGACCAGGACGCGCTGCTGCTGCCCGCAGGGCGTCGTACGGCGTCGGTCGTCGTCACCGGCCCCGGCGAGGCGGACGTCGTCGTCGAGGCGCAGGAGACCATGCTCGACACCGTCCTGCTGCCCGACCTCGTCGCCCCCTCGGCCCGCGCGGAATCCTGCCTGGTCACCCTCTTCCCGGGGGAGCGACACGTCTTCCGGGTCATGGGTCTCGGCGACGCCGACCCGACGCTGCTGACCGGCCCCGAGGTGCTGCGCTGCGCCAACGAGGTGACCCGGGCGCATGGCTGACGTCGTGATCCAGGACGGGGTCGAGACGCTGCTCGACGGGCTCGACCCGGTCGCCCTGGCCGGACAGGTCAACCAGCGGCTCAAGGGCTGGGACTGCGTCGAGCGACGCGGCGGCGGCTTCGTCGTCACCGACGCGCTGCGCGCCGAGGTCGACCGGTGGGGCGGGCTCGGCGCGCTCTACGGGCTGTTCCGCGCCGACGCGTGGAGCGGGCGCACCTGGGAGTCCGGGGTGCGACCGGAGGAACGCGCCGAGGTCGCGGCCCTCGTCCAGGACGAGGTCCGGCGCCGGTCCGGCCGCCCGACCGGGGTGCTGCTGTCGGAGGAGGCGCCGCACGGGCACCAGGCCCTCGGCGCCGCCCTGCTCCCCGTCCACCTCAACGTCGCCGCCGCCCTCGACCCCGCGTGCTACGAGCAGGCCTGCGCCGCGGTGGCGCTCGGCCTGCGCCAGGACGGGGTCCACCTGGCGCTGGTCTCCGCGCTCGACCTGCTGCGCGACCCACGGTGGGGGCGCAGCGAGGAGTGCTTCGGCGAGGCTCCGGCGGTCGCGGCGCAGCACGCGGCCGCGCTGGTGCGCGGGTTCCAGGGCGAGGACCGGGCCGGGATCGCCGACGGCAGCGGCGTCGGCGTCGTCCTCAAGCACTTCGTCGCGCAGGGCGCCGCGACCGGCGGCCGCAACGGCCAGTCCGCGCCGATCGGCCCCCGCGAGCTCGAGGAGGTGCACCTGCCCGCGGCGGTCGCCGGGGTGGAAGCCGGGGCCGTCGGCATCATGGCGGCGTACGACGACGTCGACGGCGACCCCTGCTGCGGGTCGCGCGCGCTGCTCACCGACCTGCTCCGCGGCCGGCTCGGTTTCGACGGCGTCGTCATGGCCGACGGCGGCGCCGTCGACCGGCTCGTCGAGATGACGGAGAGGCGGGCCGCGGCCGCGTGGCGAGCCCTCGACGCCGGCGTCGACCTCTCGCTGTGGGACGAGTCGTGGACCCTGCTGCCGCGGCTGGCCGCCGACGACGAGGTGGTCCACGCCGCGCTGCGCCGGGCGGCCGGTCGGGTGCTGCGGCTCAAGGCCGCCTTCGGGCTGCTCGGCGAGGGCGGTGCGCCGACGCCCGGTGCCGGGCGCGCGGCCCGGGCCCGGGTCGAGCTCGTCGACCTCTCGCGGCGGCTCGCCGCGCGGTCGCTCGTCCTCGTCGCGGGCGACCTGCCGCTGCCGACGACCGTCGACGGACGACCGGCGCGGGTCACCGTCACCGGTCCCTACGCCGACGAGCACACCGCGCTGCTCGGCGACTACGTGGCGCCGCTCGCGCCCGAGGAGCAGGTGAGCGTGCGTGACGCCCTCGCCGACCGGGTCGAGGTGGTGGGGGCCGGGCCGGTCGACGCCGCGGTCGTCGTCGTCGGGGGGACCAGCCACCGTCGGTACGACGACGCCTTCGCCGACAACGGCGCCCTCGCCTCGATCGGCGCAGGCACCCGCGCCACCTGCGGCGAGGGCGTCGACCTCGCCGACCTCCGGCTCCCCGCCGACCAGCTCGCCGCCCTCGACGCGGCTCGGGCGTCGACGAGCGGGCCGGTGGCGGCCGTCGTCGTCAGCGGCCGACCGCACGTCCTCGACGACGTCCTCGCCCGCGCCGACGTCGTCCTCGTCGCCGGCTACCCCGGTCCGTACGGCGCTCCCGCCGTCGCCGACGCGCTGCTCGGCGACCTCGTCCCGTCCGGTCGGCTGCCCGCGACGTGGCCCTCGGGTCACGGGTCGTCGGGCGTCCTGCACGACGACCGCTACGCCGTCGACGGGGGTCTACCTCGACCTGCCGCACCCGGTCGGTCTGCCCCTCGGCTTCGGCCTCGGACCCGGGCCGGCCCCGGTCCCGCAGGTCGACCTCTCGCTCGAGGACGACGAGGTCGTCGTCGTGGTCCGCCCCGGCGCCGACGGGATCGCCACCCCGGCCCACCCGTTCGTGCTGCTCGGCCGGCGCGCCGGCGGCCGCGACCGCCCCCGCGGCGCCGAGGTCCTCGCCACCGGCCGCTGGCCCGACGCCGACACCTCCCCGCCCGACACCCCACCTGTTGCCACTGATGACACGGCCCTCACGTGGCGGCTGCCCGCGTCGGCCGTGTTCGCCGCGCCGTGGACCGACGCGGCCGGCCGCCCCCAGGGCGACCCGGCGACCCGGCTGTGGCTCGGCACCGGCCCGACCCGCCTCGATCTCGGCACCCTCCACCCCGACGGCCGTCTCGACGCGCCCGGCCGGCCCCCCCGACCCAGCTGACCCGCGAGAGGTCCCGTGCACTCCCACCCCGACACCGTCCTCGGCCGGATCCGTCGCCTCGTCGACGAGCGGGTCACCCCCGCCCGCGTACGACGCCGCCACCCCCTGACCGTCGCCTCGTGGGCGGCTCCCGGCGAGCCGGTCGACGTCGCCGAGGCGCTCGGGGCGTCGTACGGGCCGGCGGAACCGGGGCTGCGCTGGGGCGCGCCGTGGAGCACGTGGTGGTTCCGCGTCACCGGGGAGCTGCCACGCGAGTGGCGTGACGACGGTCTCGACCCGGCCGACCCGGAGGTGCTCGCGCGGCTCGACGTCCGCGTGGACCTCGGCTTCGTCACGGGGTCGCCCGGCTTCCAGTGCGAGGGGACGGCGTGGTCGCCGGACGGCCGGGTGCTCAAGGGGATCTCGCCGTTCAACCACCACGTCCCCGGCCGCGCCGTCCTGACGCGAGGGGGCGAGGACCGTTGGGACGTCGACCTGCTCGTCGAGGCGGCGGGCAACCCCGACACCAACCCCGACTTCGACTTCGCCCCGACCGGGCTCGGCTCGCTCGACACCGCGGGCGACGAGCCGCTCTACGTCCTCGGCGCGGTGGAGCTCGTCGAGCGCGACCTCGAGGTCGAGGCGCTGGCCGCCGACCTCGCGACCCTGCGCGGGCTGCTCGACACCCTCGACCCGACGCGCCCGCGTCACGGCCGGGTGCTCGAGGCGCTCGACCGCTGCGCCGACGCGCTCGACCCCGACGACGTCGCCGGCACCGCCACTGACGCCCGCGCCGAGCTGGCCGCCGTCCTCGCCAGTCCCGCCCACGCCAGCGCGCACCGCGCCGTCGCCGTCGGCCACGCGCACATCGACTCGGCCTGGCTGTGGCCCGCGCGCGAGACCGTGCGCAAGTGCGCGCGCACCTTCGCCAACGCGCTGTCGCTCCTCGAGGAGGACCCCGACGCCGTCTTCGTCGCGTCGTCGGCGCAGCAGTACGCGTGGGTCGAGGAGCGTTACCCCGACCTCTTCGCGCGGATCCGCGACGCCGTCGCCGCCGGGCGCTGGGTGCCCGTCGGCGGGATGTGGGTCGAGTCCGACACCAACCTGCCGAGCGGGGAGTCGCTCGTGCGGCAGCTCGTCGAGGGCACCCGCTACTTCCTCGAGCGCTTCGGCGTCGAGACCGACGACGTCTGGCTGCCCGACTCGTTCGGCTACACCGCGGCGCTGCCGCAGCTCGCGCGCGCGGCCGGCAAGAAATGGTTGCTCACCCAGAAGATGTCGTGGAACGACAGCAACCGCGTCCCGCACAGCACCTTCTGGTGGGAGGGCCTCGACGGCACCCGGTTGCTCACCCACCTGCCGCCCGTGGACACCTACACCTCGCACCTGTCGGCCGCCGAACTGACCCACGCCGAGACGTCGTACGCCGAGCACCGGGTCGGCACGGTCTCGCTCGTCCCCTACGGCTACGGCGACGGCGGTGGTGGACCGACCCGCGAGATGGCCGCGCAGGCGGCACGGACCCGTGACCTCGAGGGGTCGGTCCGCGTCGGGCACGGCGTGCCCGACGACTTCGCACGCGCGGCGCGGGCCGAGCTCGTCGCCGCCGCCCGGCCCGGGCGACCGGCGCCCTCGTGGTCGGGCGAGCTCTACCTCGAGTTCCACCGCGGCACCTACACCTCGCAGGCACGGACCAAGGCGGGCAACCGGCGGGTCGAGCACCTGCTGCGCGAGGCCGAGCTGTGGTCGGCGACCGCGACGCTGCGCACGGGCCGGCCCTACCCGGCCGACCTGCTGCGCGCGTCGTGGCGCGAGCTGCTGCTGCACCAGTTCCACGACGTCCTGCCCGGCAGCTCGATCGCCTGGGTGCACGACGACGCGCAGGCCGCGCACGCCCGGCTCACCGAGCGGCTCGAGACCGTGGTCGCCGACGCGCTCGCCGCGCTGGCGGGCGACGGTGACGACGAGCTGGTCGCCAACGCGGCACCGCATTCCCGGGACGGGATCCTCGCCCAGGGCCTCGGCGCCCCGACCCCGGTCGAGGACCGGCCGGTGCGCGAGCGCGACGGTGACGGGTGGCGGCTCCGTACGGGCTCGGTGTCGGTCGGGGTTGACGCCGCGGGCCGCGTCGTCTCGCTGCGCGGGGCGGACGGTCGCGAGGCCGTCCCGCCCGCCGGGGCGGTCGGGGCCCTCGCGCTGCACCGCGACCTGCCCAACCGCTGGGACGCCTGGGACCTCGACCGGCACCACCGCCAGGTCGTGCTGCCGCCGACCGCCCCGGCGAGCGTCGAGCCGGTCGACGTCGACGGCCTGCCGGCGCTGCGGGTCACCCACCGGCTGGGCGCCTCGACCGTCGTCCAGGACCTCGTCCTGCGGCCCGGTGCGGTCGGGCTCGAGCTGCGGCTCGACGTCGACTGGCACGAGCGGGCCAAGGCGCTCGTGCTCACCGTCGACACCGACCTGCGCGCCGACGACAGCGCGGCCGAGATCCAGCACGGGCACGTGCGGCGGCCGGTGGCCGAGAACACGTCGTGGGACGCGGCCCGTTACGAGGTCTGCGCGCACCGCTGGCTGCACGTCGGGGAGCGGGGGTACGGCGTCGCGGTCGTCAACGACGCGACGTACGGGCACGGCGTGACCCGGGCGGTGCGTGAGGCCGACGGCGGCACGACGACGACCGTCGCGCTCACCCTGCTGCGGTCGGCGACCTACCCGGACCCGCGCGCCGAGGAGGGGCGGCACGTGCGCACCGTCCTCGTCGTCCCCGGCGCGGACGTCGCCGACGCCGTCGTCGAGGGCCACCGGCTGGGCCTGCCGCGCCGCGTAGTCCGCGGGAGCGGGCCGGTCGACCCGGTCGTCACGGTCGCGCCGGTGGCCGGCGCGGGTGACGCCGTCGTCGACGCGGTGAAGCTCGCTGACGACGGCTCGGGCGACCTCGTCGTGCGCCTGTACGAGGCCCTCGGTGCCCGGACCACGGTCCGCGTCGACGCCCCCGGTGTGCCGGGCGGGTGGCAGGCGGTCGACCTCCTCGAGCGCCCTCTGACGCCCGACCGCCCGGTCGCGCTCGAGGCCGACGGCACCCTCGTCCTGCGTCCCTTCGAGCTCGCCACCCTCCGCCGGAGCCCGGGGGCCTACTGACCCCTCCATCCCGTCGACACCCCACATGTTGCTGCGTCTGGACCAGCCGGAACCGTCCAGACGCAGCAACAAGTGGGGTGTTCGCCCCGGGGGAGGGCTCGGTCAGGTGAGGTCGACGACGACGGGGGCGTGGTCGGACGGCGCCCCACCGAAGACCGCCGGGTCGCGCTCCTCGCGGTCGACGAAGGCGCCGGTCACCCGGCCGGCGACGGACGGCGTGCCGAGGAGGAAGTCGATCCGCATGCCGCGGTTCCGCTCGAAGCGCTGCCGGTAGTAGTCCCAGTAGGTGAACTGGTCGGGAGTGCGCTCGCGCGCCAGGTCGACCCAGCCGGCGTCGAGGAAGGCCCCGAAGGCGGCCCGCTCGGGCGGCGTCACGTGAGTGTCCTTGGCGAACGCCGCCATGTCGTACACGTCCTCGTCCCGCGGCGCGATGTTCCAGTCGCCGACGAGGACGGCGTCGTCACCGAGCCATTCCTGGGAAGCGACCTCCAGCCGGGCCAGCCAGTCGAGCTTGTAGTGGTAGTGAGGGTCGTCGACCTTGCGGCCGTTCGGGACGTAGAGCGACCACACGCGCACACCGCCGCAGGTCGCCCCGATGGCCCGCGCCTCGGCGACCGCCGGGTCGCCCCAGGTCGGCTGCTCGGGGAAACCCACCTGGACGTCCTCCAGCCCGACCCGCGAGATGACCGCGACCCCGTTCCACTGGTTCGTCCCGGCGGCCGCGACCTCGTAGCCGGCGGCCTGCAGCCCCATGACCGGCAGCTGCTCGGGCGTCGCCTTGGTCTCCTGGACCGCGAGGACGTCGATGTCGTGCCGGGCGAGGAAGGCCTCGACCCGGCCGATCCGGGAGCGGACGGAGTTGACGTTCCAGGTCGCGATGCGCACGGCCCCGAGGCTAGCCGGACCACCTCGCCCCCCGACCCTTGACCGGTCCCCTCCGGCGCTCCACGCTGACCCTGTGTCCGACGCCACCGCCCGGGTCCTCGTCATCGGCGCCGGCCCCGCCGGGCTGGCCACCGCCCGCGCCCTCCTCGGCCACGGCGTCCCCTACGACCACGTCGAGCGCCACGCGAGCGTCGGCGGCATCTGGGACATCGAGGCCCCCGGCTCCCCGATGTACGACGCCGCCCACCTCATCTCCTCGCGCACGATGTCGGGCTTCGACGGCTACCCGATGCCGGACGACTACCCCGACTACCCGAACCACCGGCTGGTCCTGGCCTACCTGCGCGCCTTCGCCGACGCCTACGGCCTGACCGGCCGGATCCGCTTCGGCGTGCAGGTCGAGCGCGTCACCGCCGCGCCCGGCGGAGGCTTCGAGGTCCGGCTCGACGACGGGACGACCACCCGGTACGAGGCCGTCGTCTGCTGTCCCGGGATGCAGTGGAACGAGTCGATGCCCACCCTCCCGGGGGAGTTCGCCGGCGTCCTGCGGCACAGCCGCACCTACCGCTCCGCCGACGAGGTCGCGGGCCGGCGGGTCCTCGTCCTCGGTGGCGGCAACAGCGCCTGCGACATCGCGGTCGACGCCTCGCGCACCGCTGCCCGCGTCGTGCTCAGCATGCGGCGCGGCTACTGGTTCATCCCCAAGCACCTCTTCGGGCTGCCGTCCGACGTCTTCGCCGCGTCGGGGCCGCACCTGCCGGTGCGGGTGCAGCAGGTCGCCTTCCAGGGGGCGCTGCGGCTGCTGCTCGGCGACCCGCGCAAGGTCGGGCTGCAGCGGCCGGAGCACCGGCTCTTCGAGACCCACCCCGTCCTCAACAGCAGCCTGCACCCGGCCCTCCAGCACGGCGACGTCGTCGCCCGCCCCGGCGTCGCCGCCGTCGACGGGCTCCGCGTCACCTTCACCGACGGACGGAGCGAGGAGGTCGACGAGATCATCGCCGCCACCGGCTACCGGCACGGCATCCCCTACGCCACGGAGGTCTTCGGCCCCGGTCGGCCGGACCTCCACCTCACCGCGTTCTCCCGCGACCACGAGGGCCTCTTCGCCGTCGGGCTCATCGAGACCAACTCCGGCGCGTACGGCCACCTCGACGGTGTCGCCCAGCTCGTCGCCGCCCACCTCGACGACCGGGTGCACGACCCGGAGCGCTACCGCCGCTTCCGCGACCTGGTCCGCACCGACCACCCGGACCTCAGCAGCGGCATCCGCTTCGACGGCTCGCCGCGGCACGAGGGGTACGTCGACGCCGACGCGTTCACCCGCTATCGCCGCAGGATCGTGGAGCGGATGGGCTGGTCGACCCGGCTCCCCGAGCGGGTCCCGGTTCAGGCCGGGGCGCGCCCCAGCACGTAGAGCCGGTCGGTCGTCTCGCCGCGCTCGGCAATGGGGCCCCGCAGGTACCACTCGACGTCCACCAGGCCCGCGGCGGCGACGGCGGCGCGCACCGCGGCCGGGTCGTGCAGGACGACGTCGAGGTCGACCTCCTGCTCCAGCCACTCGTCGGCGTGCTTGATGCCGGCGCCGGCGTGCATCGCCAGCACGAGCAGGCCACCCGGCGCGAGCGGCCGCGCCACCGCCGCGACCGCGGACGCGAGCTCGCTCTCGGCGAGGTAGATGAGCGAGTACCAGGCCAGCACGGCCCCCCACCCGTGCGCACCCGCCGGCCGCATGAGCCGCCGCAGGTCGCCGACCTCGAACGTCAGCCCCGGGTGGAGGCGCCGCGCCTCGGCGACCATCTCCGGCGAGAGGTCCACGCCCTGCGCCGCGACCCCGCTCTCGGCCAGCCACGCGGTCACCTGGCCCGGGCCGCAGCCCACCTCGACGACCGGTGCCTCGTCGACCTCGACGGCGACCCGGTCGAGGAGCCAGCGCTCGAAGGGCAGCCGACGGATCTCGTCGCCGAACGTCTCGGCGTACGGCGTCGCGACCGCGGCGATGCTCGCGAGCACCCGCCGGTCGCGGGCGTCGGGGCCGTCGCGCAGCACCGACTCGCGGTCGACGACCGGGGCGCCGGCCGCGCCCGCCGCCGGGCCCGTGTCGACCGGTCCCAGCAGGTGCACCCAGCGGTGGTCCTGCTGCCCGGGTCGACGCTCGAGCTGCGCGACGAGCGGCAGCGACCTCGCGGCCAGCCGCTGGAGCACCGCCTCGACGGCCTCCCGGTCGGCGAACGGGTGCAGCCGCTCGGTCCGTGTCCGCAGCTCGCCGGGCGCCTGCGCCCCGCGCAGGAGCAGCACCGTCAGCAGCGCGCGCTCGTCGTCGGCCAGCTCGAGCACCTCGTCGAGCGTCTGGTGGAACTTCAGGGTCCGCTGCCCCGCACCGGCCCACACCACCCGCACCAGGCCGCGGTCCTTGAGCGAGCGGGCCGCCCGCTCGACGGTGCTCTCGTCGTAGTCGACGACCGGCTCGCGGCTGCTGCTCTGGTTGCACGCGGTCCGCAGCGCGTTGACCGACAGGGGGTACGACGCCGGGACGGTCCGCTGCTTCTCCAGCAGGCTCCCCAGCACCCGCTGGTCGACGGCATCGAGGACGGGCAGCTCGTCGGGCACGAGCCGACCCTACGGCCCCGTGACCGAGCGGTGGGCGGCTCCGCCGACACCGCTCGCCCCCGTGGAAGGATGGCGCCGACCCGCCGGCCCGTTCGAAGGAGAGCAGATGCCCATCGCCACCCCCGAGGTCTACGCCGACATGCTGGACCGCGCGAAGGCCGGGAAGTTCGCCTACCCGGCCATCAACGTCTCGTCGTCGCAGACCCTCAACGCCGCCCTCAAGGGGTTCGCGGACGCGGGCAGCGACGGCATCATCCAGGTCTCGACCGGTGGCGCCGAGTACCTCTCCGGCTCGCTCAAGAGCATGGTCTCCGGCTCGCTGGCCTTCGCCGCCTACGCCGAGCAGGTCGCCAAGGACTACCCGGTCCACATCGCGCTGCACACCGACCACTGCCCGAAGGACAAGCTCGACGGCTTCGTCCGTCCGCTGCTCGCCGCGTCGACCGAGCGGGTGAAGCAGGGCGGGCTGCCGTGGTTCCAGTCGCACATGTGGGACGGCTCGGCCGTGCCGCTCGACGAGAACCTCGAGATCGCCCGAGACCTGCTCGAGAAGTGCGTCGCCGCGAAGATCGTCCTCGAGATCGAGGTCGGGGTCGTCGGCGGCGAGGAGGACGGCGTCGTCGGCGAGATCAACGACAAGCTCTACTCGACCCCCGAGGACGCCATCGCCACCGCGAAGGCCCTCGGCACCGGCGAGAACGGCTACTTCATGACCGCCCTCACCTTCGGCAACGTCCACGGCGTCTACAAGCCGGGCAACGTCAAGCTGCGCCCCGAGGTGCTCAAGGCGGCCCAGGACGCGGTCCACCGCGAGTTCTCCACGAGCGACGACAAGCCGTTCCACCTCGTCTTCCACGGCGGCTCCGGCTCGGCCCCCGAGGAGATCGCCGAGGCGGTCTCGTACGGCGTCGTGAAGATGAACGTCGACACCGACACCCAGTACGCCTTCACCCGCCCGATCGCCGGCTGGATGCTCGCCAACTACGACGGCGTGCTGAAGATCGACGACGAGGTCGGCGACAAGAAGAAGTACGACCCGCGTGCCTGGGGCAAGGCCGGCGAGGCCGGCATGTCGGCCCGCGTCGTCGAGGCCTGCGAGCACCTCGCCTCCGCCGGGAAGCACGCGTGAGCGGGCTCGACGGGGGGCTGCTCGGCATCCCCGAGACCCGCCTGCCCGTCGACCCGGCGGCCGAGCGGCTCGCGGCCGGGGAGGACCCGGCCGCGGTCGCCGCGGACCACCCCACCTCGTCGCTGGCCTGGGCGACCCTCGCCGAGCAGGCGCTCGCCGCCGGCCGGACCGTCGAGGGCTACGCCTACGCGCGCACCGGGTACCACCGCGGGCTCGACGCCCTGCGCCGCGCGGGCTGGCGCGGTCAGGGCCCCGTCCCGTGGTCGCACGAGCCGAACCGCGGCTTCCTGCGGGCGCTCGCCGCGCTCGGCCGGGCCGCACGCGGGATCGGCGAGCAGGACGAGGAGGCGCGGATCGCGACCTTCCTGCGGGACTCCTCGCGCGAGGCCGCCGAGGCCCTCGACACCTGAGCCCGTACGGCGCCCCGTCCGGCGCCCCGTACCGCCCCCGTACGGCGCGCTCGGCGGACGCGGGTTGGCGCCCCTGCCGGCCGGGCGGGGACGGATCCCCGAGTGCGTCCGCCTCGTCCGGCCGGCGGGGCGGGCCCATCGAAGCATCTCGTCGGGCGAACGAACACGTGTTTTCGTGCCAATGGCCCTAACATGCCATTGGTGAGCACCACCGCACCCGGACGCCGCCCCGCGGCCCGCTCGACGCTCGTCGACGAGGACCCGCGCGCCATCCTCGCCCGTGCCCTGGCCAGCGTGCAGGAGCGCCGGACCCAGGACGACATCGAGCTCGCCGAGGCCCGCCACGCCCTGGCCCGTCTGCGCGACACCGGCGAGGACCGCGAGCCCGGGGTCGCCCGGGTCACGCTCGAGGTCGCCTCGAGCCTGGTCCAGGAGCTCGTCGCGACGACGACCGGGCCGATGCGCCAGCTGATCATGTCGACCTCGGTCGGGGCCACCCCCCAGGACGACGCCGTCGACGCCTACACCCGCGACGTCATCGCCGCCGGGCGCCCGCAGCTGGCGGTCTACGACGCCAGCCTGCTCGACGACCCCGAGGCGGTGGCCAACGCGGCGTCGTACCGGCAGATCGGCGAGCAGCAGCGGATCGTCGAGGACGTGCCGACCGAGTTCGGCGTCTACGGCACCGAGGCCGTCGTCTGCGTCGAGACCTGGGGCGACCCGGGGTCCGACTACGTCCTCGTGCGCGAGCCGATGCTCGTCGCCGCCTTCATCGCGTACTTCGACGAGGTGTGGGCCCGGGCCCTGCCGATGCCGTCGGGGCGCGTCGGGGGCGACGACGACGACGAGCAGCTGCTCGACCTGCTCGCCCGCGGCTACAAGGACGAGGCCATCGCGCGCTACCTCGGCTGGAGCCTGCGCACCGTCCGCCGCCGGGTCGCGCGGCTGATGGAGGAGCTCGGCGCGCGCACCCGCTTCCAGCTCGGCGCCCAGGCCGTCCGATCCGGACGGCTCAGCGAGGCGCCCCGGCCGGGCACCCTGCCGGGGGCACGGTTGGGCCGGGCTCCCGCCAGCCGATAGCCTCGTCCGGGCCGACCGCCGTCGGCCCGACGGATCGGGAGGAGCCGCGGATGCCGGCGATCGTGCTGGTGGGTGCCCAGTGGGGCGACGAGGGCAAGGGCAAGGCGACCGACCTGCTCGGGTCGAGCGTCGACTACGTCGTGAAGTTCAACGGCGGCAACAACGCCGGCCACACCATCGTCATCGGCGAGGGCGAGGCGGCGCAGAAGTACGCGCTGCACCTGCTCCCGAGCGGGATCCTCACCCCGACCTGCACGCCGGTCATCGGCAACGGCGTCGTCATCGACCTCGGCGTCCTCTTCGAGGAGATCGACGGGCTGTCGGCGCGCGGCGTCGACCCGTCCCGCCTGGTCGTCAGCGCGACGGCGCACGTCATCACGCCGTACAACCGCACCCTCGACAAGGTCACCGAACGCTTCCTGGGAAAGCGGAAGATCGGGACGACCGGTCGCGGGATCGGCCCGACCTACGCCGACAAGATGTCGCGCACCGGCATCCGCGTGCAGGACCTCTTCGACGAGGGCATCCTGCGCCAGAAGGTCGAGGGCGCCCTCGAGGTGAAGAACCAGGTCCTCACGAAGATCTACAACCGCCGCGCCGTCGAGGTCGACGAGGTCGTGCAGGAGCTGCTCTCCTACGCGGAGCGGCTGCGCCCGATGGTCGCCGACACGACGCTGCTGCTCCAGCAGGCCCTCGACCGCGGTGAGACGGTGCTGCTCGAGGCCGGGCAGGCGACGCTGCTCGACGTCGACTTCGGCACCTACCCGTTCGTCACCTCCTCGAGCGCGACGGCCGGCGGCGCGTGCACCGGCTCGGGCATCCCGCCGACGCGCATCGACCAGGTCATCGCCGTCCTCAAGGCCTACTCGACCCGCGTCGGCGAGGGCCCGTTCCCGACCGAGCTGCACGACGACATGGGCGAGTTCCTGCGCAAGACCGGCGCCGAGTACGGCACGACCACCGGCCGCCCCCGCCGGTGCGGCTGGCTCGACACCGTCGTCGGCCGCTACGCGACGCGGGTCAACGGCGTCACCGACTTCGTCGTCACCAAGCTCGACGTCCTCACCGGCCTGGAGAAGGTCCCCGTCTGCGTGGCGTACGACGTCGACGGCGTCCGGCACGACGAGATGCCGGTCGACCAGAGCGACTACCACCACGCCACGCCGGTCTACGAGGAGCTGCCCGGCTGGTGGGAGGACATCTCCGGCTGCCGCCGCTTCGAGGACCTCCCCGCCAACGCGCAGGCCTACGTCCTGCGCGTCGAGGAGCTCGTGGGCGCGCGGGTCTCGGCCATCGGCGTCGGCCCCGGCCGCGACGCGATCATCGAGCGCTTCGACATGCGCGAGACCGCCGCGGCCGCCCGTACGGCGCCCCGTACGGCCCCCGCCACCTCGGGCACCGCGGGCTGACCGTGCCCGCCGCCTACCACCCGAGGCCGCGCCGGGGCTGGCTCAACGACCCCAACGGGATGATCTTCCGCGGCGGGCGCTGGCACGTGTTCTTCCAGCACAACCCGGCCGCCGCCCGGCACCACGCCATCGCCTGGGGGCACCTGTCGTCCGAGGACCTCGTGCGCTGGCACGCGCACCCGGTGGCCTTCGGGCCGGAGCCGGGCGCGGTCGACGCCTTCGGCTGCTGGAGCGGGGTCGCGACCGACCTCGGCGACCACGTCGCCGTGCTCTACACCGGCGCGGAGGTGACCCCGGCCGACACCACGGTCTGCCTGCGCCGCTCGCTCGACGACGACCTCGAGACGTGGTCGGCACCGCAGGTCGTCGCCGCCCAGGCGCAGGTGCCCGCGGAGGTGGGGCTGGTCGAGATGCGGGACCCGTTCCTGCTCGAGGCCGGAGGGCGCCGGTGGGCGCTGCTGGGGGCCGCGCTCTCGGTCGAGGGCGAGCGGCGCCCGGCGCTGCTGCTGTGGGACGCGAGCGACCTCGAGCACTGGGAGTTCGCGGGCGTCTGGCTCGACCACACCGACCCGGTCCTCGCCGGCTGCGCGCCCGCCCAGATCTGGGAGTGCCCGCAGCTGCTCGACGTCGACGGCACCGCCGTCCTGCTCGTCTCGCGCTGGGTCGACGACCGGCTCGAGGGGGTCGCGCAGGTGCTCGGCGAGCTGGGCGTCGACGAGCAGGGCCGCCCGTCCTTCGCCGCCCGCGCCGGCGGCGACCTCGACTCCGGCCCGTCCTGCTACGCGCCGCAGGTCGCCGTCGACGACGACGGCCCGTGGCTGCTCGGGTGGGTCAAGGAGGACGGCGTGCCGCAGCGCACCGACGGCACCGACGACCCGGACGCGCAGGTCGGCTGCCTCACCCTCGTGCGGCGGCCGGTCCTCGTGGAGGACGACGTGCGCTGGCGGACCGACCCCCGCTGCGAGGCGCTGCTCGGCGACCCGGTCGCGTGGGCCGACGGTGACGAGGTCCCGGCGGCCGCGCAGGTCGTCGTACCGCGGGGTGGGCGGCTGGAGCGCGGCGGGACGTCGCTCGACCTGCCGCCCGGCGCGCAGGCCTGGGTCGACGGCGACGTCGTCGAGACCTACCCCGGCGACGCCGTCCCGGCGACCACCCGGGCCGCCGGCTCCGGTGGGTGGCGCCTGTCGGCGCAGCAGGCGCGGGTCCGGGTCGTCCGCACCCCCTGACCCGCTCCCTGGCCGCTCGGCAGGAAAGTCCGGTGCGGGAGGCAACCTCCCGGGGGGTCTGCGCGACCTCCTCCCGCGACCACCACCGACACGATGCTGAGGGGGACGACCATGACGGTCGGCACAGCACACACCGTTCGCGAGGACGTCGACGTCCCCGCGATCTACCAGACCCACTGGCGACCCATGGTCCGGCTGGCGCTCCTGCTGGTCGACGACGTCGCCGCCGCCGAGGACGTCGTCCAGGACGCCTTCATCGCGCTGCACCGGCAGCAGGACCGGCTGCGCGACCCGCACGCCGCCATCGGCTACCTGCGCACCACGGTCGTCAACATGTCCCGCTCCGCCATCCGGCGCCGGGTCGTCGCCCGCAAGCACCTGCGGGTCGCCGAGCCCGAGGGCCTGCCCGGCGCCGACGAGAACGTCGTCCTGCGCGAGGAGCACGCCGAGGTCCTCGCAGCCCTGCGCACCCTGCCCGACCGGCAGCGCGAGGTCCTCGTGCTGCGCTACTTCTCCGGGGTGTCGGAGAACGAGATCGCCGCGATCCTCGGCATCTCGACCGGCACCGTCAAGTCAAGCGCCAGCCGGGGCCTCGCCTCGCTGCGCACCGTCATGGGAGGCCGAGCATGAGCCCCTGGGACCCCCGTCGGCCGTCCGACGAGCACGACGACACCCCGTACGACGACACCCCGAGCCCTCAGGGCTCGCCCAGCCCGGAGACCGCCGACATGAGCCGCACACCCACCCCCGACCTGCCCCGCCTCCCCGAGCTGGGGGACGACGACCTCGAGCGGCTGCTGCGCGGCGCCTTCGAGGAGCGGACCCGCGCCGAGGTCCCCGACGACCGGGTCCCGCCCGCCGTCGAGTGGCCGTCGGCCCGGGCCGCGCGCCGCACCTGGCTCACCCCGCTCGCCGTCGCCGCGAGCATCGCGGTCGTCGCCGCCGGGGGCGGGCTCGCGCTCGCCCAGCAGCACCGGACCCAGGAGGCGCCGCCCGCGACGCAGACGGTCACCGCGGAGCCGACCTCGGCCTCGCCGACCTCCTCGACCGGCACCCCGAGCACCACGGCGACCGGGACGGCGACCGGGACGGCGACCGCCACCGGGACCGGCACGGTAGCCCCGCCCGCCACGTCGAGCGCGCCCAGCTCGGCGACCACGACCCCGGCCCAGCGGGTGACCGCCGGGTCGGCGACGCTCCTCGTGCCCGCCGGCTACACCGTGACGCAGAAGAGCGCCCAGGGCGCCGCGGTCCCGACCTGGTGCCTCAACAGCCCCGGGACCGCCGACTGCGTCATCACGTTCATCGACTACCACGGCACGACGAGCCAGGCCCTCAGCTCCGACACCCCGGGCGGTTACGCCGCCAACCCGGAGTACTGCGGCGCCGGCGTCGTCGACTCCAACCCCACCAAGCCGGGGACGTCCTCGGTGCAGCTCGTCGACTACAGCGAGGGGCAGTGGAGCGGCCGGGCCGCCGAGTTCCGGCACTGGAGGTACGACTGCACGGACGGCACGACGTACGACGTCGCGCAGTACACCGTGATGACGGCCGCGCCGTACGGTCTCTTCACCGAGAAGGCCAGCGCGGACGTCATCGCCACGATGGCGCAGGTCGTCGCCGGCTCGACCCTGCCCCCGGCCACCTCGAGCGTCCGGCTCTACGACCACGGCATCGTCCGCTCCGTGACGACCGCGCCGGACGGGTCCGCAGTCATCGCCGTGGACCGGGTCGTCATCGGCCGCGCTAATGGCAGCACGCAGACCTACCCCTACACCGTGCCGAGCGGGACGACGTTCCCCGACCTCAAGGGGGGACCGGCCCCCCTCACCGCCGCCCAGCTGGACGGCAGGACCGTGACCCTGACGACCGACGGGTCGGTCGTCACCGAGGGCTACGCCTCCTGATCAGCGCAGCACTGTCATCCGGTGCGCCGCCCGGGTCATCGCCACGTAGGTGACCCGGGCGCCGCCGGGTGACTCCGCGGTGATCCCGTCGGGGTCGACGAGGACGGTGGCGTCGTACTCCAGACCCTTGGTCGACATCGGGTTGGCGACCCGCACCCGGCCGGACGCGCTCCCGTCGAGGTCGGCCAGCCCGGCTGCCCACCGGTCCGGCGTGATGACGGCGACCGAGCCCTCGACCTCCTCGAGGAGGTCGTCGACGGCCGTCTTCACGGCACGCCGTACGGCGTCGGGGGTGTCGCCCAGCGGCCGCTCCAGCGGCTCGACCCCCGTCTCGCGCACCGCCCGCGGGATGTCGGCGTCGGGCACGTGCCGACGCACGAACTCCTCGGCGTAGGCGAAGATCTCGCGGGCGTTGCGGTAGTTGGTGTCCATGTGGAAGCGGTGGCGCGGCAGCCGCGCGAACGCCTCCTCGCGGGCCGTCTCCGACTCCCGCGCGTCGGGCCAGGAGCTCTGCGCGGCGTCGCCGACGACGGTCCACGAGGCCCGGCGACCGCGGCGGCCCAGCATCCGCCACTGCATGGGGGAGAGGTCCTGCGCCTCGTCGACGAGGACGTGCGCGTACTCCTCGGGGCGGCCGACCGTCCCGACGAGCAGCCGGTCGCGCAGCGACTGCGGCGTGGTCGTGTAGGCGCGCTCGGCCCGGTCGCCGCCGGGGGCCGGCTGGACCTCCGCGACGCCGAAGCGGCTGACGTCCTGGAGCTCCTCGATCTCGTAGAAGCCGCGCTCCTCGCGCTCGCCCTCCTGCACGCCGCCGAGCCGTGACGCCAGCTCGTCGACGAGGGCGGCGTCGGCGACCGACCAGGTGCCGGTGCCCAGGGCCGCCCGGAGCGACTCGCCGAGGACGCTCGACTCGCGTTCGTCGAGCAGGCCGCGGGTCGCCTCGCGCCGGCGGTCGTCGTCGGCCAGCCAGAGCAGCACCTCCCGCGGATCGAGCTGCGGCCACCAGGCCGTCATGAACGCGTCGACGTCACGGGAGTCGGCGAAGCGGTCGAGGAAGAGCGGGCGGTCGTCGTGCCCGCTCTGCCGGTAGGCCGCCTCGGCGAGCAGCAGCCGCGCGGCGGAGGCGCCGAGGTTGCGCTGGTGCCCGCGCAGCACGCGGCTGCGGACCTGCTCGAGCGCGCGCCGGTCGAGGCGCACGGCCTGGCCGGCGACGAAGACGCGCAGCTCGGTCGGGGAGTCCGGCGCGTCCATCCGCACGAGGCGGCCGAGGACGGGCCGGATCCGCAGCGAGCCCTTGACGGCCGCCGCCTCGGGCGGGTCGAGCCGCTCGGTGCCGATCGCGTCGACGACGTCGCCGAGCGAGCGCAGCGCGACCGAGTCCTCTCCGAGCGAGGGCAGGACGCGCTCGATGTACGCGGTGTACGCGGCCGACGGGCCGACGACGAGGATCCCGCCGCTCTCGTAGCGGCGCCGGTCGGAGTAGAGCAGGTACGCCGCCCGGTGCAGCGCGACGACCGTCTTGCCCGTCCCAGGACCGCCGGTGATCTCGGCGACGCCGCGGCCCGGGGCGCGGATCGCCTCGTCCTGGTGGGCCTGGATGGTCGCGACGATGTCGCGCATCTGCGCGCCGCGGCTGCGGGTCAGGGCGGCCATCAGCGCGCCGTCACCGACGACGACGAGGTCGTCGGGGGCCTCGGGGACCATGAGGTCGTCCTCGACCCCGACGACGTCGGCGCCCTTGCAGCGCAGCACCCGGCGGCGCAGCACGCCGAGCGGCTCGACCGGCGTGGCCCGGTAGAACGGCGAGGCCGCCGGGGCGCGCCAGTCGATGACGAGCGGCTCGTACTGGTCGTCGCGGACCCCGAGCCGGCCGATGTAGCGCACCTCGCGCTCGAGCGCGCCGTCCGTGGCGTCGGGGGCGCCGCGGACCGGCATGTCGAGGTCGAGCCGGCCGAAGACGAGGCCCTCGTACTGGCTCTCGAGCGCGTGCCGGCGGCGGGCGGCGTGCAGGACGAGCGCGTCGCGCTCGAACAGACCGGTCAGCTCCTCGTCGCGGGCCTCGCCGACCCGGTCGGTGCGGCCGCGGGCGAGGCCGTCCGCCTCGACGGCGCCGGCGCGGACCCCGGCCTTGGCCAGCTCCTCGTACACCCGGTCGACGTGCCGCTGCTCGGCGGCGATCTCCTCCGCGACCTGCACGGCGACCGCCTGGTCGCCGCCCCCCTCGGTGCCGCTCACGCGTCCCCCGCCTCTTCTGCCGTGCCGTGCTGACCGTGATCGTCCGGTGGTGCGGGCGCCGACCGGGCGCCGCGACCCTCGGGCCGACCGTCGAGTCTAGTCTGGCGGCGTGCCGCGCCCCGCCGTCCGTCCACCGTCCGGGCAGCCGCTGGTGGGCAGGGTCGTGCGGCTGGACCCGGTGTCCGTCGGCGACGTCGACGGCCTGCACGACGTGTGGTCCGACCCGGAGGTCTACCGGCACGGCTTCCTCATGGCCCGCCCGCCGGCGGACCGGGACGAGGCGGCGGCGATGGTCGCGGCGCAGCTCGACGCCCGCCCGTCGCGGTGGGCCTACACGGTGCGGCTCGTCGACGACTCCCCGCTCGGCCCGGCCGGCACCGTCGTCGGCACCAGCTCGCTCGGCGACGTCGACCTCGGGAACGAGCACGTCCACCTCGGCTGGACGACCTACGGCTCGCGCTGGTGGGGCACCGCCGTCAACCCCGAGACCAAGCTGCTCCTGCTCGGCCACGCGGTCGACGACTGCGGCTTCGGCCGGGTCCGGATCCAGACCGACGTGCTCAACGAGCGCTCGCAGGCCGCCATCGCCCGGCTCGGCGCGGTCCGCGAGGGGGTCCTGCGCCGGGTCGTCCGCCGCGCCGACGGCACCTGGCGCGACACCGTGGTCTTCTCCGTCCTGCACGACGAGTGGCCGAGCGTCCGCGCCGGGCTGCTCGAGCGGGTCGACCGGGCGCTCGCCCAGCCGTCGGCGGGCTGAGCGGGCGCCGTACGGGGTCCTGCGCCCCCGCGTCCGTACGACGCCCCGTGGCTCAGAGCCAGCCGCGCCGCACCGCCTGCGCCCCGGCCTGGAACCGGGTGCCGGCGCCCAGCCGGTCGAGCAGCGAGCGGATCCGGCGCTCTACCGTGCGCTGGGACACGCCCGTCTGCCGGGCGATCGAGGCGTCGGCGACGCCGGCGGCGAGCAGCCGCAGGATGGTCAGGTCGCGCCGGTCGACCTCGTCGGTGACCGACCCGCGGTCCACCGGCGACGACAGCTCCCACAGCCGCTCGAAGAGCCGGCGGACGCCGCCGACCAGCCCGGGGGTGTGCAGCACGACCCCGACCGGGGCGTCGTCGGCGCCCTCCGGCGCGTCGCTCTCGGCCCCGGTCCACTCGACCAGGCACACGGAGTCGTCGACGAGCACGAGGCTGAACGGCACGCGCAGGAAGAAGCGCTGCTCCTCGCCGCCGGCCCGCCGGGCCCGCATGACCTCGTCGGCCCCCTCCTCGTCGAGGACGTCGGTGTCCCAGATCGTGCGGTGCCGCAGCGGCTGCGAGTCGAGGCCGACGGTCGGCTCGCGCTGGGACTCGAGCGGGGCCGCGAGCAGCTGCTGCGTGCGCGCGCTCGTGGCCCGGACGACGCAGATCTGCTCGAGCCCGCCGGCGACGAGCACGTTGGTCTGGGAGGCGACCTCGTCGAGGTCGTGGAGCAGCGTGATCCCCGAGTCGGGGTCGCGGCGGCGGGCGCGCGCGTTGAAGAAGACCTGGGTGAGGTCGTGCGCCGTCGCGCGGACGACCGCGGCCCGGCGCTCGAGGTCCGAGGCGAGCTGCGGCATGGCCGTCAGGGGCGGCGGCACGTCGATCTCGCCGGTCGGGCCGGGGCGCACCAGCCCGCGCTGGGCGAGCAGGGCGAGGGCTGGGTCGAGCACCCCCGCCGGGATGCCCTGCGCGATGAGCAGCGCCCGGGACGGGCGCGGGACCCGGAGCACGGACAGGTAGACGCGTGACGCGGCCGCCTCGAGGGCGCTGTCGCCGATGGCCGAGGCGATCGCCTCGGCGTGATCGTCGGCCGGGATGGACACGACGGACCTCCACATGGTGCCTGTCCCCGAGGCTTGTGGCGGGATGCCGACACTGACTTTACCCCGCCAGGCCACAGCATGTTGTGAGGACGCTGAATTTGCCAAGGTGTGATCAGGCGGGCGCGGGGTAGACCTGGCGAGCGCCACCACAGACTGCGCGGTGTTCCCGGGTGATTGTCCCCCCTGCCTCTCGGGAGCACCGCGCTCTGCGTTGTCCGGCCCCCGTCGTGCGGGGCCCCTAGGGTTGGGCCGTGGTCGTCCTCGTCCTCGGCTCCGGAGCCCGTGAGCATGCCCTCGTCCGCACGCTGCTGGACGACGACGGCGTCGACACCGTCGTCGCCGCGCCCGGCAACCCCGGGATCGCCGCCGAGCCCGGCGCCTCCTGCCGGGCGATCGACCCGACCGACCCCGCCGCCGTGGTCGCGCTCGCCGACGAGCTGCGCCCGTCCCTGGTCGTCGTGGGCCCCGAGGCGCCCCTGGTCGCCGGGGTCGCCGACGCGCTGCGCGCGGCGTCGTACGACGTCCTCGGCCCGTCCGCCGAGGCGGCACGGCTCGAGGGGAGCAAGGCCTTCGCCAAGGAGGTCATGGCGGCGGCCGGCGTGCCGACCGCGCTCGCCCACGTCTGCACCACCGACGCGGAGGTGACCGACGCGCTCGACGCCTTCGGGGCGCCGTACGTCGTCAAGGAGGACGGGCTCGCGGCCGGCAAGGGCGTCGTCGTCACCGACGACCGCGACGCCGCCCTCGAGCACGCGCGCGCCTGCCTGGCCCGCCCCGGCGGGCGGGTCGTCGTCGAGGAGTACCTCGACGGCCCCGAGGTCTCCGTCTTCTGCGTCAGCGACGGCACGAGCGTCGTCGCGCTCCCCCCGGCCCAGGACTTCAAGCGCGTCGGCGACGGCGACGCCGGCCCCAACACCGGCGGCATGGGCGCCTACTCGCCGCTCGACTGGGCGCCCGCCGACCTCGCCGAGCAGGTCCTCGCGCGGGTCGCGCAGCCCACGGTCGACGAGATGCGCCGCCGCGGCACCCCCTTCGTCGGGGTCCTGTACGTCGGCCTCGCCCTCACCTCCCGCGGGATGCGCGTCGTCGAGTTCAACGTCCGCTTCGGCGACCCCGACGGTCAGGTGTCGCTCGCCCGGCTGCGCACCCCGCTCGGCCGGCTGCTCACCGCCGCCGCCACCGGCACCCTCGACGAGCTCGGCCCGCTGCGGGTCTCGCCCGACGCCGCCGTCACGGTCGTCCTCGCCGCGCCGGGCTACCCCGCCGCGCCGACCACCGGCGGCCCCCTCACCGGTCTCGACGAGGCCGCCGCCGTCGACGGCGCCTGGGTGCTGCACGCCGGCACCCGGCTCGACCGCGACGCGCTGGTCAGCGCGGGTGGCCGCGTCCTCGGGGTCGTCGCCACCGGCGGCACGCTCGCCGCCGCCCGCACGACGGCGTACGACGCCCTCTCGCGGATCCACCTCGACGGCGGCCACCACCGCACCGACATCGCGCTCGCCGCAGAGCGCGGCGAGATCGCCCCCGCCTCCTGAAGGGAAGGACGACCGATGACCTCAGCGGCTCCCGAGCTCGACGGCTACCGGCACCTCTACAGCGGCAAGGTCCGCGACCTCTACGCGCCGGTCGGCGCCGACGGGCAGCCGTTGGAGGACCGGCTGCTGCTCGTCGCCTCGGACCGGCTCTCCGCCTTCGACCACGTCCTGCGGACCCCGATCCCCGACAAGGGCCGGGTGCTGACCCAGCTGTCGCTGTGGTGGTTCGAGCAGCTCGAGGACCTCGTGCCGCACCACGTGCTCGCCAGCGACGGCCCCGAGATCCCGGCCTCCGTGGCGGGGCGGGCCGTGCTCGTGCGACGGCTGGAGATGGTGCCGGTCGAGTGCGTCGCCCGGGCCTACCTCACCGGCGGCGGCCTGCGCGAGTACGTCGAGACCGGCACGGTCAGCGGGGTGCGGCTGCCCGAGGGGCTCGTCGACGGCGACCGGCTGCCCGAGCCGGTCTTCACCCCGTCGAGCAAGGCGCCCGCCGGCCAGCACGACGAGCCGATCGACGAGGCGCAGGTGGACGCGCTCGTCGGCGAGCCGATGCGCCGCCTGCTGTCGTCGCTCACCACGCGGATCCTGGCCCGCGGCAACGAGATCGCCACCGAGCGCGGTGTCATCATCGCCGACACCAAGGTCGAGTTCGGGCTGGCGCCGGGGTCCGACCCGGCCGACCCGCAGGTCGTCCTCGCCGACGAGGTGCTCACCCCCGACTCGTCGCGGTTCTGGCCCGTGGAGGGCTGGGAGCCGGGGCACACCCAGCCGTCGTACGACAAGGAGTTCGTGCGCGAGTGGCTGCTGGACCCGGCCACCGGCTGGGACCGTCACTCCGGCGAGGCGCCGCCGCCCATGCCCGAGGCGATCGCTCTGCGGACCCGGGCCAAGTACGTCGAGGCCTACGAGCGGCTGACCGGGCGGACCTTCTCGTGAGCACCCCCGCCGTCCCGGGCCTCGAGCGCTTCCGGGTCCGGCAGCGGGTGACCCTCATGGTCAACCGCTACGAGATCCACCACGTCGACGCGTCCGGTCGCGAGGCCGGGTTGGTCGCCTTCGCCGAGCAGAAGCGGTTCGCGTTCAAGGAGCAGGTCACCTTCTTCACCGACGACACGCGCAGCGTCCCCCTCTTCGGGTTCAAGGCCCGGCAGCGGATCGACCTCGGGGCGACGTACGACGTCACCGACGCCGCCGGGGCGCCCATCGGCTGGTTCAGGAAGGACTTCGGCCGCTCGCTCGTCTCCTCGACCTGGCACCTCGGGACGGCGGACGGGTTCCAGGGCACAGGCACGGAGCGGAACGCGACCGTGGCGATCCTGCGGCGGGTGTGGGACTTCCTGCCGTTCCTCGGGGACGTCTGGGTGCCGTGGATCTTCCACTTCGACTTCCGCGGCCCGGACGGCTCGCTCGTGCTCAGCAGCTCCCGCAAGCCGCAGCTGCGCGACGTCTACGAGGTCGAGGTGCCGGCCGTCGGCGGGTGGCGGCTCGACTGGCGCGTCGCCGCCGCCATGGCCGTCGCGCTGGACGCGTTGCAGGGACGGTGACCGCAGGCCGGTAGCCTTCGGTCGTACGCGGCCGGACCCACCTTTGCGAGGAGCCCCCCAGCCATGGGAGCGATCGTCGTCGACGTCATGCTCAAGCCCGAGATCCTCGACCCCCAGGGACAGGCCGTCGCCGGTGCCCTGCCGCGGCTCGGGTTCGAGGGGATCACCGACGTGCGCCAGGGCAAGCGCTTCGTCCTCACGGTCGAGGGTGAGGTGACCGACGCGCACCTCGCGCAGGCGCGGCAGGCCGCGGAGACCCTGCTGTCCAACCCCGTCATCGAGGACGTCGTGGCGGTGCACGCGCTCGACGACTCCGAGGTCTCGGCGGCCGCCGGAGCCCCAGCGTGAGGGTCGGGGTCGTCACCTTCCCCGGCTCGCTCGACGACCGCGATGCGCAGCGCGCCGTCCGGGCCGCGGGCGCCGAGCCCGTCGCCCTCTGGCACGGCGACGCCGACCTGCACGGTGTCGACGCGGTGGTGCTCCCCGGCGGGTTCTCGTACGGCGACTACCTGCGCTGCGGCGCGATCGCCCGCTTCGCCCCCGTGATGGACCGGCTCGTGCCGGCCGCCCAGGGCGGCCTGCCGGTCCTCGGGATCTGCAACGGGTTCCAGGTGCTCTGCGAGAGCCACCTGCTGCCCGGCGCGCTCATCCGCAACGACCACCGCAAGTTCGTCTGCCGCGACCAGCGGCTGCGCATCGAGAACGCGTCGACGGCCTGGACGGGCGACTACGCGGCCGGCCAGGAGATCGTCGTCCCGCTGAAGAACGGCGAGGGCGGCTACGTCGCCGACGAGCGCACCCTCGACGCGCTCGAGGCCGAGGGCCGCGTCGTCGCCCGCTACCTCGGCGACAACCCCAACGGCTCCTACCGCGACATCGCCGGCGTGAGCAACGAGCGCGGCAACGTCGTCGGGCTCATGCCGCACCCCGAGCACGCGGTCGAGCCCGGCTTCGGGCCGACGACCGACGGACTCGCCTTCTTCACCTCCGTCCTGCACCAGGTGGTCTCCGCGTGAGCAACGAGCTCGACACCGTCGCCGTCGCCGGCGGCACCCCCGACACCGAGCAGCCGTGGTCCGAGCTGGGCCTCAAGGCCGACGAGTACGAGCGCATCCGCGAGATCCTCGGGCGCCGACCCACCTCGGCCGAGCTGGCGATGTACTCCGTCATGTGGAGCGAGCACTGCTCCTACAAGTCGAGCAAGGTGCACTTCTCGCTCTGGGGCGAGAACACCACCGACGAGATGCGCGAGAAGCTCCTCGTCGGCATCGGCGAGAACGCCGGCGTCGTCGACATCGGCGACGGCTGGGCGGTGACCTTCAAGGTCGAGTCGCACAACCACCCGTCGTACGTCGAGCCGTACCAGGGCGCCGCGACCGGCGTCGGCGGCATCGTGCGCGACATCATGTCGATGGGCGCGCGGCCGATCGCCGTCATGGACCCGCTGCGCTTCGGCAACCTGCACCACCCCGACACGCTGCGCGTCCTGCCCGGCGTCGTCGCCGGCGTCGGCGGCTACGGCAACTGCCTCGGCCTGCCCAACATCGGTGGCGAGGTCGTCTTCGACGACTGCTACCAGGGCAACCCGCTCGTCAACGCCCTCTGCGTCGGGTCGATGCGCGTCGAGGACATCCACCTCGCGTCGGCGCGCGGCGCCGGCAACAAGGTGGTGCTGTTCGGGGCCAAGACCGGCGGCGACGGCATCGGCGGCGTCTCGGTGCTCGCGTCGGAGACGTTCGACGAGGGCGGCCCGACCAAGCGACCCGCGGTCCAGGTCGGCGACCCGTTCGCCGAGAAGGTGCTCATCGAGTGCTGCCTCGACCTCTACGCGGCCAAGGTCGTCGCCGGCATCCAGGACCTCGGCGGCGCCGGGCTGTCCTGCGCGACGAGCGAGCTGGCCTCCAACGGCGACGGCGGCATGGCCGTCGAGCTCGACCTCGTGCCGCTGCGCGACGCGTCGTTGCGGCCCGAGGAGATCCTCATGTCCGAGTCCCAGGAACGGATGATGGCCATCGTCGAGCCGGGCCAGCTCGACGCGTTCCTCGCCATCACGACGAAGTGGGACGTCGAGGCGACGGTCATCGGCGAGGTCACCGACGGCGACCACCTCGTCATCACCTGGCACGGCGAGACGATCGTCGACGTGCCGCCGCGGTCGGTCGCGCACGACGGGCCGGTCTACCACCGGCCGCTCGCCGAGCCGTCGTACCGGCAGGTGCTGTCCCAGGACACGACCGCGCGCTTCGAGAAGCCGGCCACCGGCCCGGCCATCCGCGAGACGCTGCTGACCCTGCTCGGCAGCCCCAACCTCTGCGACAAGTCGTGGGTCACCGACCAGTACGACCGCTACGTCATGGGCAACACCGCGCTGGCCATGCCCGACGACGCGGGCGTCGTCCGGGTCGACGAGGAGACCGGGCGCGGGGTCGCGGTCGCGACCGACTGCAACGGCCGCTTCGCCAAGCTCGACCCGTACGTCGGCGCGCAGGCGGCGCTCGCGGAGGCCTACCGCAACGTCTCGACGAGCGGGGCCGCGCCGCTGGCCGTCACCGACTGCCTCAACTTCGGCTCGCCCGAGGACCCGGGCGTGATGTGGCAGTTCCGCGAGGCGGTGCGCGGGATCGCCGAGGGCTGCAAGACCCTCGGCATCCCCGTCACCGGCGGCAACGTGTCCTTCTACAACCAGACCGGCGACGTCGCGATCCACCCGACGCCGGTCATCGGCGTGCTCGGCGTCCTCGAGGACGTGTCGGTGCGGACCGGGTCCGGCTTCTCGGTCGACGGGTCCCGGGTCTACCTGCTCGGCGAGACCCGCGACGAGCTCGACGGGTCCGAGTGGGCCAACGTCGTCCACGGCCACCTCGGCGGCCGGCCGCCGGTCGTCGACCTGGAGCACGAGATGCGGCTGTCCGCGCTGCTCCAGCAGGGCGTGGCCGCTGGGTGGTTCAGCACGGTGCACGACCTGTCCGAGGGTGGTCTGGGCCAGGTGCTCGCCGAGTCGGTGCTGCGGCACGGTCTGGGCGCGCGCATCGACCTGTCCGCGCTGCAGGAGGCGTCGGGTCTCGACGCGTTCACCGCGCTGTTCTCCGAGTCGACCGGGCGGGTGCTCGTCGCCGTGGCCCCGGGCCGCGACGAGGAGTTCCTCGCCGCCGTCGGCGACCTCCCGGGCGTCGAGCTCGGGGTCGTCGACGACGAGCACGTCGACGGTCTGCTCGTCACCGCTCGCGGTGCCGACGGCTCCGACGCCGGCTTCGGCGTCGACCTCGCCACCCTCGACGCCACGCACACCCAGACCCTGCCGGCGCTCCTCGGTCGCTGACGTCCCCGCAGCGTCCGAGGGGTTGGCGGGTGCCGCTGCCGTCGTCTCGGACGCAACGGGTCAGGGTGCGGCGCCGTCGAGGAGGGGACGCAGGACCGGGGTGAGGTACAGGCTCCAGGGCACGGTCACGTGGCTCTCGTTGCGGTAGACGAGCAGGTCGCCGACGACGACCGGGCAACGGGTCTCCCCGCACAGCAACGGGACGAGCTCGAGCACGGGGATGCCGGCCCTGGCGAGCGCGGACGCGACCGCCGCGTGCCGGTCCGGGAACGGCAGGGCGCGCGAACGCTCGAAGGTGCACGCCGACACGTCGTCCAGGTGCGCGGCCAGGCAGGCCGGGACGTCGACCCCGGGCGTGGGGATCTCCCCGACGACGGCGACCCGGGGCACCCCGGCGGCCCGCAGCCGCTCGAGGGTCCCGACGGTCGCGGCGGCGAAGAGCGCCGGTGACACCTCCGGCGGGGCGTTGCCCTCGGACTGGCTGGCGATGACGAGGTCCGGGTGCAGCGCCGCGATCCGCGCCACCGTCGCCGCCCGCCAGGTGTCGCACTCGGTGTAGTCGCGCTGCAGGGTCTCGTTGAACACGGGGACGTCGGCGACGGCGCACGCCGCCTTGGTCCAGCTGACGACCCGCCAGTGCTCGTCGCGCCCGAGTCGGTCCAGGGCGGGCAGCCACTGCTCGGCGTGCGAGTCGCCGAAGAGCACGACCGTACGGCGAGCCGACGGGTCGCCGTACCGGCAGTCGCCCTGGGTCAGTGCGAGATAGGGGGCCTGGCACCCGTTCCGCGTGGTCGGTGGCACGGAGTCAGCGGCGTCACGCAGGGCCGGGGTGAGGTTCACAGGCACCGAGGTCGCGCCGAGCGAGCTGCGGGCCAGCCCGGACAGGGTCGTCGCCGCGGCCACGGGGTCCCGCGGGAGGGACGGGACGGTGGCCGCCGCGCCGGGGCCGGTGACGTCGGGCGGGAGCACGAGCACCGCGGTGGCGGTGACGAGGGAGACGAGGGTGGCGCCGGCCGCGAACGCGAGCCATCGTGCGGTCGACCACGTCGCCGCGCGGGCGGGCTGCTCGACGAACCGGTACGCCGCCGCGGCCACCGCGAGGGACGCGAGCGCCACCGCGGCGCGGCCGACGAGCGCGCCGGCCCCGTCGGCCGGGACCGGCACGAGGACGAGCAGCGGCCAGTGCCAGAGGTACCAGGAGTACGACCGCCGACCCACCCACTGCGTGGCGGGGTGGGCGAGCACCGGTTCCGCGCCGGCCCGCCCGTCGCACCCGGCGGCGACGACGGCCGCCGTCCCCAGGACCGGGAGCCACGCGGCCGTCCCGGGGAAGACCGTGCGGTCGCTCAGCCCGAAGCACGAGGCGGTCACGACGAGCAGCCCGGCCACCGACAGCGGTCCGGTGAGCCGGTGCGGAAGCCGTTCGAGCCGGGGGAGGGCCACCGCGAGCAGGGCGCCGACGCCGAGCTCCCAGGCGCGTGTGGTGAGCCAGAAGTACGCGGGGCCCGCGTCGGCGGCGGTGACGACCGCCGACCGCCAGGCCGACCAGGCGACGAGGCCGACCAGCAGGACGAGCAGCGCGCCGCGCACCCGGGCTCGCAGGAGTCGCGCGACGACGAGGACGACGAGCGGCCAGCCGAGGTAGAACTGCTCCTCCAACCCGAGCGACCAGTAGTGCGTCAGCGGTGACAGGGCGCCCGTGCCGGCGTGCAGGTAGTCGACCTGCAGCGTGGCGAGCCGCCGGTTCAGCACCGAGAGCGCGGCGTGCAGGCCGTACGCCGCCGTCTGGTCCGAGTCCAGCGGCGGCCCGAGGAAGCGGGCGGCGAGGAGCGTCGTGACGAGGACGAGCGTCGACGCCGGCAGGAGCCGGCGGACGCGGTGCGCGTAGAACCGGCCGAGGGCCGGCAGGCCCCCGTCGGGGAGGTCGCGCAGGAGCCGACCGGTGATGAGGAAACCGGACAGGACGAGGAAGACGTCGACGCCGACGTAGCCGCCCCGCACGCCGAGGTGGGCGTGGTACGCCACGACGGCCGTGACGGCGAGGGCGCGCAGACCCTCGATGTCGGGCCGGAAGGCGCGCCCCGGCCCGTCCGGCGGCGGGGAGGACGCCGTACGGACGGGCTGGGGGCGCAGGGTGGTGGTCGTCATGGCAGGCCGGGGGAGGTGCTCAATTCTGGACATACCGCACCGGGGTGCGGCAGGCCGGAACGGTCCGGCGTCCCCCGCCGTTCGGCCGACCCCTGCGTCCGAGGGGGTGGCGGCTCTGACGACCGCGGTCTCGGACGCGACGCCGTCGCGTTCGGGAGCGTCCGTGGAGCTGGCAGCCGCCGCCACCAACTCCTCGGACGCATCCGGGGGGGGGGGGGGGGGGGGGGGGGGGGGGGGGGATCAGATGCTGCGGCGGCCGAGGGCGCGGTGGGTCCAGCCCTCGGCGGTCCAGCGCTCGCGGTCGAGGGCGTTGCGGGCGTCGACGACGTTGCGCTGGCGCACGACCTCGCCCAGCGCCGCCGGGTCCATCTCGCGGAACTCGCGCCACTCGGTCAGGTGCAGGACGACGTCGGCGTCGCGGCAGGCCTCGACGGCGGAGTCGGCGTAGGCGAGCGTCGGGAACGCGGTGCGGGCGTTGGCCATCGCGTGCGGGTCGTAGACGCGGACGGCGGCGCCGGCCTGCTGGACCCCGAGCGCGACGTCCAGCGCGGGGGAGTCGCGGATGTCGTCGGAGTCCGGCTTGAACGCCGCCCCCAGCACCCCGACCCGCATCCCCGCGAGCGACCCGCCGCACATCTCGCGGGCCAGGTCGACGGTCCGCGCCCGACGGCGCACGTTGATGGCGTCGACCTCCTTGAGGAAGGTCAGGGCCTGGTCCGCTCCGAGCTCGCCCGCCCGGGCCATGAAGGCGCGGATGTCCTTGGGCAGGCAGCCGCCGCCGAAGCCGAGCCCGGCGCCGAGGAAGGCGTGCCCGATCCGTACGTCGTGCCCGATCGCCTCGGCGACCATCGTCACGTCGGCGCCGACGACCTCGCACACCTCGGAGATCGCGTTGATGAAGCTGATCTTGGTGGCGAGGAACGAGTTCGCGGAGACCTTGACCAGCTCGGCGGTCGGCAGGTCGGTGACGACGACGGGCGACCCCTCCGCGACCATCGGGGCGTAGACGTCGCGCAGCACCTTCTCCGCCCGCTCGCTCGTCACCCCGAGGACGATGCGGTCGGGGTGCAGCGTGTCGGCCACGGCCTTGCCCTCGCGCAGGAACTCCGGGTTCCACGCCAGGTCGGCCCCGCGGGCCTCGACCAGCGCGGCCAGCCGCGCGGCCGTCCCGACCGGGACGGTCGACTTGCCGGCGACGAGCGACCCGACCGCGAGGTGCGGCAGCAGCCCGGTGACGGCGGCGTCGACGTACGTGAGGTCGGCCGCGAGCTCGCCCTTGCGCTGCGGCGTGCCGACGCAGAGGAAGTGCACCTCGCAGTCGGCGGCCTGCGCCAGGTCGGTGGTGAACCGCAGCCGGCCGGTCCCGAGCATCGCGGTGAGGAGCTCGGGCAGACCCGGCTCGTGGAACGGGACGACGCCGGCGTTGAGGCTGGCGACCTTGGCCGGGTCGACGTCGATGCCGACGACGTCGTGGCCGATCTCGGCCATCGCGGCCGCGTGGGTGGCGCCGAGGTAGCCGGTGCCGATGACGGAGAGCTTCACGGGTGTCCTCCTGGGACGATGCTGACGAGGAAGGGAGGTTCAGGGGGTGGTGTCGGCGTCGAGACCGACCATGCCGGTGCGGAAGACGTCCGACGCGATGTCGGTGACGAACTGCTTCTGCGCCGCCGGGTTGCTGACGAAGCGCCAGTCGTTGCTGATCGGGATGCCGTCGACGACCTGGGTGGCGATGTTGTTGTTCCACAGGAACCCGACGATGCGCGGGTCCGCCGCGAACGCCGACAGGGTGTTGTGGATGAAGTCCGTCTTGAGCCCCGCCTCGTCGGTGGTGCCGTCGGTCTCGATGGCGCCGACCTCGCAGAAGAAGATGGGCTTGCTCGTCGTCGCCTTGAGCGCGGTGACCGTCTTGGCGAAGCTGGCGTCGTACGTCGACCCGGTGGTGGCCCGCCGCAGGTAGACCGAGGCGCCCACCCAGTCGACGTACTGGTCGCCCGGGTAGTCGTCGGCCATCGCGGTGATCCCGTTGGTGGGGCTGGGCTTGAGGTTGTCGACGCGGCTCGGCGACCAGATCCACACGACGTTGTCGTTGGCGCCGACCGACTGGAAGACCTGCCACACGTGGATCCAGGCCTGCTTGAACTTGTCGGGCGAGTTGTTGAAGTCCTTGCGGCCCGCCGACCACGGGTACCAGCCGCCGTTCATCTCGTGGCCGAAGCGGATGCCGACCTGGAGGTTGGTCCGGACGACGTCGCCGGCGAACTTGCGCAGGTAGTCGTCGTTCGCGCCGGAGATGATGGTCGAGAGGCTGTAGTGGTTGCCGCTCTGGCCGTTGTCCGTGGGCATCCACGTCATGACCGGCAGGGCGCCGCGCCGCCACGCGTTGGTGACGAGGTCGCCCCGGAAGGTGTCGTCGAAGGACTCGTACCAGCCGACCGAGCTCGGCGCCTTGCCGGCGGCGGCCTCGACGGTGTCGAACATCGTCGTGTCACCCGGCAGCCCGTCCTGGGAGAAGCCGAAGTACTTCGTCGTCGAGCCGACGATGGTGGCCTTGGTCTGCGCCGACGCCTTCGGGGCGACGTACTGCCCGACGGGGATCGAGGCGGCGCGGTTGGGGTCGACCGGCAGGTCGCTGCAGGCCAGGCCGTCGGCGTCGTACGGCCCCGGCAGGCCGTCGAGACCGTAGGGGTCGGACAGGTTGGCGACGTAGACCGCCTGCGCGTCCTGCTGCCAGTCGAACTGCCAGCACTTGGTCTTGGCCGGCGGCGCCGTCGTCGTCGGCGAGCTCGGCGTGCCGCCCGTCGGGCTCGTCGTGCCGGCCGGGTCGCTCGGGGTCGGCGTCCCCGTCGTGTTCGGCGTCGCGGGACCCGGCGCCGGCACCGGCACGGTGCGCGTGAACACCGTGCTCGGCGTGCGGACGGTCACCGTGTAGCCCGCTCCGCGCGCGAAGAACGCGGAGGACGACAGCGGTGCGCGCAGCGCCGACACCGACGAGGCCGTGCCGCCTGTGCGGGTGCCGGTGGTCCTGCGGCCGGAGGAGGTCGAGACCGACGGGGCGTACGGCGCCCCGTACCGCGACCGCACCACGGACCCGGTGACGGAGCCGGTCGACACCGGTCGCGGCTCGGACGCGGCGGACGGCACCGACAGGTTGCGCTGCACCTCCTGGCGCAGCGGCGAGGCGACGGGCGAGAGGTAGAGCCCGGCCGAGATCGACGTGAGGGCCAGCACCAGCAGCGACAGGTTGAGCTTGCTCACCCGGACGATGCCGTCGGGCGGCGTGACCGCCGGCGTCACCGCCGGCGGCGTCGTCGACGCCACGGGCGCGGTGGTCTGGTCAGCGGACGTGGATGTCATAGAGGACTCCGAGGGGGACGAGGGCGGTCACGAGGAGGTAGGGGATCAGTCCGCGCGGGTCACCGCTGACCAGCGCGGGGAGGGGCCGCGACCGGGTGGGACCCCCGGCCGGGACGGTGGAGGGGGTGGCGGCGTCGCCGGCCTGGTCGGCGCTGTACGCCGCCGCCCGGGTGCCCCAGCCGCCGACGTGCCCGAGGCGCAGGAAGCCGTAGGCGCGGATGGGCATGAGGAAGGCGGTGGAGAACAGGACGTAGGCGGGCAGCCACAGCAGGTCGCGCGGACGCTCCTCGATGTGGCGCAGCTGGCGGATCGTCATGCCCAGCGCCGAGAGCAGCATGGTGATGGCGACGATGCCGGGCAGCATCCACGGCCGGCCGGAGGCGTTGAGCAGACCGGCGTACAGGTTGACGTCCGAGCCGTTCCACCACCGGATGCACCAGGCGACGAGGATCGTCGCGAGGAGCATCGGCATGACGATGTCGCTGACGAAGAAGAAGGCCAGCACGGGCGTGTGCCGCAGCATCCACGGCAGCATCCGCAGGGTGTTGTACTGGCTGCCGCGCGACCACCGCAGCTGCTGCTTGAGCAGCTTGCGGATCTGCAGGGGGGCGTCGGTGTAGCACAGGCTCGTGGACTGGTAGACGGTGCGGAACCCCTTCTTGAGCGTGAGGTTCGTCAGGGTCCGGTCGTCGGAGACCTCGAGGAAGACGCCGAGGAAACGCTGGTTCATGAAGTCGTCCATGACGTCGACGAGGATCGAGCGGCGGAAGGCGATCGTGCGCCCCGGCAGGCAGCCGACCGACCCGAGCACGCTCTGGGCCGGCATCGAGTACTGCGCGCGGGTGTTCTCCATCCAGTCCGCCCAGCGGGTGTAGAACGAGCGCTCCGGCTCGAGGATCCGTTGGCGCGTGGTGACCCCGCCGATCGCCTTGTCCGCGAAGGGCTTGACCAGCTCAGGGAGCGTCCCCGGCGTCCACACGGTGTCGCTGTCGACGAGCAGGACGATCTCGCCGGAGCAGCGCTCGACGCCGACCTTGACCGCGTTGCGCTTGCCCGCGATCGGCGTCCAGGTCCACTGCACGTGCGGCGCGAACTCCTCGCAGACCCGCTCGAGGTCGGGGTTGCGGGGACCGTTGATGACGACGACGGTCTCGGTCGGCCCCTGCTCGACGATGCGGCGCAGGACGTCGCGGAAGAGGTCGAGCGGCTCGTCCACGACGGGGATGACGACGCTCGTCGTGCACGAGTACGGCGCCCGCCACGGCCGGTAGCGCGCGGCGAGACCGACCTTGGCGAGCCACACGACCCAGGTGAGGGCGACGTAGAAGATGAACAGGTAGAGGTGGCCGTGCTCCGTGAGGGCATGGCGCAGCTGCAGGAGGGCGATGAACACGGCGATCAGGCTCCGGTCGTGGTGAGGACGGGGGCGAGCACCGGCGCGAGCCACCGGCTGAAGGGCACGGTCAGGTGCGACTCGTTGCGGTAGACCAGGACGTTGCCGACGACCGCCGGGCAGCGGGTCGCCGTGCACAGCCACGGTGCCGGGTCGAGCACCGGCACGGAGGCCGTGGCCAACGCGGGCGCCAGGGCGGCGTGCCGGTCGGGGTAGCGGTAGGCGGCCGACCGGTCGTAGGTGCACGGCCGCACGTCGTCCAGGTGCGTCGCGACGCAGCCCGGCAGGTCGGTCCCCGGGGTCGGGATGTCCTGCACGTAGGCGACCCTCGGCGCCCCGGCGGAGCGCAGCGCCCGCACCGTCGCGACCGTCGCGGCCGAGAAGGCCTGCGGCACCACGCTGCTCGAGGCGACGTTCTCGCTCTGGCTCACGACGACGAGCGCCGGGTGCAGGGCGCCGATCCGCGCCACGGTGGCGTCGCGCCAGGTGTCGCACTCGGTGTAGCTGCGCCCGAGCGAGGGGTTGTCGACGGTGAGCCGCGCCGCCGGGCACGCGGCCTTGGTCCAGCTGACGACCTGCCAGTGCTGGGCCTTGCCGAGCTGGTCGAGCGCGGGCAGCCACTGCTCGGCGTGCGAGTCGCCGAAGAGGACGAGCGTGCGGGCGGCGGTGAGGTCGCCGTACCGGCAGTCGCCCTGGCTGACCGCGGTGAAGCCGGCGTGGCAGCCGTTGCGCGAGGTCGGCGGGAGCGAGTCGGCGGCGTCCTGCGGCAGGGGCGTGAGGTTCGAGGGGACCTGGACGGTCCCCACGGCCGCGGCGACGGTCCGCGCGACGGCCTGCTCGGCGGCGCTGGTGGCCGCGCTCGCGGCCGGCCCCGTGCCCGCCACCGCCGGGGCGACGGTGACCGCGGCCGCGCCCGGGGCGTCGACGGAGGCGAGGACCGCGGCGGCACCGGTCCCGGTGGTGACCGGGCCGAGGACCATGACCAGGGCGGAGCAGGCGGTGACGACGCCGCCCAGGGTCGCGCCCGTCCCGATCCAGCCCCAGGTCGGCCAGTGCAGGAGGCGCACCGGCTGCTCGACCCACGTGAAGGAGGCGATGGCGAGGACCAGCGAGACCCACACGACCGCGAGCCGCTCACCGACGCCGAGGGCGTGCCCGAGGGCGTACGGCGCCACGACGAGCAGCGGCCAGTGCCAGAGGTACCACGAGTAGGAGACCCGCCCGAGGCACTGCACGAGCGGCTCGCCGAGCAGCCGCTCGGCCCCGACCCGCGGGCCGCAGCCGGACGCCACGACGAGCGCCGCCCCGCCGACGGGCAGCCAGGCGGCCACACCGGGGAAGGGGGTCGCGTCGGTGAACCGCACGGCGGCGACCGCGATCGCGGCCAGCCCCAGCCAGGCGGCGAGACCGGCGAGCCGGCGCGGGAGCGCGACGAGCCGCGGCGCGGCGAGGGCGAGCAGCGCGCCGACGCCGAGCTCCCAGGCGCGGGTGTGCAGCGAGAAGTAGGCCCACGGCGCGTTGGCCGGCGTGAGGGTCGCCGACGCCCAGCCCGACGCGGCGACGACGCCGACGACGAGCAGGGCCAGGACGAGGCGCAGGTGCCGGCGCCGGGTGGCCACCGCCACGACGGCGATGACGAGCGGCCAGACGACGTAGAACTGCTCCTCGACCGCCAGCGACCAGAAGTGCTGCAGCGGGCTGGCCGCCGCCCCCATGTGCTGGTAGTCCGTGCCGACCCACGCGAGGCGGTAGTTCAACCCCGAGAACGCGGTGAAGAGCGCGTCGGTCGCGACGTCGCGGACCTTGAGCGGCGGCCCGACGAAGCGGAACGCCACCGTCGTCGCGAGGACGACGACGACCGCGGCCGGCAGCAGCCGGCGCACGCGGTGCCCGTAGAAGGTCGGCAGCGCGCGCAGCCCGCCCCGGCCGACGCTCTTCAGCAGCTGGCGCGTGATGAGGAAGCCGGAGATGACGAGGAAGACGTCGACGCCGACGTACCCACCGGGCAGGGCGAGCCCCGCGTGGTAGACGACGACCGCGACGACGGCGAGCGCGCGCAGGCCCTCGATGTCGGGGCGGAAGTCGCGGTCGGCCGGCCGCCGGCGAGCGGCGAGCACGCGGCGGGCGCGGCGGGCGCGTCCGGTGGTGAGGGGGGCGGGGGAGCGACCGGCTCGGCGGTGCCCGACCAGCCCCGCGGGCGCGGGGGAGCGCACGAGGGTGCTGACGGAGGACACGACGGAGGGGGTCGGCGAGGTGGCGGTCATGGGAGGAGGGGGCTCCTGGGCCGGGGCGTGGGGTGACCTCCGCGCGGGGAGGCGGAGGGTGTCGGGAGCGGCGCCGATGCCGTCGGCCGCGACATGTCCACTTTGTCGGTTCGGGACGGATCGCCACCACCCGCAAAACGTTGTCTTTCGGTCAAGAAACGGCATGTTAAGCGGATATTTCCTGAACCGACCCACTTGCTCTCCGGTGCAGGACGCCTCCCCCGAGGTGGGTCGTCCCCCTCAGGTCCGGCGCCAGGCGTCCCCCGGGGGCGCCGGCGACGGCTGCGGGTCGGCCGCGGTGAGGGGCCGCGCCGACCGGGCCATCCGGGTCACGTCGGCGCCGCGGCGCAGCCCCGTCGGCAGCGCCTCGCGGGCGACCTCGCGCGCCAGCGCCGCGACGTCGAGCGGCGCGCCGCCCACCCGCGTCGCGGCGAGCACGACGTTGCCGAAGCGTCGTCCCTTGAGCACCTCGCCGGTCGCGAGGAGCACCGGCGCCCCGTACGACGCCCCCTCCGCGCCCGCCGTCGCGACCGTCGCGACCGTCGCGACCGTCGCGACGACCCGCGAGACCCACCGCAGCCCGGGCTCGTCGGTGAGGTTCATCAACAGGGTCCCGCCGGGTCGCAGCACCCGGGCCACGTCGGCGAGGTACTCCCGGGTCACGAGCCCGGCGGGGACCCGGCCACCGGCGAACGCGTCGACGACGACGGCGTCCGCGCTCGCGTCGCGCAGCGCCGCGGTGCCGGGCTCACCGGCGACCGGCCGCACGCGGATCCGGTGCCGACGCGGCAGCGGCAGCTCGCGCCGGACCAGCTCGGTGAGGGCGCTGTCGGGCTCGAGGACGACCTGCGGCGAGCCCGGCCGCGTCGCCTCGACCCAGCGGGCCAGCGTCATCGCGGCGCCGCCGACGTGGGTGACGGCGAGCGGCGCGGGCGGCGGCGGGGTCAGCGTGCGCAGGACGAGCGCGAGGTGGGCGACGTACTCGAAGGCGAGCAGGTGCGGGTCGCCCGGGTGGACGTGCGACTGCGGGGCGCCGTCGACGAGGACGGTCACGCCACCGCGGTCGTCGGGCACGAGCCGGACCCGGTCCCCGGCCACCTCGTCCCGCCGCCGGCCACCGCCTGTCACCGGCTCAGCCTAGGGTCGGACCATGACCACCCTGCGCGTCGGCGTCACCGTCCTGCCGGAGCTGCGCTGGCGCGAGGCCGAGCCGCGCTGGCGCGCCGTCGAGGACCTCGGCTTCGACCACGGCTGGACCTACGACCACCTCGTCTGGGGCGGCCTGCCGCAGTCGCCCTGGTACGGCACCACCCCCACGCTCGCCGCCGCCGCGCTCGTCACGAGCCGGATCGGGCTGGGCACCTTCGTCACGAGCCCGAACTTCCGGCACCCGGTGACGCTGCACCGCGACGTGCAGTCCCTCGACGACCTCTCGGGCGGCCGCTTCGTCCTCGCCGTCGGCGCCGGGGCCACCGACGTCGACGCCCGCATCCTCGGCCTGCCCGCGCTGTCGGCGCGCGAGCGCGCCGACCGGTTCCACGAGTTCGTGCGCCTGGCCAAGCGGCTGCGCGACGAGGACCACGTCAGCCAGGAGGGCCGCTGGTTCTCGGCCGACGACGCGCGCACCCTCCCGCGCGTCGAGCACGTGCCGATCGTCGTCGCCGCCGGTGGCCCCCGCGGCATCGACCTCGCCGCCGAGGTCGCCGACGGCTGGATGACGCTCGGCCGCCGCACCGACGACCTCGAGCAGTGGTACGACGGCCTGCGCGAGGAGGGCGGTCGGCTCGACGACCGCCTGGCCGCCCACGGCCGCGACGCGGCGAGCGTCGCCCGCTACGTCAACCTCGACTCCTCGCCGCGCTTCAGCCTCGAGTCGGTCGACCTGTTCGAGGAGATGGCCGGCCGCGTCGCCGACCTCGGCTTCACCGACGCCATCACGCACTGGCCCCGGGCCGAGTCGCCGTACGCCGGCGCGCAGGCCACCCTCGAGGCGGTCGCCGCCGACGTGCTGCCCCGGCTGCGCGGCTGATGCCGCCGCGTCGTCGTACCGACCCCGCCGCCGGCCGCTCCGCCCTCGAGGCGGTCCGGGCCGCGGGCGGCGACCCGTCGGGTCTGGACCGCGCCACGGTCGGGGCCGCGGTGCGCTACACCCTCGAGGAGTTCGCGGTCCGCCACCCCGGCCGCTCGGTCGAGCTGCGGGTGCCGCCGTACGGCGCCGTGCAGGGCATCGAGGGCCCCACGCACAAGCGCGGCACCCCGCCCAACGTCTTCGAGACCGACGCGGCGACCTGGCTGGCCCTGGCCACCGGGACGCTGGCCTGGGACGAGGCGCTGGGCTCCGGCGCCGTCCGGGCCAGCGGCCTGCGGGCCGACCTCGCGCCGTACCTGCCCCTCGGTGCGCTGTGAGCGCGACCTACCCTGGACCCATGCCCCGTCGCTCACCCGCCTTCCTGCGCTGGATCGGCACCGGCGCGGTCGTCGGCTTCCTCGTCGGCCTCGTCATGGCGGTCGTCTCGGCTGACGCCGCCAACTACGGTCTCGGCTCGCAGGTGGCCTACCTCGGGGTGATGTTCGCCTTCCTCGGCGCGCTGCTCGGGGCGCTCGTCGCCGTCCTCGTCGACCGCCGCGCCTGACCCGCCCACGCCTCGGGCGGCGGCGGTGGGCGGCCAGGTCGCTGTGCGAGACTGAGGCACGTGGCTCGCGGAGACGGACGACTCTCGCACGACCTCGACTCCCTCCAGGGGGGTGACAAGGGCCCGCAGGACGCCTGCGGCGTGTTCGGCGTCTGGGCCCCCGGGGAGGATGTCGCCAAGCTGACGTACTTCGGGCTCTACGCGCTGCAGCACCGCGGCCAGGAGTCCGCGGGCATCGCCACCGGCGACGGCAGCAAGATCCTCGTCTACAAGGACATGGGGCTGGTCAGCCAGGTCTTCGACGAGACCGCCCTGTCCTCGCTGCGCGGGCACCTGGCCATCGGCCACACCCGCTACTCCACGACCGGCGGCTCGACGTGGGAGAACGCCCAGCCGACCCTCGGGGGCGGCGGTGACAGCACCGTCGCGCTCGCCCACAACGGCAACCTCATCAACACCGTCGAGCTGCGCGACCTCGTCACCGAGCGCCTCGGCGCCGGCGCCTCGCGACGCGGTGAGCTCGGCCGCGGCAACACCAGCGACACCGCCCTCGTCACGACGCTGCTCGCCGCCGACCCGGACCGCAGCCTCGAGGCCACCGCGCTCGAGGTCCTCCCGCTGCTGCGCGGTGCGTTCTGCTTCGTCTTCATGGACGAGAACACGCTGTACGCCGCCCGCGACCCGTACGGCGTGCGCCCCCTCGCCCTCGGACGGCTCGAGCGCGGCTGGGTGGTCGCCTCCGAGACGGCCGCGCTGCAGACCATCGGGGCCAGCGTCGTGCGCGAGATCGAGCCCGGCGAGCTCGTCGTCATCGACGAGAACGGGCTGCGCTCGCACCGCTTCGCCGAGGCCCAGCCCAAGGGCTGCGTCTTCGAGTACGTCTACCTCGCCCGGCCCGACGCGGTCATCCGCGGCAAGGTCGTCCACGAGGCGCGCGTGGAGATGGGGCGGCAGCTGGCCCGCGAGCACCCCGTCGAGGCCGACCTCGTCATCGGGGTGCCGGAGTCGGGCGTGCCCGCCGCGGTGGGGTACTCGCAGGAGTCGGGGATCCCCTTCGGGCAGGGCTTCGTCAAGAACGCCTACGTCGGGCGGACCTTCATCCAGCCCTCGCAGACGCTGCGGCAGCTGGGGATCCGGCTCAAGCTCAACGCCCTCGAGCACACGATCCGTGGCAAGCGGCTCGTCGTCGTCGACGACTCGATCGTGCGCGGCAACACCCAGCGCGCTCAGGTGCGGATGCTGCGCGAGGCGGGCGCCGCCGAGATCCACGTGCGGATCTCCAGCCCGCCCATCACCTGGCCGTGCTTCTACGGCATCGACTTCGCGACCCGGGCCGAGCTCATCGCCACCGGGCTCGGCGTCGAGGAGATCCGCGCGTCGATCGGCGCCGACTCGCTCGGCTTCATCTCCGAGGAGGGGATGACGGGCGCGACCGAGCAGCCGCCGAGCCAGCTGTGCACGGCGTGCTTCACCGGCCGCTACCCGATCGAGCTGCCCGAGGACGGGCGGATCGGCAAGCACGTCCTCGAGACGCTGCCGATCTCGGTCCGCACCGGCCACGACGCGGCCCTCGACCTCGGGGTCGACGAGCGGACCGAGCGCGACGCCGAGGGCGTCCCCCTCGGGCTCGGCGGCGGGGCCGCCGACGCGCTGCTGCGCCCCTGACGACGCCCTCGTGCGCCGGATCGGCGTACGGTGCCTCCCGGCCCGTGGCACACTGGCGGCCAAGACCTACTTGAACGGTAGGAATTGACAGGGGATGCAGGAGGACACGGTGGCCGGGGCGGACGTTCACAGCGACACGCAGGGGTACGACGCAGCGGGTCACCCGGGTCCGGCCCGGGTCGCCGTCGTCGGCGCGGGACCGGCCGGCACGCTCGTCGCCGCGGCCCTGGCCCGGCTCGGCGCGCTCCCGACCGGCCTCGAGGTGCTGCTCGTCGACGACGACGCCGGCGACGGCCGCGGGACGGCGTTCTCCACCTCGTGCCCGGACCACCTGCTCAACGTGCGGGCCCGCGACCTGTCGGCCCGGCCGGAGGTCGCCGGCGACTTCGTCGACTGGGTCCGCGCGCACCGCGACCCGGCCGCCGGACCCGACGACTTCCTCCCGCGCGGGTGGTTCGGCGACTATCTCGCCGCCCTGCAGTCGCAGCTGCTCGCGCCCGACGCCACCGACGCCACCGACGCCATCGACGCCACCGGCGTGACCGTCCGCCGGGTGCCGGCCGGCGCGCTGGCGGTCGACGAGTCCGGTGAGGGGGCCGAGCGCCGCACGGCGCTGGTGCTGCGCTCGGGGGAGCGGCTGCCCGTCGACGCCGTCGTGCTCGCCGTCGGGACGGAGCGGCCCGGCCTGGACTGGGTGCCGCCGACCCTGCTCGCCTCCGACCGGCTCGTCGCCGACCCCTGGCGCCCGGGAGCGCTCGACCGACCGGCGGGCGCGCCTCCGGGTACCGTCCTCGTCGTCGGCACCGGGCTGACGATGGCCGACATCGCCCTCACCGTCGCCGCCGACGGCGACCGCGTCGTCGCCCTGTCGCGGCGCGGCCGCCTCCCCCTGCCGCACAGCGCGCAGCGCCGCGCCCCGCGCCCGTCGACCGCGCTCACCGCCGCCATCGGCGACCAGGTCGCGCTGCCGGCGGAGCGCGTGGAGCGGCTCGTGCGCGAGCACCTGCTCGCCGGCGCCCGCGGCGGCGACTGGCGACCCGCGATGGACGGCTTGCGCCCGCTCACCGCCCTGCTGTGGCAGCGGGTGCCCGAGGACGAGCGCCGCGCCCTGCTGCGCGACGGGATCCCCGCGTGGGAGGTGCGCCGGCACCGGATGCCCCCGGCCACCGCCGCGGCCCTGGCCCGGCTGCGCCGCGAGGGCCGGCTGGAGGTGCGCCGCGGCGAGGTCGCCGACGTCGAGCCGCTGCCCGACGGCCGGCTGCTCGTCGCGCTCGCCGACGGCGGGCGCGTCGTCGTCGACCGGGTCGTCAACGCCACGGGGCCCGAGCGCGAGGTCTCCCGCAGCCGCAACCCCGTCGTCGTCGACCTGCTCGCCTCGGGCCTGGGCACCGCCGGACCGCTCGGCATGGGGCTGGCGACCGACCCCGGTGGCCGGCTGCTGGGGCGTCGTACGGCCCCGGCGGTGTGGGCGGTCGGCGCGCTGCGCCGCGGTGAGCTGTGGGAGACCACGGCCGTCCCCGAGCTGCGGGCACAGGCCGTCTCGGTCGCCGCCCAGGTCGTCGCCCGGCTGCGCACCCGCCCGACCGCCACGGGTCCCGCGAGCCGGCCGCAGGTCCCCCGTCGGGACCGTCCGTCGCGCCCGCTCGACCGGCACGGCAACCCCCTGACGACGACAGCCGAGGCCGCGGCAGCGTTCGACCGCGGCCTGCTGCGGGTGCTGCGCGTCCAGTCCGGCGCCGAGGAGGCCTTCGCCGAGGCGGTCCGCCTCGACGGGGGGTTCGCGCTCGGGCACGCCGCGCTGGCCCTGGTCACCCACGAGCTCGGGTCGACGGGGGACCCGGCGGAGGCGCTCGCCACCGCCCGGGCCACGCTCGACCACCGGGCGACCGACCGCGAGCGCAGCCTCGTCGACGTCGTCACCCGCCGCCTGCACGGCACGCGCCTCGACGGCGACCGCGCGCTGCGGGCCCACGTCGACGCCTTCCCGCGCGACGGGCTCGCGGTGAGCGTCGCCGTCCCGACCATCGCCTTCTCCGGCGTCACCGACCTGCAGCACGAGGCGTGGGCGCTCGTCGAGTCGCTGCGCCCGGCCTGGGGGGACGACTGGTTCTTCACCGGGCTGCTCGCCTTCGTGCGCCAGGAGCAGGGCCGGTACGACGAAGCCGACCGCCTGTCCGCCCGTTCCCTCGCGCGGGAGCCGGGCGCCGGTCACGCCGTGCACGCCCGCACCCACGTGTTCTACGAGACCGGCGCGCACGCCGAGGGTCTGCGGTGGCTCGACGGCTGGATCCGCGGGGGCGGGCACGAGGCCTCGCACCGGGCGCACTTCGCCTGGCACGCGGCCCTGCACGAGCTCGCCCTCGGCTCCGTCGAGGACCTGCGGCGCCGCTACGAGGCCCAGCTCGCCCCGCCGATGGTGTCCGGCGTGCGGGCCCTCGTCGACTCGGCGTCGCTGCTGTGGCGGTGTCGGGTCACCGGCAGCTGGGACGACGAGCTGCCCGTCCGCGCGGTGCTCGACAGCGTCGACGACCGGCTGCTGGCGCAGCCGACGACGCCGTTCACCGCCCTGCACGCGGCGGTCGCCCTCGCCGCGGCGCGCGACGTCGCGGGGCTGGCCCGGCTGCGGGCCCACGCCGCCGCGCGGCCGCACCCGGTCATGCGCGACGTCGTCGTCGCCCTGTGCGACGCGCTCACCGCGGTCGCCGAGGAGCGCTGGGACGACGCCGTCCGGACCCTGCGGCTGCTCGGGCCGTGGGTGGCCCAGCTGGGCGGCAGCGACGCGCAGCGCGAGGTCGTCGAGGAGACGCTGCTGCTCGCGCTCGTCCGGGCCGGACGGTGCGGCGAGGCGCGCCGGCTGCTCGAGGCCCGGCTCGACCGGCGCCCGTCGCCGATCGACACCCGGCGTCTCGCGGGCGTCCCGGGCTGAGGCCCGGGGGCGCGGCGCCGATACGCTGGCGGGCGTGACTGACGACGCGCCGATCACCTATGCCGCCGCCGGGGTCGACGTGGAGGCGGGTGACAAGGCCGTCGAGCTGATGAAGGCGGCCGTCGCGCGGGCTCAGCGCCCCGAGGTGCTCGGCGGCCTCGGCGGGTTCGCCGGGCTGTTCGACGCGAGCGCGCTGGCCCGGATGAGCCGTCCGGTGCTCGCGACGTCGACCGACGGCATCGGCACCAAGGTCGCCATCGCCCAGGCCCTGGACCGCCACGACACGATCGGGCTCGACCTCGTCGGCATGGTCGTCGACGACATCGTCGTCTGCGGGGCCGAGCCGCTCTTCATGACCGACTACATCGCGACCGGCAGGGTCGTCCCCGAGAGGGTCGCCGCCATCGTGTCCGGCATCGCCGCCGGCTGCGCCCAGGCCGGCTGCGCCCTCGTCGGCGGCGAGACCGCCGAGCACCCCGGGCTGCTCGAGCCGGACGAGTACGACGTCGCCGGCGCCGCGACCGGCGTCGTGGAGCACGCCGACCTGCTCGGGCCCCAGCGGGTCCGCGCCGGGGACGTCGTCGTGGCCCTGGCCAGCAGCGGGCTGCACTCCAACGGCTACTCGCTGGTGCGCCGGGTCGTCGCCGCCGCGGGCTGGGCGCTCGACCGCGACGTGCCGGAGTTCGGCCGCACCCTCGGTGAGGAGCTGCTCACCCCCACCCGGGTGTACGCCGCCGACCTGCTGGCCCTCGTGCGCACGCCCGGCGTCGACGTGCACGCGCTCAGCCACGTCACCGGGGGCGGCCTCGCCGCCAACCTGGCGCGGGTCCTGCCCGGCGGGGTCACCGCCGTCGTCGACCGCGCCACGTGGACCCCGCCCGCCGTGTTCGGGACCGTCGCCGCGCTCGGCCGCGTGCCACGGGCCGACCTCGAGCGCACCCTCAACCAGGGCGTCGGGTTCGTCGCCGTCCTGCCCGCCGAGGACGCCGACGAGAGCCTCGCCGTCCTCCGCTCGCGCGGCATCGACGGGTGGGTCGCCGGCCGCGTCCACGCGGACGAGGACGCGCCGTACGGCGACGCGGTGGAGACCGTCCGCGGCGCCAAGGGCGTCGACGGCGGGTCGGTCCGGATGGTCGGCGAGCACCCGCGGGCCTGACTCCTCCCGTCGTCTCCCCACGTCGTCTCCCCCCGTCGTCGCCTCCCCGGTCACGCTGCACGCTCCCGGACCGCTGCCGGTTCGGTGGCGTACGTGCGTCCTAGGGGCGAGGTCCACGTGCAGATCCCGTCGGTGGTGAGGGCGTAGGTCCACGGTGTGTGGGTCTTGAAGCGGTGGTGGGTGACGCAGAGGCAGGCGAGGTTGTCGACGGTCGTGGGGCCGGTGGGGAACGGGACGACGTGGTCGAGCTGGGTGCGGGCGGCGGGGACGGAGCAGCCGGGGAAGCGGCAGTGGCCGTCGCGGGCGCGTACCGCTCTGGCGACCGCGACGGCGGGTCGGTAGGTCGTCGGGTCGTGGGTCAGGAGGGCGCCGGTCCTCGGGTGGCACCCGTGGAGGCGTACCCGGGTGTCGGGGTCGGCCAGCAGTCTGGCGACCGCCTCGGCGAGGACGAACCCGACCATGGGGTGCTGCACCCCGATCGACCAGCCGATCGACCAGCCGACCGACCAGCCGACCGCCGGATCCGCAGGGGCGGCGGCCCGGGGTGGTCTCGACGACGGCGGCGGGTCCGTTGGTGCGCCGCCGGTCGTCGGGACGAGATGGAGGTCCCGCTCCTGCTCGGCGACCTCCACGAGCGCGGCCAGCCCACGCTCGGCCACCGACCACGTGAGGTCGGGGACCAGACTGAGCGCCGGGCGGCGATCGCCGTGCACGTCGGTTATGGAGGCATCGGCCCCGCGATCGTCTACCACGCCGTCGCCTGCCATGCCGACCGTCTCGGGCCAGGCGTCGAGGGGGACGGTCAGGTCGACCGTCGTCGTGATGGTGGCCCGACCGAGGACGAGCGAGACCAGCGCCTGGGCCCGGGCCGGACCGACGGTGAGGGACGGGTCGGCCCGCAGGTACTCCCCCGCCAGCTCGTCGATGGCCGCCCACACGGACAGCGAGTCCTCGGACGGCAGCGACGCCGACCAGGTGCTCATCCCGGGGTCCAGGCCGGGTCCGACGCGCACGAACGCGTCGCGTCGGGCGCTCTCGGCCCGCCGCTGCTGGGACTCGGGGTCGACGTGGGCCGCGGCCGCGGCGACGCGCTTGCGCAGGGCCGGGACGTCGAGGTCGGTGGGGCCGAGGCGGTACCGCGTCGACACGAGCTCGGGGTGGACGACGGCGTCGTCGTACGCCGGACGGTGCTCACGGGCGACCTCGAAGGCCTGGTGGGCGACGACCCGCGCGCGGGCCAGGTCGAGCCGGCCGGCGCGCACGAGCCCGAGGGTCTGCGGCAGGTCCCGGGCGAGCATGCGGGCGTCGTCGAGCAGCGCGCTCACCGCCCGACGGCCCAGCCGCAGCGCGGGGGCCAGCTCGACGGCGGCGACGTCGTCCCCCTCGGGACCGAGGGCGCACCTGCCTCTCGCGCGCAGGTCGGCCTTGTCCTGCTCCACCTCCTCGACCGTGCGGCGGGCGAAGGCCTCCAGGGCCAGCACCTGGATCGCGTCCAGTGCCGAGGTCGCCCGGCGGACCAGCTCCACGACGGCCAGCGCCTCGTCGACCTCGAGGTCCACCAGGGCGGTGTCCGTCAGCGACTCGAGGTCCGGGACGACACCCAGCGGCGAGCGCAGGCCGTCACCGACCTGCTCCATGGTCCCCCGCCACCCGGTCATCGCCGTCTCCTCGTTCGAACGTGTGTTCGATTCTACGACGAGAGCGTCACGGGGACAAGGGTGATGTCTCAGGACATCGGTGACGGCCCACCGTGAGATCGCCAGACGGGCGCCTGCATCTGTGGGGTCATGAGGAGGCATCGTCGGACACCCGGGGCAGAAGTGTCACCACCTCGCCGCGCGGAAGAGTCGCGACGACATCGGCAACCCCGGGGCGCCCGCTGCCGACGTCGGATCCGCCGGGGGAGGGGCAGGTGCAGGCGGGGGACGACGCCGTGCCCTCAGCTGACGACGGTGTCGCCGTCGACGTTGCCGTCACCAGGGTACCGGTACGTCACGGCAGCAGTGAGTGAACGCGGTGCCGTCCAGCAGGACACCGGTGACGATCCCGCACCAAGATCGGACGCGCTCGGCCTCCGCAGGCGGCGCAGAGCAACCGCGCCGGCGCCCTCGCCGCTCAGCCGTCCCGGGCTGGCGACAGGAAAACCAGCAGGATCGCACCGTGGAGACCACAGCGGGGCAGCAAGGACCCGCTTCACCTGGTACGACGACGTGCGTCACCGACGCGGTCCTGGCGGACCGAGCACACGACCCGCGGGGCGGGTCAGACCGACCGGAGGGCCGGCGAGCGTCATCGCTCGCCGGAGGCCCACCGTCCGAAGTCGTCCTCGTCGTCGTCCCCGGCGTCGTCGGTCCCGGGGGACCACCGCTCGGGAGCGTGCGACGTGGAATGCAGTTCTCGCTCAAGCGAACTGAAGTCGGTGTTGGGAGAGAAGTACTTCAGCTCCCGAGCGACCTTGGTCTGCTTGGCCTTCGCCCGGCCGCGCCCCATGGCGTGACCCCCTCGTGCGTCTGCCGGGGCAGCATCACAGGATCAGGCAGCGCAGGCCGCTCGACCCCGCGGAGCGGACCCGGGAATCGTGTGTACTCGTGGTGACAACGCTACCTCAGCCCTGCGCCGTTCGCGTAGCAGGGCGCGAGAGCGGTCGGCGGCGGCAGCCGGGCCCGGCCGGCGGGAGGGCCGCGGTCGGGGCCGAGTGTCGGCAATCCGCCGTCGCGGATCTCGACGGTGACTCTGGACCGCCTACCCTACTTCGGGTAAATTGACCGATTGGGGCTGGATGCACGGTCGGTCCGCGGCGGGGAGCCGTGGCCGGCAGGACGCGCGGGGGCGCGTTCACGAGGCGCGTACGACATGGCGACAAAAGACTCCAAAGTCCGTTTTGTCGGTGTATCGTGGGCGTGGGGAAACAGCACGATCACCTGGTGGGGGCACCGGTGACCAACCGATGAGGAAAAGCGGGGAGAACGACATGGCAGTTTCCATCGAGACGCAGGAGCACGAGAAGCTCCTGACGCCGGCCGAGGTGGCCGCGATGTTCCGTGTGGACCCGAAGACCGTGACGCGCTGGGCCAAGGCCGGCAAGCTCACGGCGATCCGGACCCTGGGCGGGCACCGGCGCTACCTCGAGAGCGAGGTCAGCCGCCTCCTCGGGTCGCACTGACCCGGGCGGCGCAGCACCGCTCGACGCAGCACCAGCACCACCAGCAGCACCAGCACGACGGACGGCCGTGACCCGCGGGGGCGGGGAGCGGCCGTCCCGTGCGTCCGGGCCCTAGGCTGACGCGGTGGAGCGCAGCACGCAGGGGCACGACGAGAACGCCGTACGACGCCCCACCTGGGTGGCGATCACCCCCGGGTCGGCCAAGCGCACGGCGCTGCTCGCGATCCTGCTCGTCGCCGGGCTCCTGCTCGGGATCTGGGCCTTCGGCGCCCTGTCCGGGTTCCTCTTCCTCCTCGTCCTGTCCTGGCTGCTCTCGATCGCCATGGAGCCGCCGGTCGTGTGGCTCATGCGGCACGGCGTGCGCCCGCGGGGCCTCGCGACGGGCCTCGTCATGCTCGTCCTGCTGCTCGTCACGGGCGCGATCCTCCTGCTCTTCGGGCAGGTCTTCTTCCTCCAGGCCACCCAGCTCGGGCAGACCCTGCCGGGGACGACGGCGTCGGCGCTGGCCTGGGTCAACGAGCACCTCAACACCGACATCGACCTGACCAAGATCCAGACGACCCTCGACCTCACGCCGTCCAGGCTGGGCGAGCTCGCGGGTCGCTACGGCGGCGGCATCCTCGGCGTCTTCGGCTCGGTGCTCACCTTCCTCTTCGACCTGCTGACCATCCTCGTCTTCGCCTACTACCTGTCGGCGGACAGCCCGCGTCTGCGCCAGACCATCGGCTCGTTCCTCAACCCGCGCTACCAGGAGGTCATGCAGACCGTCTGGCAGATCGCGGTCGAGAAGACCGGCGGCTACGTCATCTCCAAGGTCGTCCTCGCGACCCTGTCCGCCGTCTTCCACGCGGCGTTCTTCTGGTACATCGACGTGCCGTTCTGGCTGCCGCTCGGCCTGCTGGCCGGCATCGTCGGGCAGTTCATCCCGACCATCGGCACCTACATCGGCATCCTGCTGCCCGCGCTCTTCACGGTCGTCTACAACCCGCGCAACGTGCTGTGGATCGTCCTGTTCGCGACGGTCTACCAGCAGGTCGAGAACTACGTCTTCACCCCCCGCATCAGCCGGCGCACGATGGACGTGCACCCCGCCGTCGCGCTGGGGTCGGTCTTCGTCGGTGCCGCGCTCTTCGGACCGATCGGGGCCATCATCGGCATCCCGGTCGCGGCCGCGGCCATCACCATCATCGACACCTTCCGCCGGCGGCACGAGCTGCTGCCGCAGCTGGCGGCCCTGCGCGAGGACGAGCTGCCGCCGGAGTCGGAGGAGGACGACGCCCCGGACGACGGCCCGGCGCCACCGGACCGCGTCCCCACCACCACCGGATGAGCCGGCGGCCCGGGGAGGAGCGCCGCCCGGGGGGTGCGGCCGACCCCGGTGAGAAGGCCCGGCCCGGTCAGCCGGCGCGCGGGACGGGCGGCCGCAGCACCTCGGGCAGCGTCGCCCACCACGTGAGGGCGCTGACCCACGCCGCGTCGTCGCGCGGGTGCGCGCGGTCCAGCAGGTCCTCGAGCAGGTCGAACCGGCCGCGCATCCCGAGGGCGTAGCAGACGCCCCACGCGTTGCCCGGGTCGACGGGCGTCCGCGGCGCCGCCGGGTCGGTGAGGTGCGCGACGGCGTACGCGTGCAGCTGCGGGTCGACGGTGTCCGCCCCCGGGGCCGGTGGGGGGACGTTGCCGAGCGCGGCGCCCGCGTGCGACATCAGCTCGGCGTCGCCGCGTCGGCCGAGGGCCAGGTCGAGCAGGAGCGGGACGTCCTCGGGCTGGGCGAGGAAGGACAGCATCGACAGGTCGGCGACGGCGCGACCGGTGTCGTCGGCGTCGACCGCCCCGGCGAGGTCCTGGGCCACCACCCGTCCCAGCGTGCGCCCCTGGGGCGCGAGGAGCAGGACCGCGAGCGCGGTGTCGCGCCGGTCCAGGTGCGGCTCGTCGAGCGCGGTGTCGAGCAGCGCGGCGAGGTCCGGGTCGCGCACGTCGGAGGGCACGTCGCGGGCCAGCGCGTCGAGGGTCGCCGCCCGTACGGCGTCCTGCCGCTCGCGCTCGAGCCCCGTCCAGGCCAGGACGTCGCGCACCTCGCGGCGCTGCTGCGCCGTGAGCCGCAGCCGACGTCCGCGGCCCGTCGCGTCGGGGAAGGTGCGGCTCTCGGCGCGCAGGGCGAGGCTGGCGCCGGCCTTGCGGGTGCGCAGCGGCTGGGCCTCGTCGGCGACGACGTCGGCCGCGACGGCGAGCATCTCCTGGGCCACGCCGTGGTCGACCAGCCCGTGCCGCACGAGGGTCGTCGCGGTCGACAGCGAGGCCCACAGCGAGCGCGGGTTCGGCGGGGCGGTCAGGGCGCGCAGCAGCACGTCGTGACCGCGGGGGTCCGGCGTGTAGCGCAGCAGCGTCGCGTAGTCGGAGTAGAGCTGGACGTCGTCGTCGATGAGCGCGCTCTCGATGAGCTCGATGAGGACACCGGTCACCGACCGGTCACCGCCGAGCCGGACGGCCGCCTCCCACCGGTGCGCGTACTCCAGCCCGGTGGACACCGACGTCTCGAGGGTCAGCCGGTGCAGCAGCGTCTCCCAGTCGCGGGAGCGGACGAGGACGTGCGGGACGAGCGAGACGAGCATCGAGAAGCGGTCCCACTCGACGCCGGTCATCGGCTCGTAGGTGAGCACCTTCTCCAGCAGCGGCATCGCCTCGAGGACGACGTCGTCGGGGACGGTCGTCGGTGGCAGGGCCGGGCCGCGGCGCAGCGGGTCGTCCTCGCGCGCGAGCAGGTCGACGGAGCGCAGCAGCTGGCCCTCGGGCAGCTCGAGCGCGGTCTCGTAGCGCCGGACGAGGTCGTGGCCGAGGACGACCGACCCGTCCTCCCAGCGCTTGACCTGTGCCCGGTGCGGCTGGTCGGGCAGCACCCGGACGAAGCCGGCGGCCGAGCGGCGGGAGCGGTCGGCGGCGTGCCGGCGCGCGGTGCGCAGCACCCACTGGAACCGACCGATCACGGCTTCCCCGACCCTTCCTGCAGGCCGTTTCCCTCCCCGTGCGCTGCGGGAGCCCATCGTAGGCGGTCAGGCGTCCGTACGGGCCCGACCGGCGGGCAGGCGCGTCGCGACGAGCGTCGCGACGACGAGCGCGGCGGCCCCGACGAGCACCGCCGGCCGCGCCGCATCGACGTACGACGTCGGGAGCAGGCGCCCGCCCGCCCCGGTGAACACCGCGGTGAGCACGGCCGTCCCGAGAGCGACGCCGAGCTCGCGCACCGTCGAGTTCACCCCCGAGGCCTTGGCGTGGTCGGCCTCGTCGAGCTCGGCGAGCAGCGCGGTCGCCGACGGGGCGAAGACGAGCGCCATCCCCACCCCGGCGAGCAGGAACGAGGGGACGAGGACGCCGTACGCGACCGTGGGCGACATCGTCAGGGCGATGGCCGCGAGCGCGACCGCCTGCAGGGCGAGTCCCGTGACCATGAGCGCGCGGGTGCCGACCCGGGGCGCGACCGCGCCCGCGATCGGCGCGACGACCATCGGCGCGAGGGTCCACGGCATCGTCTGGACGGCGGCGTGCAGCGGCGAGCTCCCCTGGACGACCTGGAGGAACTGGATGAGCAGGAAGATGGCGCCGAAGGTGCCGAAGCTGAAGGCGAACCCGACGACGTTGGTCACCGAGAACGAGCGGTCGCGGAAGAGCCGCAGCGGCACCAGCGGCGAGGCGGTGCGGCGCTGGCGCTGCAGGAAGGCCGCGAGGAGGACGACGCCGACGGCGAGCTCGCCGACGACGCCCGCGCTGGACCAGCCGTCGTCGTTGCCGCGGACGACGGCGTGGACGAGCGCGAGCACGCCGAGCGCGGCCAGCCCGGCGCCGAGGACGTCGAGCGGGGCGCGGACCCCGCGGTCGTCGCGCAGCGCCCAGACGGCGAGCGGCACGGCGACGACGGCGACGGGGACGTTGATCCAGAAGATCGCCTGCCAGCTCCAGCCCTCGAGGACGGCCCCGCCGACGAGCGGGCCGACGGCGACGCCGAGGCCGGAGATCCCGCCCCACACGCCGATGGCCAGGGCGCGCCGCTCCCGGCTCACGGCGCCCGCGATGAGGGCGAGCGACAGCGGGAGGATGGCCGCGCCGCCGAGCCCCTGGACGGCGCGGGCGGCGATGAGCTGAGCCGGGGTCGAGGAGAGCGCGGCGAGGGCCGAGCCGACGGCGAAGACCGTGGTGCCGGCGAGGAAGACGGTCCGCCGGCCGAGCCGGTCGCCGAGGCCGGCGGCGAGCAGGATGAGGCTGGCGAAGGCGAGCGTGTAGGCGTTGACGAACCACTGCAGCTGCTCGACCGAGGCGCCGAGCCGCTCGTGCAGCACCGGGAGCGCGTTGGTCATGACGAGGTTGTCGAGCGTCGCCATGAACATCGGCAGCGACGCGGCGGCGATGACGAGGGCGACGGGACGTCGCCGTCCCGTCGGTGGCGCGGGGGCGTCCGCCCCGACGGGCAGGACGGGGGTCGGGGGGACGGCGGGCGTGGTGTCGAGGCTCATGGGTGGCTCCGGGGACTTGTAGTAATCGGATGATTACCTCTCACGGCAGACGGTAGTAATCAACTGATAACCTTGTCAACATGGTCGACGCGCAGCCCCCCCAGCCCGCCGCGCGCCGGATGTCCGCCACCGAGCGCCGGGAGCAGATCGTCCAGGCCGCCACCGCGGTCTTCGGCGCCCGGGGGTACGGCGGCACGACGACGGACGACATCGCCCGCGCCGCGGGGGTGAGCCAGCCGTACGTCGTCCGGCTCTTCGGCACCAAGGAGGCGCTCTTCCTCGCCGCCCTCGAGGACGCGGTCGAGCACCTCGTCGTCACCTTCCGCGGGGTCCTCGAGCAGGAGGCTGGCACCGCGCCGGTCGACGTCGAGCAGCGCTACGGCACCCTCGGCGAGGCCTACGTCGAGCTCCTGCGGGTGCGCGGTCTGCACCTGCTGCTCAGCCAGGCCTTCCTGCTCGGCGCGCACCCGGTCATCGGCGCGGCGGCCCGGCACGGGTTCGCCCGCATCTGGCGGCTGCTGCGCGACGAGGCCGGGCTGAGCGGCGAGGAGGCGCACGAGTTCCTCGCCCACGGCATGCTCATCAACACGATGCTGGGCCTGCGCGTCACGGAGGACTACGGCCGCGACGACGACATGACCGAGCTCCTCGACACCTGCTTCCCGACCAAGATCCACTCGGTGCTCGCCGTCGCCCCCCGCGTCGCCGAGCCCTGGTGAGCGGCGGGCACGCGACCGGCCTGCCACGTCACTGGGCGTAGCCTGCGACACCACGGCCCGCAGGACGGGACCGACGCCGACCGGGCACCGGCGGGCGGAGCGCGCGAGGAGGGGAGCGGATGCGTCGCGGCACCAACCTCCCTGCCGTCGGCGGGTTCAACCAGTCGGTCGTGCTCGACCTCGTGCGCCGCGCCGGCGAGGGCATCTCGCGGGTGGAGATCGCCGAGGCGAGCGGCCTGTCGCCGCAGACGGTCAGCAACCTCACCCGACGGCTGCTCGCCGACGGTCTCGTCCGCGAGAGCGGCAAGCGGATCGCCGGGCCGGGCAAGCCGCGCACGATCCTCACGCTCGACCCCCGAGGGGGGTACGCCGTCGGGGTGCACCTCGACCCGAGCGTCGTCACCTACGTGCTGGCCGACCTCGAGGGTCGCGTCGTCCTCGACCGGCGGGTGCGCACCCCTCGCCAGGTGCAGCCCGAGGCCGTGGTGACGCAGATGGCGCAGACCATCGGCGCCCTCGTCGAGGCCTCCGGGGTCGCGCCGGACCGGGTGCTCGGCGTCGGCATCGCGGCGCCGGGGCCCATCGACCGAGAGACGGGCACGGTCCTCGACCCGCCGCTGCTCGCCGGCTGGCACCGCGTCCCGTTGCGCGCGGCGCTGGCCGAGCGGCTCGGCCTGCCGGTCGGTCTCGAGAAGGACGTCACCGCCGCCGCCACCGCGGAGCTGTGGTCGCCGGAGGGGACGTCGCACCCGCACCAGGCCTTCTTCTACTACGGCACCGGTGTCGGGCTGGGGGTCGCCCTGGACGCCGAGGTGGTGCGCGGGTCGTCGGCCAACGCCGGCGACATCGGCCACCTCCTGGTCCGCGGCGACGGACCGCCCTGCGCGTGCGGGCAGCGCGGCTGCCTGGGGGAGAGCGCGAGCCCGGCGCGGATGGTGCGCGAGGCGGCGGACCTCGGCGTGCTCGACCTCCCGGCTCGCGACCTCACCCTCGTCGAGGTCGACCGCGCCTTCACCCGGCTCGCGACCGCGGCGGCCCGCGAGGACCCTCAGGCGATGGAGATCCTGCGCCGCGCCGGGCACGACATCGGCCGCGCCCTCGTCCTCGTCGCCAACCTCCTCGACATCGACACGGTCGTCTGCGGCGGACCGTTCTGGGACCGGCTGGCGCCGGTGGCGCTGCCCGAGGTGCGTCGCGTCGTCGACGGCGACCCGGCCGTCGTCACCACCCACCCGGTCCGGGTCCTCGAGACCGCGCTGGGCTCCGACGTCACGGCGCTCGGCGCCGCCGCGCTCGTGCTCGACGCGGTGCACTCGCCGCGCCCGGCCGGGCTGCTCATCACCGCGCCCTGACCGCCGGTCGGGCGCGAGGAGGTCGGCGCTGCCGGCCTCCTCGAGGCGGTGGGGCGTCGTACCCCGTCGGGCCCGGGATCGAACCCACGGTTCGGTGACGATTCCCGGGAAGGCCTTGACAACGGGTTCGTCCACCGTCTTTATTAACTCCCATCGGCACGGCTGCGGGGTCGCACCGGCCACCGTCACGAAGGAGTGAATGGGATGAGCAAGCGCGTCGCTGCGGTCGTGTCCGTGGGGCTGGTGGCCGGACTGGCGTCGGCCTGCGGCGGTGGGGGCAGCAGCTCCTCGTCGTCCGACACCATCAAGGTCGCCTACCAGAAGTACGGCACCTTCACGCAGATGGACGACCTCATGCAGAAGGTCAAGAAGGACTTCGAGTCGACGCACAAGGGCGTCACCGTCCAGCTGGTGCCGATCCAGGCGACCGAGGGCGACTACTACACGAAGCTCGCGCTGATGAACAAGTCCGCGTCGACGGCGCCGGACGTCATGTACGAGGACACCTTCCAGGTGAAGTCCGACGTCAAGGCGGGCTACCTCGCGCCGATGGACGACTACCTCGCGAAGTGGTCGGACTGGAGCCAGTTCTACGACAACGCCAAGCAGGCCGGCCTCGGTGACGACGGCAAGACGTACGGCGTCTCGATGGGCACCGACACGCGCGCCCTCTGGTACAACAAGGAGCTGTTCGCCAAGGCGGGCCTGCAGGTGCCGTGGCAGCCGAAGACGTGGGCCGACATCCTCACCGCGGCCAAGACGATCAAGGCCAAGCTCCCCGGGGTCATCCCCTTCAACATCTACTCGGGCAAGGCGCAGGGCGAGGGCGCGACCATGCAGGGCTTCGAGATGCTGCTCTACGGCACGAAGGACACGCTGTACGACGCCTCGTCGAAGAAGTGGATCGCCGGCTCGCAGGGCTTCAAGGACTCGCTCGGGTTCCTGGGCAACGTCTTCTCGCAGGGTCTGGCCCCGACGCCCGAGCAGTCGCTGGACAAGAACATCGGCACGACCATCGCGACCGAGTGGCTCCCCCAGGGCAAGCTCGCCATCGACCTCAACGGCTCGTGGCAGAGCGGCACCTGGATCGAGGGCGGCTCGAAGCCGTGGCCGGAGTGGAGCACCGTGATGGGGCAGGCCGCGATGCCGACCCAGGACGGGCAGGACCCGGGCTCGACGTCGATGTCGGGTGGCTGGACCCTCGCCATGGGCTCGAAGAGCAAGAACAAGCAGGCGGCGTTCGACTTCATCTCGACGGCGCTCAACAAGGACAACTCGATGGCCTACGACATCGCGGCCAGCCAGATCGCCGTCCGCAAGGACGTGTCCGAGGACCCGTCGTACGACAAGGCGAACCCGTCCTTCGCGTTCTTCTCCTCGCTGGTCAAGGTGACGCACTTCCGTCCCGCGACCGCCGACTACCCGAAGATCTCCAACGACATCCAGGTCGCGATGGAGTCGGTCATGACGAGCCAGCAGACCCCGGAGCAGGCGGCCTCCACCTACGACCAGGCGCTCGAGGGCATCGTCGGCCCGGACAACGTCACCAAGCAGTGACCGCCCAGGTCGCTCCCTCCGCCGCCGCCCGGGTCGCCCCGGGCGGCGGTGGGGAGCGCCGCTCCGGCTGGCGCTCCGCCGGCCGCGCGGCGCCGCTCCTGCCGGCGGTCGTCCTGCTGGCGATCTTCCTGCTCGGCCCGGTCATCAGCGCCTTCGTCGGCGCCTTCACCAACTCGGCCCTCACCGGCGCCGCGGCGCAGGACACCCAGTTCGTGGGGTTCGCCAACTTCACCGAGCTGTTCGCGGACCCGAACTTCCCCAAGTCCGTCGTCCTCACGCTGGTCTTCCTCATCGGGTCGGCCGTCGTCGGGCAGAACGTCCTCGGGATGACGCTGGCGGTGCTCATGCGCTCGGCCTCGTCGGTGGTGCGCACCATCACCGGCACCGTCGTGGTCGGGGCGTGGATCCTGCCTGAGATCGTCGCCAGCTTCGCCGCCTACGCGTTCTTCGGCAAGGACGGCACGGCCAACGCGATCCTCGGTCTCGTCGGGATCACCGGTCCGTCGTGGCTCTACAGCCTGCCCATGCTGTCGGTGATCATCGCCAACGTGTGGCGCGGCACGGCCTTCTCGATGCTCGTCTACTCCGCCGCGCTCAACGACGTCCCCCTCGAGATCGTCGAGTCGGCCGAGGTCGACGGGGCCTCGGGGTGGCAGCGGCTGACCCGGATCACGCTCCCGATGATCCGGCGCAGCATCTCCACCAACCTCATGCTCACGACGCTGCAGACCCTGTCGGTCTTCACGCTCATCTACGTGATGACGGGCGGCGGCCCGGGGACCAACTCCTCGACCCTGCCGATCCTCGCCTATCAGGAGGCCTTCTCCTTCGGGCAGCTCGGCTTCGGTACGGCGATCGCCCTCATCCTGCTGCTGGTCGGCGCGCTCTTCTCGTTGATCTACATCCGCGCCCTGCGACCGGAGGTCGACTGACATGTCTGCCGGGAGCCTCGCGCTCACCTCACCGCGCCGCCGCAACCTCGCGGTGGTCTCCAACCTCCTCCTGCTCGTCATCGCGCTGCTCTTCGTCCTGCCGATCGTGTGGATCGTGCTCGGCGCGTTCGACGCCACGACGAACCTCTCCGTCAAGATCCCCGACCCGTTCACGCTGCAGAACTTCCAGGACGTCCTCACGCCCGACCAGGCGTGGATCCCGTTGCTCAACAGCGTGATCCTCTCGGGCGGCTGCGCCGTCGTCACGGTCGCCGTGGCGGTGCTGGCGGCCTACCCGCTCTCGCGCTACCGGATGCGGATCAACAAGCCGTTCCTGTACGGCGTCCTGTTCGGCACCTGCCTGCCGATCACCGCGATGATGGTGCCGGTCTACTCGCTCTTCGTCCTCTTCAACGGCCTCAACTCGTTCGTCGCGATCATCTTCTTCCTCGCGGCGACGAGCCTGCCGATGGCGATCTGGATGATGAAGAACTTCATGGACGGGGTGCCGATCGTCCTCGAGGAGGCGGCCTGGGTCGACGGCGCGTCGATGCTGCAGACGCTGTGGCGGGTCGTCGTCCCCCTCATGCGCCCGGGCATCGGGGTGGTCTTCATCTTCGTCTTCATCCAGGCGTGGGGGAACTTCTTCGTCCCCTACATCCTCATCACCAACCAGGAGCAGATGCCGGCGGCGGTGACGATCTACAACTTCTTCGGCGCCTACGGCACCGTGGCCTACGGCCAGCTCGCCGCGTTCTCGCTGGTCTACTCGCTGCCGGTCCTCGGCCTCTACGCCCTCGTGCAGCGCTTCTCCGGCGGCAGCTTCGCGCTCGCCGGAGCCGTCAAGGGCTGACCCGGGCCGCACACCGGACCCCCTCACGTCCACCCGCCCTCCCCTCACCTCGACGACCCCGGAAGGTCCTCCCGTGCACGACACCGTCGCCCTCATCGAGGCGCGTATCCGCCGCAGCTACAGCCAGCGCGTCGCCCGCGCCACCCACACCGACCACGTGCAGGTCACCGTCGAGACCTGGGACGTGCCCGACGAGCCGGTCCCCTTCGCGCAGGCCGTGACCCGCGAGTTCGCGCCGCTCGAGGCCGGCACCCCGTGGGGCCGCCCCTGGGGGACGACGTGGTTCCGGATCTCCGGCACCGTCCCGTCGTCCTGGGCCGGCGACACCCGGCGCGAGCTGCTCGTCGACCTCGGCTGGGTCGGCGGCAACCCCGGCTTCCAGTCCGAGGGCCTGTGCTACACCCCGGACGGCACCGTCATCAAGGCGCTCGAGCCGCGCAACTCCTGGGTCCCCGTGACGGCGGCACCGGGCGAGGACTTCACCGTCCTCGTCGAGGCGGCCTCCAACCCCGACGTCGGCGGCACCTGGACCCACGAGCCGACCCCGATGGGCGACCTCGCCACGGCCCCGCGCCGACCGCTCTACACGTTCGCGTCGGCCGCCCTCGCGGTCCTCGACGAGGACGTCTTCGCGCTGGAGCGCGACATGTGGGTCCTCATCGGCGTCATGGACGAGCTGCCCGCGTCGTCGCCGCGCCGGGCCGGGATCCTGCGCGCGCTCGAGCGGGCCGTCGACGTCCTCGACCCCGACGACGTCCCGGCCACCGCGAAGCAGGCGCGCATCGAGCTGGCCCCCGCGCTGGCCTCGCCGGCCGCGGCCACCTCGCACCGGCTCGTCGGCGTCGGCCACGCGCACATCGACTCGGCGTGGCTGTGGCCGGTGCGCGAGACCAAGCGCAAGGTCGCCCGCACCTTCTCCAACGTCCTCGACCTCATGGACCGGTACGACGACTTCGTCTTCGCCGCCTCGAGCGCGCAGCAGTACGCGTGGCTCAAGGAGGACCAGCCTGAGGTCTTCGAGCGGCTGAGGAAGCGCGTCGCCGACGGTCGCTTCGTCCCCGTCGGCGGGATGTGGGTCGAGTCCGACACCAACCTGCCCGGCGGCGAGGCGATGGCGCGCCAGTTCGTCGCGGGCAAGCGGTTCTTCCTCGAGGAGCTCGGGGTCGAGACCGACGAGGTGTGGCTGCCCGACAGCTTCGGCTACTCGGGGGCCCTCCCGCAGATCGTCGCCGCGTCGGCCTCGCACTACTTCCTCACCCAGAAGATCAGCTGGAACGAGACCAACGTCATGCCGCACCACACCTTCCAGTGGGAGGGCATCGACGGCACCCGGGTCTTCACCCACTTCCCCCCGGTCGACACCTACAACGCCGAGCTCACCGCGGTGGAGCTGGCCCGGGCCGAGCGGCAGCACGCGGAGCGGGGGGTGAGCGACCTGTCGCTCGTCCCGTTCGGCTACGGCGACGGCGGCGGCGGGCCCACCCGCGAGATGGTCGAGACGGCGCGCCGCAAGGCCGACCTCGAGGGCTCGCCGAAGGTCCAGCTGGCCCGGCCCGACGAGTTCTTCGGCCAGGCCGCGCAGGAGCTGCCCGAGCCGGCCGTCTGGGCGGGCGAGCTCTACCTGGAGTTCCACCGCGGGACCTACACCTCGCAGGCCCGCACCAAGCTCGGCAACCGCCGCTGCGAGCACCTGCTGCGCGAGGCCGAGCTGTGGGCCGCCACCGCGACGGTGCGCACCGGGGCGACGTACCCCGTCGACGTGCTGCGCGAGGCCTGGGAGACGGTGCTGCTGCAGCAGTTCCACGACATCCTGCCCGGCTCCTCCATCGCCTGGGTCTACCAGGTGGCCGAGGAGAACTACGCCCGCGTCGAGGCGGCGCTGACCGCCGTCGTCGACGAGGCGCAGCGCGCGCTGGCCGGCACGGGAGGGCGCACCCTCGTCTTCAACGCCTCCCCCTTCGCGGTCGCCGGGGTCCCGGCCCTCGGGGCGGGCACCGCCACCCCGGCCGCCGCCCGGGTCGCCGCCGACGGCGACGGCGTCGTCCTCGAGTCCGACGCGGTCACCGCCCGGCTCGACGCGCAGGGCCACGTCGTCTCGCTCGTCGACCGGCGCACCGGCCGTGACGCGATCGCCCCGGGGGAGAAGGGCAACGAGCTCCTCGTCTTCCGCGACACCCCCAACCAGTGGGACGCCTGGGACGTCGACAAGGCCTACGAGCGGATGCCGCTCGACGTCGTCGCGACGACCGGGGTCGAGGTCGACGGCGACACCGTCGTCGTGCGTCGTACGGTCAGCGCGTCCACCGTCGTCCAGCGGGTGCGGCTCTCACCGGACGGCGGGGCGCTGGAGATCGAGACCGAGGTGGACTGGCACGAGAAGCAGAAGCTGCTCAAGCTCGCGTTCGTCCTCGACGTGCACGCCGAGACCTCGGCGAGCGAGATCCAGTTCGGTCACGTCCGCCGCGCCACCCACACCAACACCTCGTGGGACATGGCCCGCTTCGAGATCTCCGGCCACCGCTGGGTCCGCGTCGACGAGCCCGGCTTCGGTGTCACTCTCGCCAACGACCGGGTCTACGGACGCGACGTCACGCGGCGCCCCCGCGAGGGCGGCGGCCTGGTCAGCGTCGTGCGCGAGTCGCTGCTGCGCGCCCCGCTCTTCCCCGACCCGCACGCCGACCAGGGCACCCACGTCTTCCGGCACGCGCTGCGGGTGGGCGAGCTCCTCGAGGGCGTCGCGGAGGGCTACCGGCTCAACCTGCCCTCGCGCACCGTCGACGGTGCCGCCGTCGACGCGCTCGAGCCGCTCGTCGCGGTCGAGGGGGAGGGGATCGTCGTCGAGGCGGTCAAGCTCGCCGAGGACGGGTCGGGCGACGTCGTCGTGCGCCTCTACGAGGCGCGCGGCACCCGCGCCCGCGGCCGCGTCGTCCCCGGCTTCGACGCCGGTACGGCGACCCGCACGGACCTGCTCGAGCGCGCCTGGCCCGAGCAGCCCGCCGACGCGCTCGAGCTCGACCTGCGGGCCTTCGAGCTGGTCACCCTCCGGCTGCCGCGCGCCTGACCCGCGGCCGGGCGGGCCCGGGCGCGGGGACGACCCACTCGCCGCGGGACAGCAGGACCTCGCGCAGGACGTCGGGGCGGTCGGTGACGACCGCCCCGACGCCCGCGTCGAGCAGGTGCCGCATGGTCGGGGCGTCGTCCACCGTCCAGACCGCGACCCGGACGCCGAGGCCGTCGGCCATCCCGACGAGCCGGGTCAGCACCGCGGGCCGTCGCACCAGCGCCCACGGCACGTGGGCGAACTCGCCCGTCGCGACCGTCCGGTGCGGCCGGACGCCGGTGCGGGCCGCGGTGACCAGCGCGGCCAGCGCCCGCCACCCCAGCGCCGTCCGCACGCCCGGGAGGTCGGCGCGCACCTGCGCCAGCCAGCCGTCCCACGCCCCGGCGACGCACACGCGCTCGGCCGCACCGGCCCGCGCCACCGCCTCGACGAGCGGGCCGACGGCGGCCCGGTCCTTGACGTCCACCGCGATACGGCTTCCCGGGAAGGCGTCGAGCACCTCGTCGAGGGTCGGCACGAGCCCGCCGCCGGTGACCCGCAGGCGACGGACCTCCTCGAGGGTCCGGTCGCGCGCCCGCCCGCGGCCGTCGGTGGTCCGGTCCAGCCTCGCGTCGTGCAGGCAGAGCAGCCGGCCGTCGGCGGTGAGCCGCACGTCGGTCTCGAGGTAGCGCACGCCCAGCGCGGCGGCGAGCGCGAAGGCGGCGTAGGTGTTCTCGGGCGCCAGCCCGGCACCGCCGCGGTGCGCGAGGGCCAACGGCCCCGGCTCGTCCCCGTACGGCGCGCCGGACCTCCCGGTCGACGTGCTCACGCCGCCGCCCCGTGCAGGGCGAGCAGCCGCGCCGTCGTGCGGTCCCAGGGGAACTCCTCGGCCCGGGCGCGGGCGGCGGCCCGGCGTCGGGCCGGGGGGACGGCGAGGACCTGCGCCACCGCGTCGGCGAGCGCCGCGGGGTCGGGGTCGGCCACCGCGCCGGCGTCCCCGACGACGAGCTCGGCGAGGGCGGAGGTGCGGGCGGCGACGACGGGGGTGCCGCAGGCGAGGGCCTCGAGCGCGGCGAGGCCGAAGGTCTCGATGGGGCCGGGTGCGAGCACGACGTCGGCGGCGCCGAGCAGGTCGGCGACGGCGCGCCGCTCCGGGAGGTGGCCGACGAAGGTCACCGGCCGGCCCCGGGCCATCCGCTGCAGCGTCCGGCGGGCGGGGCCGTCGCCGGCGACCACGAGCCGGGCGCGCACGCCGCGCCGGGCCAGGTGGTCCAGGGCGTCGACCGCGAGGTCGGGCCGCTTCTCCCGGGAGAGGCGGCTGCACACGACGACGAGGGGCGCGTCGGGCGGCCGCACCGCGCGCAGCCGGGGACGGAAGAGCGCCAGGTCGACGCCCAGGGGCACGTGCTCCGTCGCGGCGCCGATCCGCTCGAGCTCGCGCGCGGCGAACCTCGTCGTCGTGACGACGCGGTCGAACCGCTCGACGGTCCCGGCGTTGTGCCGGTCGACCACCGGGCGCCAGCGGTCGGGGCCGAACGGGGAGAAGGCGGCGAGGACGCCGGCGAGCTGCTCGTGCAGGAAGACCGTCGACGGCACCCCGGCCGACCGGGCCCAGTCGCCGAGGCCCCGCAGGGTGAGCCGGTCCGACACCTCGAGGCGGTCGGGCCGCAGTGCGTCGAGCAGGTCGGTCACCGGACGCAGCCGGGTCAGGGCGCGGTAGCCACCCGAGCCGGGGACCGCGAGGCCGGGCAGGACCACGTGCCGCCCCCATTCCCGGGAGATGTCTTCCGGGGACCCGCCGGGGGTGACGACGACGAGCTCGTGGCCGGCCTCCCGGTAGCCGGTCCCCAGTGCCCGGAGGGTGGTCCGGATGCCGCCGCTGTGCGCGGCCCAGGCGTTGGCGACGTGGACGATGCGCATGGGCCCGGCCTCAGGCGGTCCGCAGCCGGACCGCGCGGACCGCGCGGTAGTGGTCGACGAGGCGCCCGCAGACGCTCTCCCAGGTGCGCCCGCGGACGGCGTCGTACGCCGCCGCGCCCATCGCCTCGCGCTTGCGGCGGTCGCCGACGAGGTCGGCCACCCGCTCGCGCAGCACAGCCGTGTCGCCCGGTGGGTAGAGCCAGCCCGTACGGCTCGAGTCGACGAGGTCGAGCAGCCCACCGGCCCCGGCGGCCACGACGGGGACGCCGCTCGCCATCGCCTCCTGGGCGGCCTGGCAGAACGTCTCGTGCGGCCCGGTCTGGACGGCGACGTCGAGCCCGGCCGTCTCGCGGGACAGGGCCGCGCCGCCGAGGAGGCCGGTGAAGCGGGCGGTGGGCAGCACCCGTCGCAGCTCCTCCCGCTCGGGGCCGTCGCCGACGACGACGAGCTCGACGCCCGGCAGGTCGGCGACCGCGGCGAGGTCGGCGATCCGCTTCTCGGCGGCCAGCCGACCGACGAACCCGACCCGCACGACCCCGTCCGCCGGGTCGCGGTGCCGGTGCGAGGGGTGGAAGGCGGCGACGTCGACCCCGCGCGGCCACACGAGGACCCGGGGCACGCCGTGCGCGCTCAGCTGGCGGGCCACCGTGGCCGTGGGCGCGAGGGTGACGTCGGCCCGCTCGTGGATCGACACGACCCGGCGCCACAGGGCGCTCGTGACGGGTGCGTGCCCCAGCCGGGTGTACTGGGCGGCGTAGCCCGGCACGTCGGTCTGGTAGACCGCGACGACGGGGATCCCGAGCCGACCCGCGGCGCGCACGACGGGGCCGCCGAGGACGAAGGGCGAGGCCAGGTGGACGACGTCGGGCCGCAGCGCCTCGAGCTCGCGCGCCAGGCGGGCGGCCGAGGCCAGGGACACCCGCACCTGCGGGTAGCCGGGCAGCCCCACCGAGGGCAGACCGGTCACGCGGGCGCCCTCGCAGTCCCCGGGCGGGTCGCCGGGGGTCAGGACGTGGGCCTCGTGACCGTGCGCCACGAGGTGGCGCAGGACCTGGATGACCGAACGGGTCACGCCGTTGACGTGCGGCAGGAAGGACTCGGTCACGACGGCCACCCTCACGGCCTCCATGAGAGCAAGCCCGGGTGGTGCGGTCGGTGGTCGCCCGGTGACGCGTCCCGGTCGCGGAGGTGAACAGTCGGAAGGCCCGCGCCGGGCACGACGGCGGCTCAGTGCGAGGGCGTCGTCCGGGTCCAGACGGTGGTGCCGGCCTCGTCGGCGCGGCGGCGGGCGTCGAGGACGTCGAGGGCGCCGGGCGTCGGCGCGGGGTCCATGGCGACGAGGTGGCGGCGCACCCACCGGCGCAGCGTGGAGCGGGCCGGGGACACGGTCCGCGAGCGGGTGGACGAGGTGGGGTGGACGACGTGGGTCATGGGGATCTCGGCGTTCTGTGGGGATCGGTGGCGACTGGGACCACCGTCGTCCGAGCGTGTTCGACCAACCTGTGCCGGGCCGCAGTCCCGCCCATGTGTCGGCTGCGGGGTCGCTGGGTGGTGCGTGCACGACGGCGGTCCGCCACCTGACCGCGGGCTGGACGTGCCGCACAGAGGCCATTGACGAGGCATAATCTCGTGTTATGGCACCTGTGAGGTCGGCGTTCGGTTTTCCCGACGTGGTCAACGAGAAGGCGGCCCGCTGCGTGGCCGCCGGGGTCGTCGCGCTGACCGCGTGCACCCTCGCCAGCGGGTGGCTGTGGCTGAGCGCCCTGCTCGCCGTCGGGTTCGCGCTGCGGGTCGCGGCGGGGCCCCGGTGGAGCCCGCTCGGCCGGCTCGCCGCCGGCGTCGTCGCCCCGCGACTGGGACCGCCGCGCCTCGTCTCCGGCACGCCCAAGCGCTTCGCCCAAGCGGTCGGCCTGACGTTCACCCTCGCGGCCACCGCGGCCCTCGTCCTCGGTGCGCCGACGGTCACCGTCGTGCTCCTCGCCGTGCTCCTGGTCTTCGCCACCCTCGAGGCCGTCCTCGGCTTCTGCGCCGGCTGCTGGGTCTTCGCCCGGCTCATCCGCCTCGGGGTCGTGCGCGACGACGTCTGCGTCGAGTGCGCCGACCTGGGCGCGCGCCGGCGCCCCGCGCAGCTCGAGGCGCACTGACCCGCGCGCTCACGGCCCGTTCTCAGCGCGCGCCCAGCCGGGTCCCGGGTTAGCGTCGCAGGACAGTGTCGTCCGGGAGGGCGGGCGACCTCCCGACGGAAGAGATGCGCATGCGCCTGCCCCGTAGCACCCGCTCGACCCGGCGACCGGCCGTCGTGGCCGTGACCGTCCTGGCCTCGGCCGGCCTCCTCGCGACCGGGACCGCTGGGGCGGCGACGCCCGCCGGACCGGCGCCGGGGGGCGTCGGCACCACCGAGGCGCGGGACGTCGACCGGGGCGTCACCCACGAGCGCAACCCGCTCGTACCGGTGGGCGCCTCGTGGACCGAGCACTACTTCTCGTCACCGCAGGAGGACTCGCCGACCCCGGTGCAGCTGCACGCCGACGTGCTGCGTCCGACGACGGTGCCGGACGGCACGCCGACGCCGGTGATCCTCTCGGTGGGGCCGTACTTCAGCCACGCCGGGCAGACCGGCACCGAGACCGATGCGACCGGGCCCTCGCAGCGCTTCGCCGACCTCATCGAGGGCGCCAAGCCGCTCGCCCGCGGCTACACCGTCGTCATGGTCGACCTGCGCGGCTTCGGCGGCAGCACGGGCTGCCTCGACTGGCTGGGCCGCGGCGAGCAGGCCGACATCAAGGCTGCCGTCGAGTGGGCGGCCGCCCAGCCGTGGTCGACCGGGAAGGTCGGCACCTACGGCAAGTCGTACGACGCCTCGACCGGCCTGTGGGCCAACAACGTGCGCCCCAAGGGCCTCGCCGCGGTCGTCGCGCAGGAGCCGCTGTGGAACGGCTACAACTACTACTACTCCAACGAGGTCGCCCGACCGAACAACCGCTACACCCCGTTGGCCTACAACGGGATCGCGCAGATCCCGGCGACGCCCGGCGACACCGACCACTACGCGCGCAACGCCGCGTACGAGGCGACCCACCCCGAGTGCACGCAGGCCAACCTCGTGGGCGGCCTGACGAACACGCGGCCCACCGACCCCTACTGGCTCGAGCGCGACAGCGTCCGGCCGGCCGCGGGGACGACGACGCCGATCTTCTTCACCCAGGGCTTCACCGAGTCCAACACCAAGCCCGAGCAGATGCAGGACTACCTGCAGGCGCACACGGGCGTCGAGCACGGCTGGATGGGCCCGTGGGAGCACGTGCGCGGCAACGAGCGCGACCCCGCCACGGGACGGCTGCTCGAGGGTCGCGGCGGCTTCTTCGCCGAGGTGATGAGCTTCTACGACCAGTACCTCAAGGGCCTGCCGCCGGCCGTCACCCCGCCGGCCTTCGCCATCCAGGGCAGCGACGGGCAGTGGCGCGGCCAGGCGTCGTGGCCGGGAGCGACCCGTCCCGGCACCGTGTCGCTCGGTCGCGGCAGCTACGTCGACGACGGGCGGGCCGGCACCACGACCGAGGTGACCGGGGCGACCGGCGACGTCGACCGTCAGGTCCGCAGCCGGCTCGTGCCGACCGCGGCGAGCGCGAAGGCGGCCTCCCCGGCCGCGACGGCCGCGTCGTCGTACCAGGTGCTCAGCAAGCCCGTCGCCGTCGCGACGCGGCTGACCGCGACGCCCTCGGTCACCCTGCGCACGACGGGCCACGGTGACGTCATGGTGCGCCTGTACGACGTCGACCCGGCCGCCGGGACCGGCGTGCTGGTCGACGAGAACGTCGCCCGTCTCCAGCCCGACCGGACCTCGTTCGAGCTGAAGTCGCTCGACTGGGAGCTGGCGCCCGGGCACCGGCTCGCCGTGAGCGTGGGCACCATCGACCCCACGGGTTACTGGAACCCGAGGCCGAGCGGCACCACGGTGACGGTCACGGCGGTGTACCTGACGCTCGAGACGCAGTCGCCGAGGAACGACCGGCCGACCCATGGCGAGGAGTCCGCGTTCCTCGCCGGCTACGTCGCGGACAACACCGTGCCGGTGGCGGTGGACGGGCCCGGGACCTTCGCGGTGCCGGTCCCGCGCGGCTGACGGGGAAGTGCCTCGTGGCCGGCGTCCGTGAGGTCGTCGACGCCCCGCCGGCACCGGGGTCCAGTCCGGCGTCGTCGGCGCGGCGACCATGGTCATCCAGCACGTGCTGTCCGCCGACCGGGTCGACCTCGCGATCGCCCAGCGCACCTCGGCCGCCTCGTAGGAGCCGGTCAGCCGCGGCCGGCGGGCAGGTCGACGCACACGGTCGTGCCGACGCCCGGCGTGCTGTGCACCTCGAGGGAGCCGGCCATCGCCTCCGTGAGCCCGCGGGCCAGCGGCAGGCCGAGCCCGACCCCGCCGTCCGCGTCGCGGCCCAGGCGGTCGAAGGGGACGAAGAGCCGCCCGAGGTGCTCGCGGGCGATCCCGGGACCGTTGTCGCGCACGGTGATCCGCACCTGCCCCTCGTCGACGCTCCAGCCGACGAGCACCCGTCCCCCCGGGCGGTGGTAGCGCAGCGCGTTGGTGACGAGGTTGAGCAGGATCTGCCGGACCCGGCGCTCGTCGGCGTGGACGAGCACCGTCGTCGTCATCGGGGCGGTGTGCAGGGTGACCCGCTCGGCCGCGGCCAGCGGCGCGACCATGGCCAGGACGTCGGCGACGACCGGCTCGACGGGGACGTCGCGCAGCGACAGGGGCAGCGAGCGGGTCTCGATGCGGGACACGTCGAGGACGTCGGCGACCATCGTGAGGATGTGCTCGGCGGCCCCGCCGATGTGCCGCAGGGCCTCCGCCCGCCGGTCCGGGGGCAGGTCGAGGGTGGCCAGCAGCTCGGTGAACCCGGTGATCGCCTGCAGGGGCGTGCGCAGCTCGTGCCCGAGGGCCGTGACGAAGTCGGTCTTGGCGCGGTTCGCGGACTCCGCGGCGGCGGCGGCCACCTCCGCCTCGGCCCGTGCGCGGCGCTCGCGCTCGGCGGCCCGCGCCGCGGTGACGTCGAGGACGTTGACCGACAGGGCCCGTGGCAGGCCCCGGGCGTCCATGATCGGTGAGGCGGCGACGACGAGGTCGAGCGGGCCGCCGCCCGGGGACCCGGCCGTGGCGTCGTACTCCTCGTGCCGGGCGCCGCGACGGCGGGGGGCGAGCGGCACGACGACGTCGTCGAGGGCCGCACCGACGAGCTCGTCCTCGGGACGCCCCAGCAGCGCCACGAGGGCGTGGTTGACCCGCGTGACCTCGCCCTGCGGCGTGGTGAGGGCCATGCCGACCGCGTTGTCCTCGAAGGCGCGGCGGAAGCGCTCCTCGCTGACGGCCAGCGCCCCGACGACCGCGTCGTGGTCGATGGCCACCGACGCGAGGTGCGTGAGCCGGGCGACGAGCAGCTCCTCGCGCGCCGACGGGAGGTGGGGCTCGTGGTGGTAGACGGCGAAGGTGCCGCAGACGCCGTCGCGCCCGCGGATGGGCGTGGACCAGCAGGCCCGCAGCCCGGCCGCGTCGGCGAGCGAGCGGTAGCGGGCCCAGCGCGGGTCGGACCGGATGTCGTCGGCGACGACCGGGAGGCCGGTGTGCGCGGCGGTGCCGCACGACCCGGCGTCGGGGCCGATCGCCATCCCGTCGATGTGCGCGGAGTAGTCGGTGGGCAGCGTGGGTGCGGCGCCGTGCCGCAGCGTGCCGGCGACCCGGTCGAGGAGCAGCACCGAGCAGTGGCTTCCCGGGACGAGGTCCTCGTACGTCGTCGCGACGTCGGTGAGGACGCCGACGAGGGGCCCGCCGACGGCGATCCGCTCGAGGATGCCGGTCTGCCGGGTGAGCAGCGCGACGGCGTCCTCCTGCGCGAGGGGCAGGTCGAGGGCGGTCACGGGCCGGACCGGTATCCCACACCGCGCACGGTGACGAGGTGGCCGGGTCCGAGCTTGTGCCGCAGCCGGTGCACGTGCTCGGTCACCGTGGCCTCGCTCTGCCAGCCGTGCGAGCTGGCCCAGACGTGCTCGAGGAGCTGGGCCCGGGTGAAGACCTGACGGGGATGGGCGTGCAGGAACGCGACGAGGTCGAACTCCTTGGCGGTCAACGGCACCGGCTCGCCGTCCACCTCGACCTCCCGGGTCCCGTGGTCGATGCGCAGCCGCGCCGCGCCACCGCCCGTCGCCGGGGGCCGCGGGGCCTGTCCGTCCGTCGCCCCACGGCCGGAGGGGTCCCTCCCGACGGTGCGCCGCAGCACGGAGCGGACCCGGGCGGCGAGCTCGCCCGGAGAGAACGGCTTGACGAGGTAGTCGTCGGCGCCGAGGTCGAGCCCGGTGATCCGGTCGCCCTCGCCGTCCCGACCGGACAGCACGACCACGGGGGTGACGTCGCCCGCGGCGCGCAGCCGGCGCAGGAGGTCGAGACCCGAGAGGCCCGGCAGCGACAGGTCGAGGACGACGAGGTCGGGACGGTGCCGTTCGATCCCGGCCCAGGCGGCGTACCCGTCGGCGGCCTCGTGGACGTCGTACCCCTCGGCCTCGAGCTGCCAGCACACGACCGTGCGGACGCGCGCGTCGTCGTCGACGACGAGGAGCGACGCCGCACCACGCATGCACGGACGGTACCCGCCGTCCCTGGGTGGGGCGAGGCGTTCGAGCGGAACGGCGCCGTCCGCTCAGGGGAAGCGCGCGCGGGCCGCCTCCGCCGGGGGGCCGTCGGGGGACAGGAGGAGGACCGCGTCGTCGACGCCGGCGGCGTCGTACCGGCGCAGCGTGGGGCCGAGCGCCGCGAGGTCGTCGTCGTCGCGGACGGGGACGGCGCACACGACGGCGCGCCGCCCACCGGCGGCCCGGAAGCGCTCGTGCGCGGCCAGGATCTCGTCGGGGGTGGTGCGGTAGCCCGAGGCCAGCCACCCCTCGAAGTCGCGGGCCGCGCGCTCGACGTTGCGGCCCCACGAGCCGAGCAGCATCGCGGGTCGGCCCCCCGGACGAGGCGCCACCCGCGCCGCACCGTCCCCGCCCTCCTCGAGCAGGGTGCGCAGCCGGGCCGCGCGCTCGCGGAAGACGGCGAACCGCGTGCCGTACGACGCGTCGAGGGCCGCGTAGTCGTCGGCCGTCGAGCCGGGGCTCACCCCGAGCACGAGGCGTTCGCCGCACAGGGAGCGCAGGGTGAGGACACGGTGCGCGACGTCGACCGGGTGCAGCAGCGGGAGCTGCACCGTCGCCGTACCGAGCTCGACGTCCTGCGTCACCGCCGCGGCGGCGGCGAGCACCGTGAACGGGTCGGGCACGAGGGGGCCGCGGCCCACGACGTGCGGCGCCCAGAGCGACTCGAACCCGGCGGCGGCGAGCCGCCGGGCCCAGCGCACGACGTCGTACGGCGCCGCGTCGTCGAGGTGGACGAGGGTCGCGCCGAGGCGCACGGGTCCGCCCTCAGCCGTCCCGGCCGAGGCGCTCGGCCGCGAACCGCTGGTACCAGTACAGGGTCTCGGGGTCGTCGACCGAGGCGACGTTCGCGGCCTTCTCCAGGGGCGTGCCCCGCATGAGCTTCTTGACCGGCACCTCGAGCTTCTTCCCGCTGAGGGTGTGCGGGACCGCCGGCGCCCGGAGGATCTCGTCCGGGACGTGCCGCGGCGTGAGCCGGGTGCGCAGCGTGGTGACGATCCTCGCGCGCAGCTCGTCGTCGAGCTCGTGGCCGTCGGCCGGGACCACGAACAGCCCCAGCCAGTACCCGTCGTCGGGTTGCTCGACCCCGATGACGAGGGCCTCGGCGATCTCCGGGAGCGTCGCCAGCACGTCGTAGAAGTCGCTGCTGCCGAGCCGCACCCCCTGGCGGTTGAGGGTCGAGTCCGAGCGGCCGTGGACGGACACGCTGCCGTCGTCGTGGAAGGTCACCCAGTCACCGTGCCGCCAGACCCCGGGCCAGGTGTCGAAGTACGACTCGGCGTAGCGGTGGCCGTCCGGGTCGTCGACGAGGTGCACGGGCATCGACGGCATCGGCTGGGTGACGACGAGGTCGCCGACCTCCTCCACGACGGATCGGCCGTCGTCGTCCCACGCGGCGGCGTCGACCCCCGCCAGCCGGCCGCCGATCCGGCCGGGACGCACGACGGAGTACTCGTTCGCGCCCACGAAGGCCCCGGAGATGTCGGTGCCACCGCTCGTGGAGTCGATGCGCAGGTCGGGGCTCACGTGCTCGGCGACCCAGTGGTAGCCGGCCGTCGGCAGGGCCGACCCACTGACCATGAGGTGCCGCAGCCGGCCGAGGTCCCATGCCTCGCGCGGGGACACGCCCGAGGCCTGCGACGCGGTGACGACCGCCGCGCCGAGCAGCACGACGTCGGCGCTAGTGCGGGCCGCCACCTCCCACACCGCGCCCGGCGGGAAGCCCGGGCTGCCCTCGTACAGCACGATGCTCGCGCCCTGGGTCAGCGCGCCGAGCTGCATGTTCCACAGCGCCCACCCCGTGGAGGTGAAGGTGAACATCCGCTCGCCGGGCCGCAGCCCGCAGTAGAGACCCGCCCACTTGCTGCCCTCGAGGGCGATGCCGCCGTGCGAGTGGACCAGGCCCTTGGGGCGGCCCGTCGTCCCCGACGTGAAGAGCACCCACAGGGGGTGCGAGAACTCGACCTGCTCGAAGACCGGGTCGGTCCCCTCGCGGACGAGGTCCTCCCACGGGACCGCGCCGTCCGGGCCGGTGCGGTCCGGGAAGGCCACGGGGACGTGGACGGTGCGGCGCAGGGTCGGCAGGGCGGCCCGCAGCTCGGCGACGACGTCGGCGCGGTCGACCGTGCGGCCGTTCCAGTGGTAGCCGTCGGCGGCGAGCAGGACGACCGGCTCGAGCTGGGCGAGCCGGGCGATCGTGCCGTCGGCGCCGAAGTCCGGCGAGCAGCAGGACCACACGGCCCCGACCGCGGCCGCCGCCAGGACCCCGACCACGGCGTGCTCGGTGTTGGGCAGGTACGCCGCCACCGTCTCACCGGGCCGCACGCCGGCCGCGCGCAGCCAGGCGGCGAGGGCACCCACCCGGCGGCGCAGGTCGCCGTACGTGATCTCGTGCGCCGGGTCGCCGCCCTCGCGGGCGACGACGAGCGCGGTCGCGTCGTCGTCCCCGCGGCGCAGGGCGTGCTCGGCCCAGCTGAGCCGGCCACCGGTGAACCACCGCGTGCGCGGCATCGGGTCGTCGGTGCGCACCTGCTCCCACGGCGTGGAGAACCGCACGTCGAAGTGGTCGACGATGCTCAGCCAGAACCGGTCGAGGTCCTCGACGGACCAGGCCCACAGGTCGTCGTGGTCGGCGAAGGGCCGTCCCTCGCGCTCCTGCAGCCGGTCGAGGTAGGCGCGCAGCGCCGACCCCTGGATGCGCTCCGCCGAGGGGCGCCACAGGACGTCGCTGTCGTCGCGGCTGTCGCTGCCGTCGCTGGCCATGGCCCGACCGTACGGCGCCCCGGCCCCGCGCGGACAGGCGGGCGGGCGCCGTTGAGACTCCGTTGAGGGAGGGGGGTGGCTGCGTTGAGGAACGTTGTCGACGCTGGGCCCGACCGGGCGTCGACGACGCCGCCCGCCGCTCGTCAGACCCGAAGGAGCCGACGATGAAGCTCGCTCTCTACCTGCCGAACTTCCGCGACCACGTGACGATCAAGGAGCTCGAGGACCTCACGGCCCTCGCGGAGGAGCTCGACTTCGACTCGGTGTGGACCCTGGACCGGATCATCGTCCCGGAGGCCTCGGACCGCGGGGAGATGCAGTTCCCGTTCGGGATGATGATGGACTTCCCGCCGCAGATGCCCGTCATCGCCAAGGGCAAGTGGTTCCAGGGCATGCCGCTCATCCCGTGGCTGGCCGCCAAGACGCAGAAGGTGCGGATCGGGATGAGCATCATCGACACCCCGTACCGCTCCCCGGGGGTGCTGGCCGCCGAGCTCGCGACCCAGGACCACCTCTCCGACGGCCGGCTCAACGTGGGCGTGGGGTCGGGCTGGATGCCCGAGGAGTTCGCCGCGGCGAGCGTCCCGCACCTCTTCCCCCGTCGTCACGGTCACGTGCGCGAGACGATCGAGATCATGCAGGGCATCTGGGAGAACGAGCTCTTCGAGTACCACGGCGAGTTCGCCGACTTCGAGCTCTCCGGCTTCGGTCACCAGCCGCTGCAGAAGCCCGGTCCGCCGATCTACTTCTCGGGGTTGAAGGACCCGGCCCGTTCGGCGAAGCGGATCGCCAGGTACGGCCTGCAGGGCTGGATCGGCATCCAGGACTCGCCCGAGGACATCGCCCGGTGGAAGGGCGCGATGAAGGAGGAGCTGGAGAAGATCGGCAAGGACTTCCCCGACGGCTTCGACATGTGCTCGATGATCTGGTTCACCATCACCGACGAGGACGTCGACCAGACCCCGGCCGGCAAGGGCAGCAACCTGCTCGTCGGCAGCGCCCGGCAGATCGAGGACATCCTCAAGCGCTACCAGGAGGCGGGGATGACGATGCCGCTGCTGTGGCCCCCGTTCCGCGACGTGCCGACGAGCAAGACCCTCGACGACCTCAAGCGGCTGGTCGAGGAGATCATGCCCAAGGTGAACGCCGAGGCCTGAGCGTGAGGCTGCCCGAGGGCGAGGCGCGCGAGCGCCTCGCCCGCGAGGTCCACGGGGTCCTGGTCACCCTCCACCCGGAGCGGGGTCCGGACCCGCAGCCGGTCGTCTTCGCGGTCACCGAGCAGGACGGCGCGGCGTTCGTCGGCGTCCCGATCGACAAGGTCAAGCCGAAGCGGTCGTCGCGGCTGCGGCGCGAGGACAACCTCGAGGCCGACCCGCGCGGGTCGCTCCTCGTCGAGCACTGGGAGACCGACGACTGGTCGCGGCTGTGGTGGGTGCGAGCTCAGCTCGAGCACGTCCCCGACCCCGCGGAGCCGGTCGTCGAGGACCTGGCCGACCGGTTGGCCGGCGCGGTGCCCCAGTACGCCGACAAACCGTTCCACCGGGTGCTCGTGTGCCGCGTCGTCGGGATCACCGGCTGGGCGGCGTCCGAGGACGCCTGACCCGTCTCTTCGTCATCATCTTCCCAGGACGCGTCAGGTGCGTTCCCCTGGCTCGCTGAGCGACGGCTGGTCAGGGGCCGCCCCGGCGGCGGCCTCACGCGGCGGTGGCCGCCCCTGGGAGGTAGCGGGCGACGAAGTCGTCGTACGTCGTGGGGCGGCCGACGTCGTAGCCCTGGGCGAGGTCGACGCCCTCCGCGCCGACGATCTCGAGGATCGCGGGCTCGGCGACGAACTCGGCGACGGTCTGCTTGCCCAGGTCGCGGGCGATCCCGACGATCGAGCGCAGGATGGTGCGGTCGATCCCGGAGCGGTGGCAGTTCGCGACGAACTCGCCGTCGATCTTCACGTAGTCGAAGACGAGGTGCTTGAGGTAGTAGAAGGACCCGAAGCCCGCGCCGAAGTCGTCGAGCGCGAAGCGGCAGCCGAGCGCGGTCATCCGGTCGGCGAACTCACGCGCCCGCTCGACGTCGGCGACGGCGGCGGTCTCGGTGATCTCGAGGATGAGTGCGGAGGGCTCGACGTCGTGACGGCGCAGCCCCTCGACGAGCGCCCGCTCGACGCGGTCGTCGCCGATGGAGTGGCCGGACAGGTTGACCTCGAGGCGGAAGAGCGGGTCGAGGCGCCGCAGCGAGGCGAGCAGGCCGAGCGCCCGCTCGACGACCCAGGTGTCGAGGGCGGGCATGAGCCCGGACTGCTCCGCCACGTCGAGGAACCGGCCGGGCGGGACCAGCTCGTCGGCGTCCGCGAGCCGCAGCAGCACCTCGGCGGAGTGGATCTCGCCGGAGCGCAGGTCGAGGATCGGCTGCAGGTGCAGCTCGAAGGCGCCGTCCTCCAGCGCGTCCTCGATGCGTCGTTTCCACGCCATCCGCGCTCCGGTCCGCGGCTGCCGGCGGGCGTCCTCGTCGAGGACGACCACCCCGTCCCGGCCGGCGTCCTTGGCGTCGTACATCGTCATGTCGGCGAGGGCGAGGATGTCGACGTCGTGGTCGTGGGCCGCCCGCACCGTGACGACGCCGACGCTCGCCGTGACCCGGCGCCGGCTGCCCTCGAGGGTCGCCGCGTGCTCGCGCACCCGGTCGACGATGGAGTGGGCGACGGCCTCGGCCGCGACGCGGTCGGCGTCGACGAGCAGGACGGCGAACTCGTCGCCCCCGAGCCGGGCGACGACGTCGGTGCTGCGCACCCGGCTGCGCAGGAGCTGCGCCGTGGACACGATGAGCTGGTCGCCGGCGGCGTGCCCGAGGGTGTCGTTGACCTCCTTGAAGTTGTCGAGGTCGATCATCAGCAGCGCGCCGTCGGGGCCGTGGCGTCGGCAGCGCTCGAGGTGACGGGTCAGCTCCTCGTCGAAACGGCGCCGGTTGGCCAGCCCGGTGAGCTCGTCGTGGTCGGCGAGGTGGGCCAGCCGCTGCTCGTAGCGCCGCCGCTCGGAGACGTCGACGACGTTGACGAGGACCAGGTCGTCGGTGTCCTCGTCGCCGACGACGAGCCGGCTGCTGAGCAGCGTGTGGACCTCGCGCCCCTGCGGGGTCGCGAGGCTCCAGTCGGCCTCGACCCGGGTGCCGGGGGCCTCGCGCGCCGCGCGCAGGTGCTCGCGCAGCGTCGTGTCCTTCGGGCAGGCGACGGCGGCGAACGGCGTCCCGACCAGGGTGCCGGCGGGGCGGCCGACCATGGTGCAGAGCGCCTCGTTGACGTCGAGGACGACCCCGTCGGGGGTGAGCAGCGCGACGCCGTACGGCGCGTCGGAGAGCAGCCGCTCGGCGCGCTCCTTGGCGCGCAGCACCTCGCGCTCGTGCGCGCGCTCACGGCTGACGTCCCGGGCGATGACGAGCGCCCGCCGGCCGTCCTCGCCCGGGAGCAGCGGGGTGACCGTGACCTCGTGGGCCGCGTCCGTCCGGCCGCCGCGCAGCTCCGCGGTCCCCTCCACGCCGTCGAAGGCGCCGCGCACGAGGGGCGTGAGCGCGTCAAGGCTGTCGGGCTTGACGAGCTCGGCGAGCGGGTGCCCCTCGGCGCCGGTGAAGCCCTGCGTCACCGCTCCCTCACCGCCGACCGCGACGACCGTCAGGTCCTCGTCGAGCATGAGCACGGTCGTGTCCGGCAGGTGCTGGAGCACGGCGCGCAGGGTGGCCTCGCTGCGGGCGACGGCGCGCTCGGCCTCGACGGAGGCGGTGGAGTCGATGGCGATGCCGAGGCAGCCGGTGACCCGGCCCTGCTCGTCGCGGAGCTCGGTGAGGGCCAGGCGGACGTAGGCCCAGGTGCCGTCAGCGCGCAGCTGGGCCCAGGTGCGCGGCGGGGCGTCCCGGCGCGCCAGCTCGGCGAACACCTCGTGCGGGCGGACGCCGAGCTCGGTGGCGGCGGCGAAGATCTCGGCCGGGTCGTGCAGCGCCTCGCGACGCACCGCGGCGCCGACGATGTGCTCGCAGCGGTGGCCGAGCAGGAGCTCGGCCCCCCGGCTGAACGAGGTGATGACGCCGTGGGTGTCCGAGGCGATGATGCTGCTGAGGTGGGCGGCGCGCATGACCCCGGCCACCTCCGCGTGCGCCTCGCGAGCCCGGGCCGACTCGCGGTGGACCCGCCCCACGACCCGGTGGATCTCCGGGGCGATGAAGACGGTGACGAGCGTCCACATCAGCCCGTGCAGCCAGTCGGTGGGGGAGTAGAGGGGTGGCCCGATGACGAGGATGGGCGCCACGAAGACGACGAGGGTGAGTCCCGAGGACACCCAGACGTCGCGGCGGGTGCCGGTGAGGGCGAGCCAGAGCGAGGGGATCGCGACCAGCGCACCGAGAGGGGAGGCCGACCCTCCCGAGACGTCGCGGGCGACCATGATGGCGAGGAAGCTCAGCCACGGCCCGACCGGGTCGACCCAGGTCCGCCGGTCGCGGCGCAGCGAGATGCCGAGGTAGACCAGGGCGACGGCGTAGCAGACCGGGACGAGCCAGGCGTGATCGCCGCGGTCGCCGTGCGGCGTGACGAGGGCGATGAGCACGCCGATGAGGCCCGTGAGGACGAAGGGCGCGGCGGCACGCGACGTCGCGCGCGGTCGGCTCGGGTCGAGCGGCGGGGCGCCGGTGACCGAGGGTGCCGCGGGCGCGGCGGCACGGACGGTGGGGCGCTTCATGCTCCGAGAATAGTGCAAAGCGGACAATGACCCCATAGTGCACACGGCCCATCACGGGCCTGCGGAGTGTCCCGTCGTCGCCCTCCGGTGGGGCTGCCGTCGGGGGTGCAGGATGGGGCCGTGATCCTGTTCGCGGCCGTCGTCCCGCCTCCGCCGGTCGTGGAGGCGGCCCTCGCGCGGGTCCGGCGGGCGCTCGCGCCGGCGCCCGCGCCGCCGCGTCGCTGGTGGCAGCGCGGTGGCCGCTCCACCGCCGAGGCCGCGCCGCCGATCGAGGTGCTCCCCGCCGACCGCGTGGTGCTCACGGTGGCCCGCTTCGGCAACCTCACGACCCCCGACGCGCACCGGCTCACCTCCGCCCTCGTCGAGGCGGCGACCGACTGGTCGACGCCGACGGTGCGGATCGCCGGCGCCTCGGTGTGGGAGTCCTCGCGCATCCCCCAGCTCGCCCTCGACCTGTCCGGCGACCTCGACGGCCTCCACGGGATCGCGCGCGACGTCCGCGCCACCGTCCAGGGGCTCGGTCTGTTCCTCGACCGGCGCGACTTCCGCCCGTCGCTCCCGGTCGCGCCGTTGCCGGAGGGTGGCGCCGACGACGAGGTCGCCGCCGTCGCGGCCGCCGTCGCGGGCGAGGTCGGCGAGCCGTTCACCGTCACCCACCTGTCCCTGCTGCGCCAGGCGACGGAGACCTCGCCGCTCCTCGAGCACGCCCGGGTCCCCCTGTCGTCGGACGCGGCCGGCTGCGTCTGAGACCCCCGTCGTCGCGCCGGTAGCCACATGGCGAGACAGTCGCCCACTAAAAGGTCCGTAGCCCGTACCTTTATCTCGGCGCCCGCGGCGGACCCCCCGAGCGGCCGCGGGCGCCACCTCTCGACCACCACGGGCGTTTCATGTCTGTGTCGACGGGAACTGTTGTCCCTCAACACGATTCGTGGAGGGTGCAATGGGGCGTCAGGACATCGACAGCGCTGTGCGGCAGCTCGTCGACCGGGTCGAGCAGTACCGGCTGGCGGTGTCGGCCTTCCTCGGCTGCTCCGCCTCCGAGTCCCGGGTGCTCGACCTCATCCGCGAGCGGGGGCCGCTGGGCGTCGGCCAGGTCTCGCGTGCCGTGGGGGTCCGGCACAGCGTGGTGACCGGGATCGCCGATCGCCTCGTCGCGAGGGGTCTGCTCGAGCGGCGGCCGGACGCCACCGACCGGCGTCGCAGCATCCTCGCCCTGCCCGAGGAACGGGTGGCGGCCCTGGACACGCCGTACCAGCTCTTCGGGGAGGCGATGGTCGACCTCGACGACGAGCGTGCGCAGGAGGTGATCGACGCGCTGCGCGTCGTCGGCGAGATGCTGGATCGTGGCAGTGACGCGCTCGTCCGGAAGGGGCGTCGCCGGACGCTGGGCTGACCGACGGCCGTTGGGTCGACGGGTACGCCCCCGGACCACGGGCTAGGTTGCCGCCGTGCGCCCCCTGCTCTCCACGGCCGAGACCCGCGTCCTGCAGGCGATCGACGACGAGATGCTGGTGAGTCAGCTCGTCGAGCTGGTCCGGGTCCCCAGCGTCACCGGCACCGACGCCGAGTCGGAGCTGCAGCACTGGCACGCGACCCAGCTGGGACGACTCGGGTACGACGTCGACCTGTGGCCGCTCGACCTCGACCAGCTCGCGGCCGACCCCGGCTTCCCCGGGACCGAGGCACCCCGCACGGAGGGGTACGGCGTCGTCGCGACCACCGGCCCGTCGGGGCCGGACGCCCCGCCGGCCCTCGTGCTGCAGGGGCACGTCGACGTCGTCCCGACCGGCGACCTCGATCGGTGGGAGGACCGCGACCCGTGGAGCGGGACGATCCGCGCGGGCCGCGTGCACGGGCGCGGCGCGTGCGACATGAAGGCGGGCGTGGCCGCCAACCTCGCTGTCGCACGGGCGATCTCGACGTCCGGGGTGCGACTCGAACGGGCCTTCGGGGTGCACGTCGTCGTCGGCGAGGAGGACGGCGGGCTGGGCGCGTTCGCGACCGTCCGGCGTGGTCACGTCGCCGATGCCGCCGTCATCACGGAGCCGACGAGCGGTCGGGTCGTCGTCGCCAACGCCGGCGCCCTCACGTTCGCGCTGCGGGTGCCGGGCCGGGCCGCCCACGGCAGCACGCGACGCGAGGGACGCAGCGCGTTCGAGGCGTTCCTGCCGGTGCACGCAGCGCTCGGCGAGCTCGAGCGGGAGCGCAACATCGACGTCGACCCGCTGTACGGCGACCTGACCCTGCCCTACCCAATCTCCGTGGGCATCGTCCGCGCCGGTGACTGGGCCAGCTCGGTGCCGGACCTGCTCGTCGCGGAGGGCCGGCTGGGTGTCCGGCTGGGGGAGCCGGTCGAGCAGGCACGGGCGGCCCTCGTGCACGCCGTCGCCGAGGTCTGCGCGCGGGACCCTTGGCTGCGGGACCACCCGGTCGACGTGTCGTGGCCGGGTGGCCAGTTCGCCAGCGGGCGGATCGACCCCGGGCACCCCCTGGTCGCCGACGTGACCGGGGCGGTCGCGGCGGTCGAGGGCCGCGCGGTGTCGCTGGGCGCGGCGCCGTACGGGAGCGATCTGCGGCTGTACGCCGACGAGGGTGGGGTCCCGACGCTGCACTACGGGCCGGGCGACGTGCGGTTCGCGCACGCGCCGCGCGAGCAGGTCGACATCGAGGAGCTGCTGCGGGTGACGAGGTCGCTCGCCGTGCTCGTGGCGCGGCGCTGCGGCGCACGCGTGTGAGCACGCCACCCGGGTAACTTGTGCAGGTTGTTCCGGTTTTGCGTAAGTTCGCGTACCTTCGATCTCCAGCACTCGGTGCTGTGGCGACCCCTCGGCATCCGTGATGCTCGCTGGGCGAGATATCTGGACGGTTCCTCTCGCAACCGGGGTCGGCGGTGCCGATGTCCGGGATCGATCCGTCCGTCCGTCCGTCCGGGAGGCCCTCGGTGCCTGAGCTCCTGTCGTCGTCCTCGTCCTCCGCACGTCGAGGTGGCGTGCACACGGTGTTGTCCGACCGACCCGTGGCCGTGCAGATCGGCGCCGCCGTCGGTGTGCTCGTCACGGTGATCCTCGTCGTCGGGACGCTCGGGGTGCTCAAGCTCAACTCGGCGACGTCGACGCAGGAACGGCTGTACGACGACCACGTCGTGCCCCTGACCCAGCTGGACGAGCTGCAGGCCCAGGTCGGTGCGATCCGGCTGGCGTCGACGAAGTACGTCCTCGCGGACGCCGCCGAGCGTCCCGCCCTGGCCGCTTCCGCCGCGAAGGCGCTGGCCGACCTCACCGCCCTCGCGCCGGTCTACCAGGCGCACGCCTCGGACCCGAAGGACTTCTCGGCGGCCGTCAGCAGCATCACGCAGCTCGCGGCCGGCGCTCGGACCCAGGTCTTCTCGCTGGCCGACGCGGGCCGCACGACCGAGGCCTTCGCGCTCGTGCAGCGCGTGCTCAAGCCGCTGGGCGACGCCGCGGTCGCCGACCTCGAGAAGGAGGCGGCGGCGCAGAAGGCTCAGAGCGACGCCCTGGCGGTCGTCGCGCTGACCCAGGCGGACGAGGCGCGGACGGTCATGCTCGTCTCGATGGGCATCGGCGTGCTCGTCGGCCTGCTCATCTCGGTCGTCGTCGTGCGCGCCATCCGCGGCAACATCCGCAAGGTCCAGGTCAGCCTGGCCGCGCTGGCGGACGGCGACCTGACCGTGGAGTCCGGGGTCGACAGCCGCGACGAGCTCGGTCAGCTCGCGCAGTCCCTGCGGCGGGCCCAGGGCGCCCTCGGCGCTCTCCTGAGCAAGGTGTCGCAGTCCGCGTCGTCGGTGGCCGCGGCGTCGGTCGAGCTCGCGGAGTCCTCCGCGCTCATCGCCTCGGCCACGGAGGAGGCCAGCGCCCAGTCCGGGGTGGTCTCCGCGGCCGCGGACCAGGTCTCCCGCAGCGTCTCCATCGTCGCCGCCGGCGCGGAGGAGATGGGCGCCTCCATCCAGGAGATCGCCGCCAACGCCGCCGAGGCCGCCGCGGTCGCGCAGCGTGCCGTGGCGGAGGCCGCTCAGACGACCGACACGGTGACGACCCTGGGGGCCGCGTCGGCCGAGATCGGCACGGTCGTCAAGCTCATCACCTCGATCGCCGAGCAGACCAACCTGCTCGCCCTCAACGCCACCATCGAGGCCGCCCGCGCCGGTGACGCGGGCAAGGGCTTCGCCGTCGTCGCCGGCGAGGTCAAGGAGCTCGCCCGCGAGACCGCCCGCGCCACCGAGGACATCGCCACGCGGGTGTCGAGCATCCAGCAGATGACGACCGACGCGGTCACCGCGATCGGCTCGATCTCGACCGTCATCGGCACCATCGACGACTACCAGACCACCATCGCCTCCGCCGTCGAGGAGCAGACGGCCACGACGAGCGAGATGAGCCGCTCGGTCGCCGAGGCCGCCAGCGGCACCGAGCACATCGCCTCGAACATCGGCGGGGTGTCCGACTCGGCGAGCACGACGACCGTCGCGGTGCTGCAGACGCACGCCGCCGTCGAGGAGCTCGCGCGGCTGGCCACCGACCTCGAGACCCACGTCGGGGCCTTCCGCTTCCGGGGTTGACGCCGGTCGTCCGCCGGTCGCGGAGCTCGGGCGCCACCGCTCACCCCGGCCGACCGGTGGGCCCCCGGCCGCGGCGCGACCGGCAGGACACGGCGAAGCGACTCTACGAGAGGGCAGGGTTCCAGCCCGTCGAGAACGTCAACGGGCACCCGTGGGCCACGTACTTCGGTGAGCTCCGGCTGCGGGATGACGCATGGCGGTGCAGCGGGGACCCGACCCGAACGAGAGAACCGCAGGCAGCCGTCCGGGGCGACCTGCGGTTCCGGTGGTGGCCAGGGGCGGGGTCGAACCGCCGACCTTCCGATTTTCAGTCGGACGCTCGTACCAACTGAGCTACCTGGCCGGAACGCGGGCGGGGCCCGCGCACTCGACGCCGCATCCCTGCGGCGTCGGGAGGACTATACCGGAGTCCGGGGGTGGCCCTGATCTCGAGGACCACCGCCCGGACTCCCGGAGACGCCGTACGGCGTCCTGCGGCGGGGCTCAGCCCTGGGCGAGCTTCGCGACGTCGTCCCAGCGCTCCCAGGTCTCGATGCGCTGCGCGTAGTCGGCCTTCGCGATGTCGATCGGGGCGGCCCCGAAGAAGACCCGCAGCGGCGGCTCGTCGGCGTCCACGACGCGCAGGATGGCCTTGGCCGAGGCGGTCGGGTCGCCCGGCCCACCGGCGCCGACGCGCTCCTGGCGCTGGCGCTCCATGTCCTCGCGCGCCTGCGCATACGCCTCGAGGGGCTGCGAGCGCTTGGCCGAGGGACCGGCCCAGTCGGTGGCGAACCCGCCCGGCTCGACGAGGGTCACGTGGATGCCGAAACGCGCGACCTCCTGCGCCAGGGCCTGGCTGAAGCCCTCGAGGCCCCACTTGCTCGCGTGGTAGAGCCCGACCCCCGGGAAGGCGCTGATCCCGCCGATCGAGGACACCTGCACGATGTGGCCCGAGCCCTGCTCGCGCAGGAACGGCAGCGCCGCCTGCGTCACCCACAGCGCGCCGAAGAGGTTGGTCTCGAGCTGCGCCCGTGCCTCGTCCTCGGTGACCTCCTCGACGAACCCGAAGTGCCCGTAGCCCGCGTTGTTGACGACGACGTCGAGCCGGCCGAAGCGCTCGTGCGCCTGCCCGACGGCCGCGACGTCCGCCGCGCGGTCGGTGACGTCGAGCTCGATCGGCAGGAAGGCGTCGCCGTACGTGCTGACGAGCTCGTCGAGGGTGGAGGTGTCGCGCGCCGTACCGGCCACGCGGTCGCCGCGCTCGAGCGCGGCGGCGGCCCACTCGCGGCCGAAGCCACGTGAGGTGCCGGTGATGAACCAGGTCTTCTGCGTCATGTCCTCGACGCTACGTCCGCCCGGAGCGCCGCGTCCCGCGAGGTAGATTGGAGGGGCGAAAGATACCCCCATGGGGTACGTCGCGTCGTCGACCAGGACGCAGGAGGCGGACACCATGACGGCCACCCCGGGCTACCACGACCACCGCGCCGCCCACCTCAAGCGGCTGCGCCGCATCGAGGGCCAGGTGCGCGGTCTGCAGCGCATGGTCGAGGAGGACCAGTACTGCATCGACATCCTCACCCAGGTCGCGGCGGCCACGAAGGCGCTCCAGTCGTTCTCGCTCGAGCTGCTCGACGAGCACCTCGCGCACTGCGTCGTCGACGCCGCGGCCAAGGGCGGCGACGAGGCCCAGGCCAAGGTGCGCGAGGCGAGCGAGGCCATCGCGCGGCTCGTGCGCAGCTGATCCCCAGGACGTGGGCGCCCGTCCTCGTCGCGGTCCCGGGCGTGCCCCCCGGGCCCGCGAGCCCCGACCGCTCGTGCCGTACCGGATCCTCTCCGGCCGCGGCGCCACCGAGCAGCCCAACACCACCGGCGACGGCGACGTCCCGCTCACGCCGCTGTTCTGGCTGGCCACCCTCGTCACCGGGGTCGCCGCCGGGCTCGCCGGGATCGCGACGACCGAGCTGCTCCAGCTGGCCAGCCGGCTCGCCTACGGCCCCGACGTCGTCCGCGGCGAGCTGGCGCCGGTGGTCGAACGGCTCGGGTTCGGGGCCCGGTTCACCCCGCTGCTCGTCGCCGGCGTCGTCGGCGGCGTGGGGTGGTACCTGCTGCGTCGCTACGTGCGCGGTCGCACCGACGTCGACGACGCGATCTGGACCGGCGACGGGCGGCTGGGGCTGCGTCGCAGCCTCGGCACGGCCGCCCTCTCGCAGGTCTTCATCGGCCTCGGCGCGTCGCTGGGGCGCGAGGCGGCGCCGCGGCTGCTCGGGGCCGCCGCCGGCAGCGTCCTCGCCGGCCGGCTCCGCCTCAGCACCCCGCAGCGCCGCCTGCTCGTCGCCTGCGGGGCCGGCGCGGGCCTGGCCAGCGTCTACAACGTGCCGCTCGGGGCGGCCCTGTTCACCGCGGAGGTGCTCATCGGGACGCTGCGTCTGCCCGTCGTCCTCCCGGCGCTGGCGTCGTCGGGCGTCGCGACCCTCACGGCGCACCTCGTCCTGCCGGACCGGGCGACGTACCCCGCCCTCGAGCGGGGCACCACCGACGCGCGCACCCTGGTGTGGTCGCTGCTGGCCGGGCCGGTCGTCGGGTTGGTCGCGGTCGCGTTCGTGCGGCTCATCGCCCTCGTCTCGCACCGACAGCCGCGCACGACGGCGTTCCGGCTGCTCGCCCCGCTCGGCGCGTGCCTGGTCCTCGGTGTCGTCGGGCTGGCGTACCCGCAGCTCTACGGCAACGGCCAGGAGATGGCCCAGCTCGCCTTCCTCGGCCTGTCACCGATCGGCCTGTACGCCGTCCTCGCCCTCCTCAAGCCGCTCGTCACCTGCCTGTTCCTCGGCAGCGGGGCGTCGGGCGGTCTCTTCACGCCGACGCTGAGCACCGGGGCGGTCCTCGGGGCGGCGCTCGGTGGGCTGTTCGGTCTCGTGTGGCCGGGCGGGTCGGTCGGCGCGTACGCGCTGCTCGGCGCCGCGGCGATGCTGGGCGCCGGGATGCAGGCGCCGCTCGCCGCGCTCGCCCTCGTCCTCGAGCTCACGCACGGCGGCTTCGAGCTCCTCGTGCCGCTCGTCCTCGTCACGACGATCGCCACCGCCGTGGCGCGCCGGGTCGACGGCTACTCGATCTACAGCGCCAGGCTGACCGCCGAGCACCCGCCGCAGGCGACCTGAGCGGCGACGTACGGCGAGCGTCGTCGAGAAACGGGGCCGGGTCCGGGCCGGGCGCGAGCGGCGACGTACGGCGAAGGGCCCGTCACCGTGATGGTGACGGGCCCTTCGATGTGGGCGACCCCGACCGGGCTCGAACCGGCGACCTCCGCCGTGACAGGGCGGCGCGCTAACCAACTGCGCTACGGGGCCTAGATGATGGTGCTGGTGGTGCGTATCCCCAACGGGATTCGAACCCGTGCTACCGCCGTGAAAGGGCGGGGTCCTAGGCCGCTAGACGATGGGGACGCGGTCTTGCGACCGTTCCTCGGCGTCTCGGTGGGCCCGGGCGTCGGTTCCGTCGAGGACGTCCTGAAGCATAGGGGATGCCGGGCAGCCCGCCCAAATCAGCCCTTGCCGGCGCGGCTCCAGGCCAGCACCTCGTCCACCGGCCAGGTCGTGACGATGCGCTCCGGCGGGATCCCGAGGCGCTCGGCGCGCTCGCAGCCGTAGGCCTTCATCTCGAGCTGCCCGGGCGCGTGCGCGTCGGAGTCGATGGTGAAGAGGCAGCCGAGGTCGCGGGCCAGCTCGACGAGCTCGTCGGGCGGGTCGCACCGCTCCGGCCGCGAGTTGATCTCGACCGCCGTGCCGCCCTCGAGGCAGGCCTCGAAGACCGCCCGCGCGTCGAACTCCGACGGCGGACGCGTCCCGCGGCTGCCCTCGACGAGCCGCCCCGTGCAGTGCCCGAGGACGTTGACCCGCGGGTCGAGCGCGGCCGCGACCATCCGCGTCGTCATCGGTGCGCTCGCCATCCGCAGCTTCGAGTGGACCGACGCGGTGACGACGTCGAGCTGCGCGAGCATCTCGTCGCTCTGGTCGAGCCCGCCGTCGTCGAGGATGTCGACCTCGATCCCGCTGAGCAGTCGGAACCGCTCGCCGAGGGAGGCGTTGACCGCGGCGACCACCTGCAGCTGCTCGGTCAGCCGCGCAGCGCTCAGCCCGCGCGCCACCTTGAGCCGGGGGGAGTGGTCGGTCAGCGCCAGCCAGTCCTGCCCGAGCTCGACCGCGGCGAGGACCACCTCGTCGATCGGGCTGCCCCCGTCGCTCCAGTCCGAGTGGCAGTGCAGGTCGCCGACGACCGCGGCGAAGAGCTCGTCGCCGCCACGGACCAACGGCTCGGACGCCTTCTCCTGCCACGACTGCAGGTACGACGGCAGCTCGCCCGCCACCGCCTGCGCCACCACCGACGCGGTGGCGTCGCCGACCCCGGCCAGCTCGGTGAGCGTGTCGGTCGAGGCCCGCCGGTCGAGCTCGTCGTCCTCGAGCGCGGCGACGACGCGGGCGGCCTTGCGGAAGGCCTCGATCCGGTAGCTGCCGGCGCGGGAGCGCTCGAGGAGGAGGGCGATGCGGCGCAGCGCCTCGACCGGGTCGACGGGGGCCTCCAGCGGCCGCAGCGGCATCACCGCGCCAGTCTGTCAGCCCTCAGGGTGCGCGGTACTCCACCGGGGTGCCGGCGGGGAGCGACCGGGACACGAGGTCGACGAGCGCCGGGTCCAGGGCCGGACGGCGGTCGACCGAGACCTGCAGGGTGACCACGACGGTGCCGCCGCGCAGCGCGACGGTCGGCCGGAGGTCGAAGAAGGGTGGTTCCCGCAGCCGCTGCTGCAACCGCGCCACGGCGTCGGGGAGGGAGGTCGTGGCGGCGCCCGTGGCCGATCCCTTGCCCAGCAGCGACGCACCGGGAACGGTGCTCCCCGCTGTGCCCGCTCCGGATCCGCCGGCCGCGTCGGCGGGGGCGGGACGGTCCGCCGACGCCGGCCCCTGGGCGGTGCCGGCCTCCGGCTGGGCGGCGGCACCCGAGCTGGCCGAGCTGCCGCCCCCCACGTGCTGCAGCCCGCTCAGCGCAGCCGTCCCGAGGACGAGGGCCGCGGCCACCCCGGTGAGGGCCCGGGCCCAGGGCCGGCGGTGCAGCGGGACCACGGGTACGAGGCGCTCGGCGGGCTCGGTGTTCCCGGTGTCCTCGGCGTCCGCGGTGGTGGCGCGCGACGTCGTACGGGCGGCGGCCATGGCCCGGGCGGCGAAGTCCGGCGCGGGGGGCGGGGTGAGGTCGTCGACGGAGCGCAACCGGTCGCGCAGCGCGCGCTCGAGCCCGGCCTCGGGGGAGAGGTCGTCGTCGCTCACGTCGCCACCTCCCCGTCCTCGGCGAGGCGACCGCGCAGCGACGCCAGGGCGCGGGAGAGCTGGCTCTTGACCGTGCCCTCCCGCAGCTGCAGGGCGGTGGCGATCTGGGGCACGGTGAGGTCCTCGTAGAAGCGCAGGACGACGACGGCGCGGTGCGCCGGGGGCAGCTCGTCCAGCAGGTCGCGCAGGGACACGGCCAGCGCCGTGTCGGGCCCGTCCGCGCCCGCCTCGGGCAGCGTCTCGACGGCCACTTCCTTGAGCACCCGGCGGTGCTGGTTGAGCCAGGTCCGCACCATCGTCGTGCGCGTGTAGGAGAACGCGGCGGCGGGGGACTCGATCCGCGGCCACGCGAGGTAGACCTTGGTCAGCGACTCCTGGAGCAGGTCGTCGCCGTCGGTCCAGCTGCCCGTGACGAGGTAGGCGGTGCGCCGCAGCGCCGCCTGTCGCTCCTGCACGAACCGCATGAACTCCTCGTCCTGGTCGCGGCCCCGGCGCTGCTCGCCGGACCCCTCACCCCCGGGGACACCGTCCATGCCGTCGACCGTTCCCGTCCGGGGTCAGCGGGCCGGGACCGGGCCCAGCGTCTGACCGCCGACGGTGGCCAGGCAGTAGCCCGCGCCGTCGCCGCCGTTGACCGTCATGGTCACCGAGCCCGGCCCGCGGACACCCGACGCGACCTTGCCGCCACCCACGAGGTAGGCCTGCACCGGGGCGGTCGTCGTGAAGCTGAGGGTCCCCTTGACGGCGTTGCGGGTCCGCTTGCACGACAGCTGCGCGTTGGTCACCCGCGGCTGCGCCGGGGCGGTCGTCGGGGGCGGCTTCGGGGCCGGGGTGCTGCGGTTCGGGGCCGGCGCCGTCGTCCCCGCGGGGACGGTCGCGGTCGGCGCGAGGGTGTAGGTCGGCAGCTCCGGCGGCGGCAGGTCGAGCGTGGGGGAGGGCGTCGTCGTCCGGCTGGTCGAGGTCAGGGTGCTCGTGATCGTCGTCGGGCCCTCGTCCGGCGTGGTGGTCGTCGACGACCCGCTCGTCGACACCGCCGGCGCGGCGGCCGCCGCGCCCCCGCCGGTGGTCGACCCCCCGAGACCGGAGGTGACCAGCCAGAACACGCCGCCGACGGCCAGCAGGCCGAGCAGCGCCGCGACCGCGAGCACGGCGACCGTACGGGGCCCCTCGCGGCCCTCCGGGGCCGTGTGCCGCCCCGGCTCGCGCTCCGGTCCGCCCAGTGCGTCGACGTCCATGTCACCTCCTGAGCCGGCCCCTGGCGGCCGGTGGTCGCCGGTCAGGATAGGCCAGCGAGGAGCCGGGTCGGGGGAGGTTCAGCGCTGCCGGGGGACGCGGCCCATGAGGTAGAACTCCTCGTTGGGCATCAGCCCGGTCGTGCTGGCGATCCGGTTGGACAGCCCGAAGAAGGCGGTGATGCCCGCGATGTCCCAGGCGTCCTCCGCGTCGAGGCCGTGCTCGGCGAGCGCGTCGAGATCCGCCTGCTCCACCTCGGCGCTCGCTGCGTTGACCTTGTGGGCGAAGTCAAGCATCGCCCGCTGGCGCGGGGTGATGTCCGCCGTGCGGTGGTTGGTGGCGACCTGGTCGGCGACGAGCGGTTTCTTCTCGTAGATCCGCAGCAGCGCCCCGTGCGCGACGACGCAGTAGGTGCAGCGGTTGGCCGCCGAGATGCTCGTGACGACCATCTCGCGGTCGCCCTTGCTCAGGTGCGACCCGTCCTCCTCGGTGCGCAGCATGAGCGCGTCGTGGTAGGCGAAGAAGGCGCGGAACTCGGCCGGTCGACGCGCCAGCAGGAGGAAGACGTTCGGCACGAAGCCGGACTTCTCCTGGACCGCGAGGATGGCCTCGCGGACGTCCTGCGGCACGTCGGCCAGGTCGGCGTACGGGTAGCGCGGCGGGGTCGTCATGCTCGCAGCGTGTCACGGCCCACCGGTCGCCGCTCAGCGCGAGGTGAGGCCCTCGACGATGAGCAGGATGCCGAAGGCCACGAAGGCCAAGGTGGCCACGATCTTGATGACCTTCTCAGGAAGCTTCTTCCCGAGAGCGCGTCCGACGACGATGGCGAGGGCGTCGGCGGCGACCATCCCGACCGTGCTGCCGATCCACGTGCCGACCCACTCCTCCTTGGCGGCGAGCGTGATCGTGGCGAGCATCGTCTTATCGCCCAGCTCGGCGAGGAAGAAGGCGACGCCGACGGCGACGATGGCGGCGCCCTTGCTGCGGCGCGCCTTGTCGGCCTCGTCGTCGCTCAGCTCGTCGCCGCGCAGGGTCCACGCCGCGAAGGCGAGGAAGGCCACGCCGGCGACGATCGAGATGATCCACTGGTACGACGCGAAGCTCGTGCCGATGAGGCGGCCGATGCCGACCGAGGCGAGGTGGACGACCGCTGTCGCGGCGGTGATGCCGAGGAGGACGTCGCGTGTGCGGTAGCGGGTGGCGAAGGTCATCGCCATCAGCTGGCTCTTGTCGCCGAGCTCGGCGAGGAAGATGACGGCGGTGCTGACGAGCAGGGCGTCGATCACGGGGGTGGCTCCTTGGTCCGCCGCCCAGCCGAGGCGCGGCGCCCAGGTGGTCCGGGGACGACTCCTCGACCAGGACGGCACGGGGTCGTCTACTGGCCGAGAGTCTCGTCCGCCCTCCGGCTCTCGCCGGCTGGCCCACCGCACCGGGCCGCGAGGCCAGTGTGTCGACACGGTGGTCGGGGACTACTCCCTCTCGCTGCTCCCAGGGTACCGGCAGGCGGCGCCCAGGCCCAACTCAGCCCGACCGGGGCCGACCCACGGGTGCGGTGGGGATGATCGCCTCATGTCGACCTCCCCCGCCCCCGTCCGCTCCTGGTGGTCCCGCGCCTCGTGGGTGCTCGTCCTGGTCCTCGGCATCGCGACCTACGTCGCGGAGCAGCAGGTCATGCTCGCGACCCGCAACCCCAACCTCTTCCCGTCGCTGCTGCTGCTCGGCGCCGCGGTCGTCCCGATGACCGTGCTCGCCTACGCCGCGACGAGCAGCCGGACGGCGCTGGCGCCGTCGACGTGGGTCGCGGTCTCGGCGTTCTTCGGCGGCGTCGTCGGCACCCTCAGCGCGGGGGTGCTGGAGTACGACGTCCTCACCCGCCTGGGCGTCGGCTCGATGCTCGCCGTCGGGGTCATCGAGGAGGCGACCAAGCTCGTCGTCCCGCTCGTCGTGCTGCTGCTGGTCGGGCGCTGGTACCCCTTCGCCGGGGTCGTCCTCGGGGTCGCGAGCGGCGCCGGCTTCGCGACGCTGGAGACGATGGGCTACGGCTTCACCGCGCTGCTGGCCAGCCGGGGCGACGTGCTCGCCGCCGAGCGGACGCTGCAGCTGCGGGCCCTGCTCGCCCCCGCCGGGCACGTCGCGTGGACGGGGGTGGCCGCTGCGGCCCTGGCCGCCGCGCTGGGGGCGCGCGAGCCGGGACGGCGCTCGCGGGCGACCCGCCGCTTCGCGTGGACCTTCGTCGCCGTCGTCCTCCTGCACGCGGCCTGGGACGGTCTGCCGTCGACCGCGGTGCGGGTCGCCGTCGCGGTCGTCAGCGTCGGCTGGCTCCTGCTCGTCGTGCACCGCCCGCACGTCGCGGCGCGTGGGGCGGAGCCCATGACGGGATGGCCGCCCGGGGCGTCGTACGGGGTCAGGGCATGAAGGCGAAGCCGATGATGCTCAGCGCGACCATGAAGACGACGAACCCCAGCGTCTTCTTGTCGAAGCCGAGCGCGCGGTCGGGGCCGTCGAGGTCGACCTCGTCGGTGGCGGGCTCGGCGGCCGCGGTGGCGAGCCCCGTCGACGTCGGATCGGACGGGGGCACGGGCACGATCGAGGTCATGCGGACATCGTACGGAGACCCGCGCCGGTGCGCCTCTCACCCGGGGACGCCGGACGAGGTTGAGTGACCGTCCGAGACGACGTCTGACCCGCCCGTCCTCGACGTGCAGCGCGGTCCTGTCGTCGATGGCGTAGGACCGGGACCCCGATCTCGCCGGCCCACCGCGGCGCCTCGGCGAGGCTGTTCTCCGGTCCCTCGTCCAGGTGGGGGAGATCGCGACGTCGACGACGCCGCCGACGTCGACGACGCCGAGGGCGCGGTCGTCGGGGCCCGCCGGGCAGGTCGTCGGCTGCCGGGGTCGTGACGTCGACCGAGGTGAGGAGCAGCTTCGGGCCCGGTCCTACGCCACCGCAGGGGGAGCGCGTCGGCCGCGCGGGCCCCACGGGCTGTGGTGGGCGGGATCGATGGGGTCAGGGCACCACCGATCCCGCCCACGAGGCGGCAGGGTCCGTCGGACAGCGCTCGCGGCCCGGTCGCCGGGGCTCTAGGTTCGCGATCGTGGGGACCGAGCGAGCACGCACCCCGACGACGAGCCCGCTGGACCACGGTGCGGTGGCGCTGCTCGTCACCGGGTCGCCCGGCGCCGGCAAGTCGACCGTCGCCCGTGCCGTCGCCGGTGCGCTGTCCCGCTCCGCGCTCGTCAACGGCGACGCCGTCGCCCGCCTCGTCGTCGGCGGGTACGTGTGGCCGCTGGGCGAGCCGGCCGACGAGGCCGCCCGGCAGGTGCGGCTCTGCAACGACAACCTCTGCTCCCTGGCGCGCAACCTCCTCGCGGCCGGGTTCACCCCGGTCATCGACTGGATCGTCCCGGACGGCGACCAGCTCGAGGTCTACCGCGCTGCCCTGGGCGAGCGCCTCCGCGTCGTCGTCCTCGACCCGGGCGCGGACGTCTGCGTCGCGCGGGACCGGCAACGGGCACCGCTGGAGCAGTTCGCGTTCGACGGGCACGACGCGCTGCGGGCGACGATGGTCGAGGGCTTCGGTGGGCGCGGGTGGTGGCTGGACTCGTCGCACCTCACCGCGCAGGAGACCGCCGCCCTCGTCCTGCGCGAGGCCGACGAGCGGGCCCGGGCCTGACGCCCACCCCGGGTCAGGGGGCGAGCGCACCCACCGGGACGGAGCCGCCCCCGGACGGACACGTCCAGCGCACGGAGGCGACGGGCCGGTCGGGGCGCTCCTGCCCGTCCCACCCCGGAGTGTCGAGCCGGGGCCGCAGCGGGTGGACGCCTCCGTGGTCCGGGCACGGCGGCCACGTCGGGTCGGAGCCGTTCTCCCACAACACCATCTGCGTCACCTGCTGCGCGACGTCCGCGACGTCGTGGGCGGTGTCGAGCGCCGACAGGTCGCCGTACGGCGACGCCAGGCCGGTGGGGTGCGCTCGCGGCGGGTGCAGCGCGAGGCCGGCGCCCGGACCCAGCAGGCCGATCGTCTCCCACACCGCGTGGGTGGGGCGCTCGGTGTCGGTGTGCAGGAGGGCGGCCACGCCCTCGGCGGGGTCGTCCCAGGGCGTGAGCACCAAGCGGATCCCGGTGGTCCGCTCGACGTCGGTCGCCACGACGAGCAGACCGCTGCTCAGGAGGCCGAGATCATCCACGCGCGACAGACTGTCAGGAACCACACGGGAGGTGACGCCTGTCGGTGCCCCACACCCGTCCGCCGGGCCCGGGCGGCGGGCCGATGGCGTGGTCGGCTCACTGGTGACGGGTCCTCGCCAGCCGGTCGACGCGGCTCAGGGGGTCCGGGATGCGGTGGGAGCCGGCCATCTCCGCCACCATCGTGGCGGCCTCGTCGATCGGGAGGCCTCCGGCCGACGTCACGTAGAGCGGGCGGGTCGCCCGCCTCCGTCGCACCTCCACGGCATGGGTGGCGCCCGCGAACGCCGTCTTGGCCACACCGACGACCGGGATCCCGAAGGCCGCCGCGGCGTGGGCGCCGAGTCCGGGGCGGCCCGACGGCGCGAGCGTCGCGTAGCCGTCGACCACGAGCAGCGACAGCCGCGGACCCAGCGCGAGCACCGCACGCAGACAGGGCAGCTCGCGGTCGGCCAGCCTCCCCGGCACGTACGGCGCCACGTCGGCGACCCGCGCGACGTGCTCCGACACGACCTGCGCGAAGGACCGGTCGCGGCCGACCACGAGAGCGGCGGTCGCCGAGCCGTCCGGCCGGTAGTGCACGTCGACCGCTCCGACGGGCCCGGTCGTCGGCGGCCGCGGGGCTGGATCGGTCATGCGTACGGTCCGGGCGGGAGGTCGACGATCCGGACGGCCGACGGGTCGAGTCGGACCTCCTGCGGGGTCCAGCAGTCGTCGCGGATGACGCCGATCTCGGCGCCGCAGCGGGGGCAGACGATGTTCGGGCCGTGGCCGCCGTCCCGACCGCAGCACCCTACGTGCCGGCGCGGGTCCGGGTGATCCGTGAGGTCCGTCAGGTCCTCCCGGTTGAGCACCAGGAAGCTGTCGATCGTGACGCTGCGGCCGTCGTCCGTCGGCACGACCCGTCGAGGCTCCGTGGCCCAGGTGCCTTGTGCCATCGTCGGGTCGAACTCGAAACCGCCATCGTGGTGGCGCTCCGGGACGGCCTCGAGCCGACGCACGGGTCGGGTGAGCGTGCCGCCGCAGCGACGGCAGGTGAAGCGCACGTCCCCCATGGGTCGATCGTCGCACCGTCGGGGTGTCGTTCGCTGTGCCCTGTGGACGACGGTCGCGTCCCTTCCCCTTGACAGTGCGCCGCCTGCAGCGTGCAATATATTGCATGCCGGTTCCCGAGGGTCACCACGTCGCGTCCCGGTCGCTCCTGCGCGACGACGCGTTCCGCGCCCTCCGTGACGCGATCGTCGACGGGACGCTCGCGCCGGGAGAGCGGCTCGTCGACGCCGAGCTCATCGCGTGGCTCGGAGTGAGCCGCACCCCGATCCGCGAGGCGCTCGCCCGACTCGAGCAGGCCGGTCTCGTGCAGACCAGGCCCGGTCGGTCGACGACCGTCAGCCCGCTCGACGTCCGCGAGACGCGCGCGGCGCAGTCGGTCGCGGCGGCGATGCACGAGCTCGCGGTCCGTGAGGCGGTCCCTCAGCTCGCCGAGGCCGATCTCGAGGCGATGACGAAGGCCAACGGACGCTTCGCCAAAGCCCTGCGTCGCAAGGACGTCGACGCCGCGGTGAACGCGGACGACGACTTCCACGGGGTCGCCGTACGGGCCTGTGGGAACGCGATGGTGCGCACGGTGCTGGACCAGGTGACCCCGCTCGTACGGCGCGCCGAGCGGCTGCGCTTCACCTCGCTCACCGGTCGCGGCTCGGTCGCCGTCCACGCCGCCATCGTCGAGCTGTGCCGCGCCGGCGACGCGGACGGTGCCGGCCGCGAGGCGCGCGCGAACTGGCTCACCCTGCAGCTGCTGCTCGCCACCGACGACTGACCAGCCCCGCCTACCCCTTCCCAGGAGGACTCTTGTCCATCACCGACTTCCCGCGACACCAGCTGACGTTCGGTCCGAGCCCGGTCCACCCGCTCGAGCGGCTCACCCAGCACCTCGGTGGGGCGCAGGTGTGGGCCAAGCGCGAGGACTGCAACTCGGGACTCGCCTTCGGCGGCAACAAGACCCGCAAGCTCGAGTACCTCGTCCCCGACGCGGTCGCGCAGGGCGCGACGCACCTGGTGTCGATCGGTGGCGTCCAGTCCAACCACACCCGCCAGGTCGCCGCCGTCGCCGCGCGGCTGGGTCTCCAGGCCGTGCTCGTGCAGGAGAGCTGGGTCGACTGGCCCGACGCCGTCAACGACCGCGTCGGCAACATCCTCCTGTCGCGGATCATGGGCGCCGACGTCCGGCTCGTCGACGCCGGCTTCGGCATCGGCTTCAAGGACAGCTGGGAGCGGGCGCTGCAGTCCGTGCGGGACGAGGGCGGGACGCCGTACGCCATCCCGGCCGGCGCCTCCGACCACCGCCTCGGCGGGCTCGGCTTCGCGAACTGGGCGTACGAGGTCACCGAGCAGGAGCGCGAGCTCGGCGTCTTCTTCGACACGATCGTCGTCTGCAGCGTCACCGGTTCGACGCACGCCGGGATGATCGCGGGGTTCGCCGCGCTCGAGGACGCGGGCGGCCGCCCGCGCCGCGTCATCGGCATCGACGCCTCGGCCAAGATCGACGAGACCCGGGCGCAGGTGGAGAAGATCGCGCGCCGTACGGCGGAGCTCATCGGCGTCCAACGGCCGCTGCGGGACGACGAGATCACCGTCCTCGAGGGGTGGGCCGGCGACTACTACGGCATCCCCGTCGAGTCGACGCTCGACGCGGTGCGGCTCAGCGGCCGGCTCGAGGGGATGATCATCGACCCCGTCTACGAGGGGAAGTCGATGGCCGGGCTCGTCGACCTCGTCACGCGCGGCGACATCGGGAAGGACTCGACGGTGCTCTACGCGCACCTGGGCGGGCAGCCGGCGGTCAACGCGTACAGCGCGTTGTTCCGCAGCTGACCCTCGAGGATCGCCGGCAACGACGTCGTCCGGGACGCGGTGGGCCCCGTGGGGCTCGAACCCACAACCTACGGATTAAAAGTCCGCAGCTCTGCCAGTTGAGCTAGAGGCCCTGACAGTCCAGAAGTGTAGGGCAGAGCCTTGAGAAGGGCTCTGACCTGCGACGATGCCACCCACTCAGGTGGGTGTGCATGCTCACCAACGCGCACGCTTTCGTATGAGCTTGCACCGAGTTGCGGACCTGTCGCGGACTCTATGCCGCAGGTGGTTCGAGTAGCGCACCCACCAGAGTCTTCAGTCCCTCGAGGCCATCAGGACTGGGCTGAGCCAGAGCGACCGCTTCAAGGAGTGCTGGCCCAGACCGCACCTCAGACACCCGGTCGGCAAATGACCCAAGGATGTACTTCCCGCGCACGATCGTGAAGAGGTCGGGCGCGGCCTGGGTCCACGCTGACCTGGCCGCCGCGAGAGCGGCATCCAGATCCTGCGATGTAGGTGCACTCAAGTTGCCAATCGCAGCTCTTAAGCGCTCCACGGGTTGTTGGCCCCGAGGCGTCGGCCATTTGTCGTTGTTACTGTCCCGCAGTTGTCGTTGCGCCAATTCCGCCACAGTGTTTTCTTCGTAATCCTCCAGCAACTCCTGTAACACCGCCTTCAAGGCTGCGAGCGAGCGATACTCGGTTTTAATCAACCCTCTATCGAGCATCACTTGTAGGCACTCGTCAGAAGAGAGCAGGACCCCCTCAAGGTCTGCTGATGGCCAAATAACGATAAGCGGCTCAACGTCCGTGGGAACGGTAGGCGCCAGTACGTCTCTATCTACGACGCCTGCACAGGGAAGCTCTAATGGTGAAAGAGCCTTAACGTCCTTGAAGACCGACGAACGACCCCCTGCGGGCCTAAGAGTCGCTCGGCTCAGCTCGGGAAGCAGGAGAGGAAGGAGGCCAACATCGGTCTGTCCTTCCACGACTAGCAACAAATCAGACTGCGTCAGAGCGCTAGCGCGGAATCCAGCCGAGCGGTAGACGTCTAGGCGCTCCTCCTCGTCGCTGATAGGCCGTGGAGCCTCGTCGTGGGACAGTCGGAGAATGCTTGAAGGCGATAGCGCATCTAAGACTGATGGGCTGTGCGTAGCCACTATGAGCTGCCCTGCCGCGCCTACGGACTCCTGAAGCGCCACAGCGAGGCGCCGACTCAGATGGGGGTGTAGGTATGCATCCGGCTCATCAATGAGAACCACTGAACGCTTCGACCCTGCTCGTAGGATGCGACTGATGATGATCAGGGCTTGACGCTCGCCGCTACTTAGGTCCTGGACGCCATGGAAATTGCCGTCAGGTGTCCGAATTCTTAAGGATTCAGCATGGTGACGCGTCAATGGCAACAGTCGCTTTGGGCCAATCAGATTGTTCGCAGTCTGTTCCAACTGCTCCCACGACACAGAACCGCCGAGCGATTCGGCGTCCTCGTCTTCATCTGGATCGGAACCCAGCTGGGCGGCGACACTCAACGCCTTAGCAAACTGCTCGAACTCGGCATCATCAAGGCGGCCGTACTGCTCGACGGTTCGTCTTGCGTTATAGGTGGCCTGCCTCGAAACTCGGTCGCTGAGCTGGTTTAGGTCGACCCCGGCCACGTTTGAAGGCAGTAGTCGGCGCTCGGCCGGAAGGTAGACGACGTCAAGGCTGGGCACGCTCGCCAGGAGGGCATCTTGAGTCGCAAATTCCTGGATGACCGTATAGGCGGGTTCAGCGAATCGACGGACGCCGGCGAGTGGATCCCGCGTGAGCCTGATCAAAGCCTGCGTTGGAACGTCATACTCGCCCCAGCCGACGGTGCGTGAAAGCTCGTTCAGTGCAGCACGCTCCGCTTCTTCAAAGCGAAGAGTCAATTCGATGGTGCTCAAACCCTCTTCTGACGCGTTGGGCATGATGTTTGTCCAGGGAGCGAGCAGGCATGCGAGAAATTTGCTCTTCCCGGTGCCGTTCGCGCCCGCAAGGGCTGCGACTGAGCCGTCAGGGAGGTCGGTTGCTCCGTCCTTCAGGCCACCAATGTTGCGGGTCTCCAGTCTGATCATGCGCACGGTGTCTCTTATACAGCAGGACGTCGACATCTGGGGGTCTTGGGCTCAGGCATTCTGAAGCCGAGTGGCAGAACTATCCAGGTGCCACGCTCGCCATCGAGATGCCTTCACTCGGGCCACCTACGTTCACCATGAGTGGCGAAAGAATTGAGAGAAACATTGCAACCTCCGGATGCGGGCCTGTCATATGCGTGTCGGGGCCGGCCGCCGCAGTCAACCATTTCCCAGCAGGATGTGATGGCCGCAGGTCGTGACAGGATCTGTGACAGGATCTGTGACAGGATCTGTGACAGGATCTGTGACAGCACCGTGACCGCCTCATTGTCAAGTATGGTTTGGGACCGATAGACAAAACCCCAGCTCAGGGGCAGTGGAGCTACAGGGACTCGAACCCTGGGCCTCTTCCATGCCATGAAAGACATCGTGCCCGCGAGCTGGGCAAACACCACGGTTTCATGACCGTTCGTGACAGCACAGGGGCGATATGGGCAAAATCAATGGTTCAGAGGGTTGGTCGAATGCCGATGCAGAGGACATGGCGACCGGCGTCTTCAAGCACCGCGAAGGAAACTGGGGATTTCGGGCAAACGTCCCGGGCGGTGCGGGACAGCAAGTAAAGAGAGTTGGGTTCGCCACGATGCTGGCGGCCTACGCCGCCAGGGCTCGCTACATCGGCGGCGAGCACGATCTGCGCAAAGGCTCTCAGATCTCGGTTGACGAGTGGTTCGCCAGTCGGCTCATGGTGATCCGAGAGACTCGACGCGCAACAACTGCGGCGAATTATCGCTATGCGTTCGACCGCATGTCTCCTTACATCGGCGAGCTATCTCTGGCCGACTTGGATGAGGAGTCTTTGCGGGCCATGTACCGCAAGATGGCGACTCGATACACGAACGACACGTTGACCACGACCCATGGCCGGCTCCGCGCAGCACTGCGCGCTGCTGTTCGAGAGCGAAAGATTGATCGCTGCGTGACAGACAGCGTGTCCCCCCCTCCTGGTCTTCGGGGCCGGGTCAAGCGGACGTGGACGTTCGAGCAACTCCTGACTTTTACACGGCATGTAAGCACTCATCGAGATCGGGCTATGTGGTTGTTGTGGGTAACCACGGGAGTGCGAAGAGGCGAAATCTGCGGCTTGTATTGGCCCAAGGTCCTGCTCGACCGGAGTGAAGTGCTCATCAACTGGCAGCGCACCATCACGGCTGAAGGCCGAATCGTGGAGGGCATCCCGAAGACAGACAGGGCTGAACGAATAGTGCCCATCAATGACCAAGTCGAAGGAGCTGTTCGGGAGTGGCGGTCGCTGCAGGCGGAGCAGCGCCTTGGGGCTGGCTCTGAGTGGCTTGGAGACGATTACGTGTTCACGACCTACCAGGGCCGGCCGCACCATCCCAGTGCGTTTGACGACCGACTAGCGCATCTGGCTAAAGGGGCTGGTCTGCCCGTACTCACGCCTCATGAACTGCGTCACACGTACGCATCACGCTGTCTCGAGCACGGAATGGACGTCAAGTTGGTTTCAGCAATGCTCGGCCATTCCAAGGTCGAGACAACTATGAATCTCTATCAGCACGTCAACCCACTGGTTGCACACGAGGCCGCAAACGCTCTGGCGGCGAAAATGCTGGGCTAGGTGCGGTTGCTAGTCCGTTGACCAGGACGGTCGATTTTCAAGCCACCCCAGCACTGGATACTCTAATTCTGTGAGGACGAAAACTGAGCAAGCGCAGGCAATCGCAAAAGCAAAGCAGGCGCTGAAGGCGGACTTAGCGGAAGCAGAGACCCTTGCCTCCCAGATGGAGAGGCATCTCCGAAATAAAGACGTTACGGGAGCCCTAGCCGCTGCAGAGAGGTTGGCGGAGGTGACGAAAGACGTCCGAGACGGCACCGTCTTTGTTGTCAATGATGTGATCTCCTTAAAGGAGATTGGGGCGTCCGTAGGTCATGGCAAGAGCACCTTGAGTGCTCGGGCCAATGGCTACGTTGAGCGACGACTTGATAGTGCAGACCCGACGGCGAGCCTCGAGCCTCACCCATTGCTCGACCTGTAGCCGGAAAAGCTTTCCGTGGGCAGCGTCTACAACGCAACGCTGATTAATTTGTCGGATGATAATTCGTTATTCTCAAGAAAATGAACAACAAAAACGATCGGGCCAACCTGCTGGAGCTGTCCAAAACAGTGGTTGCGGAAGAATTGCCGGCGGTTCAGTCCTTGGTACGCCAAGTGCAAAGAAGTCTCCGAACGGGTGATGCTCTTGGCGCCGCCGCTGCCGCCTATCGGTTGGCGGATGCGGCCAGGGACGTTCGAGATTCGTTTTGCGTTGTCGCGAGTGAGGATCGCACAATGGCGGAAATTGGGATGGCCGTTGGTCAGTTTCCTCAACAGTCGCTTTCCGAATCGACGCCTTCAAAGACAGGCGCACTCATGGCAAGGAGCCGAAATTGAACGAGGAGCCCTCGGGCCCTTTCTTGGAGACCTGACCCCTTCATCCGGGCGGTGGGGCGAATAGCTTCTGGGCAAAGTTCAGGTCCAGCGAAGTAGGTGTGCAATCGTCGAGCGACTCCAAGCGTACTCCGGCGTGGTCAATATGAACCTTTGGCGCTTCTGATAGAGGTCATGCACAGACTGTTCGAATGAGTACGTCAGAAGACTTTTGGTTACTTCAGAGGTGTCTGTGCGGGTTGAGTCACGCGCGTAGGCGAGCGCTTGACTGCTTCGGTAAAGAGGGGTCCGCGACAAAGGCTTCAAGGCGCGAACAATGGCAGCGCTGGAAGTTTTATTGGCAAGGGCCACGCTGCATTCGGTTCGTATCAGTGAATGCACGAGATCGGACAGTTCCCTGATAACCGAAGCATGCTCAATGCAGTCTTCCATGAGCCATTCCAGGTACGTCGCTCGATTCGCGTTTTCCGATTTCGAGGAGAGTGTGAGATGAGATCGGGAAAATTTTAAGAGAGTGTGAAACGCCAACAAGCTTAGGCTGTCAATGTCGCCTGCGACACGGGATTCGCTTGAGGGTTCGTAGGGTGAGATTGGACTGCCATTATCGTCGTCGACCGTCCAGATGCGTAGGGGTTCCCAAATGTAGTCGTCGTAGCCCATCTGACGATTGATCGCTCGACGTTGCTGTATGCGCACATATTCGTGAGTTGCGTAGCGACCGTTTCTGCCTTGAATTTGGCGCAGTTCTGTGTGCGGTGCTGAATTCAGATGCTTAAGGGCGTGAGAGATACTTCCCTTCGAGTTCCACGTAGTCAACCCAGCATTGCGAGCGCTTTCGGCGATTGCGGCCAGTGGCACGCCTTCAACGTTCAGTAGATCTAATTCATAGACGGAAATTGTGGCTAGGGATTTCGCAACCGCACTTATTGCGTTGAGATTGAAGGCATGAAATTCTGCGCGCTGTTCCCTGGAGGGTCTCTTAAGTCGACTGTTTGCGGAGCGCTGCATGTCGAGGTGGGCTGCCGCCAGGTCCCACAAGACAAGGCTCAGAATTGTTGCGGCGTCGCCCAGGAGGAAGGCCTGCGTCTGTACTCGGCGGCGAGGGCGCGCGCTCGGGGTCCGGGGTCGCGGCACCTCCTCAGGCTGACCCATGCCGCGGTCGAGCACAAGGATCGTGGACTTGGCCCACGGTCCTTTGGATTTGGTTGCCATCCGGGTGGAAGATTCGTCGGCTTTGCCTGGGGTACGAAAGTTTTAAGCAGGATGACAACGGACCAGGTCGTTGAACTGTGTAACTCCGTATGGCCGTGAGCGGCTGCGTCGAGACTGCTCTGCTGATGAGGCGAGCTGAGGGCGACCGGACTTCGGTCCTTGGCGGCGCACTTGTCCGAAGGGAGGCACCGATGGTGCTTGGTCTCGTTCAGATCGTTGAGCGCGTTGTGTTGGCGTTACTCGCTGCGGCGATCTCGCTGATCGTCATGCTCGTACCGGTGCTGGTGCAACTACTCACCTTCCTCGTCGCGGAGGTGGTGGGTCCGTCGCTCAGGGCGATCGGAAGTTTGGTGGCAGCTTTGGCTGAGGCCACTGCGTCCACCGGGAGCGACTCCCGGAACGAGCGCGCGAGGCGACCCCGTGGTTGAGGTAGCTAGCGTGGCAGCCGACGAGATCAACCAGCTGGTCCAAGTTCTCACCTGCGCCCTGCCGAACGTCATCGCGTCAGCCACCAACGTAGGTTGCATGCTCGTCCTTGGCGCTGGACTGGTACGCGGGATCGCCTACCTCCGCAGGCATTGGAACGATCGCGCCGTTCCAATGATGGGGACGCCGGGCTCGATACAACCCCCAGAGACGTCAACCCAATCGAGCGACCCCATACAGGTGCCCGCACGCACGTCGAAGCCGCCCTCGGTTGGTCCGTATGGGGCCCTGATTGCGCGAGGAGCTGAGACACACGGCTCCTCCGTGCCTACACAGATCGAGACGCCCCCGGCGAGGCGGTCGGGTGCGTTACCCAGTCGAGGGGGTGAGTCCCGTGATTCGTAAGTCGCTCGCTCTGGGGTTTCCTGTCGGCGTCGCCCTCGCACTCGCGGCGGAGGTCTACGGGTGGGGTGTGGTCTTAGGGGGCCTCATTTGGATCGGTGGTCTCGCATGGGCAGGAAGGCGGTTGTTGCAGGGGCGGGGCAGCGGTTCCTTCCGATCGCAGCCTCCACCGCCCATGGGCGAACCCGTACACGAGTGGTACTGGACAGGGCCGCAGGAGGCGGTGCAGCCGAGCTCCGTCAACCCTCCGCCTTCCGAGATGCACTACGACGCCTTCCCGCTCCGCGACGCCGACAGCGGCCGCGACCTGGAGGCTCCTCAGACGTTCATCGAGCGACGGACAGCGTGTACGTGGGGGTCCGCTGTCGGCTTGGGGAAGCCGGCGTCGGAGCTCCCCAGCGGTGCCAGTCCGTGGTGGCCGATCCGCGGCTACCTGGAGCTCGACCGCGCAGTCGTGACTGCGCCGAAAGGCTTGACGCGTAGCCAGGTGGCCGGCTTTCTCGACGCGGTCGAGTCGTGGTGCGGTGCGAGCGTTCAGTGCATCCGCATCCGAAGAGGCGAGTGCACGGTGCTGTCCTACATCGCTCTCGAAGCCAAACGCCGGGGCTACGAGGTGACGCGACTCGACCAGCGCGAGTTCAGCCGCCGCGGCTTGGTGCTCGACCGGAGCCTCACCTAGGGCGGCGCCAACCCGCACCCCCAACCCGCACCCCCGCCGAGGCGCCGGGCGTGCTCAATCCACCCCTCCCGCGCCCGGCCGTCTTGGACGGTTCGGAAGAACACGTCTCACCCCAGACATAGGTGCGAGAGGTGTTCTTCCCCGGGCGCGGGTGGGGTGGAGATGAAGACCCAAGAGATAAGGACCAGACCATGTCGACCCTTCCCCCTACCCCCAAGAACCACAACAACGGTGATGGATTCGCTGACGCTCAGCCATCCCTTCTATCTAACGAAAACTCGACGTCGATGACGTCGAGTGGCTCCCTAGGTGGTGATCGAGCGGTAACGACGAGGCAGCGTCGGCGGTCTGCTGGCCACGTCGTCACCGAGCGCGATCGTCTCGTGCTCGGCTTCATCGGTGAGATGTACGGCGCTCGGTACTCCCATCTGCGGGCACTCAACTTCGTCGTCGAGGCAAGAGTGGCCTCTGACACCGCTGTCCGGCGACGTGTCGACCGCCTGGAGGATCTCGGCCTTGTCTCACGCCGGCTAGTGCTGGGCCAGGTCTGGGTGACGCTCACTCGCAAGGGAGCCGAAGTCATCGGCGAGACCTGGGTGCCTTGGCAGGTTCCGATGACTCGAGTGCAGCACTGCGACGCTGTCAACACCGCCCGCCTTTGGTACGAGTCGTCGGCCAGCCGGGTGGCGGCGTCGGGCGCTTGGGTGAGTGAGCGTTTGCTCTACCGGGAGCGAGCTCGTGCCTCGGGCAACTGGCACATCTCTGACGCAGAGTTGCGGGACGAGTCATCGGGGCGGACGACGGCTCTTGAGGTGGAACTTCACCTCAAGACGCCGAGAACCCGCTATGTGGACGAGGTCTTTGCGCACCTGCGTGCCGACGTCTCAGTGGTGTTGTACTTCAGTCCGCCATCGATCGCAGCGAGTGTGCGAGCGAGTGTCGAGTGGGCGGCTCGCTCGGCGAGCGCAGCTGCGCTGGTGCAGGTGGCGACGCTGCCCAAGTTTGACCTTCGCGCCCTTCGTCCATTCGGGCGCTCGTCGTGAACGGGCCCACTGGCGTCCCTGGTTCTCTCGGGATGAATGCTCGCTCGAGTGAGTACGCCCGAGTGGGACTCACCTTCGTTGCCGTTGCGTTCGGCCTACCCGCCGTCATTTCGCTTTGCATCGGTGTTGCGGTGGTCGCTCGACAGCGGACGCTGAACTGGTGGGAAGCCATGGCGGCACCCGTTCTCTTCATGGTGGGCTTGGTTGCTGGCTTTTTGAGTCGAGGAGTGAACCCTTTAGCGTTCCACTTCGAGCCACTCGGCCAGTGGTTCCTGCACCCAAGCCTGAGCGCTAGTGCGATCAACACGGTCCTGATTGCGCAGCTGCCATTGGGCGTTCCAGTGGGCAGCTTGTGCGGGTGCCTCATCATCGGCGTGCTTGAGCGCGAGGTTGCGGGGACGGAGTGGCATCCCCTTGAAGTTCGTCGGCTGGCGATTGCCGAAAACCGCAAGCAGGGTCATGTCCTGCGCGCCCTGGTAGCGGCTCGCCGCCAAGACACTTCCGACACCCCAGTGCTCGGCGTCGTCGTCGACGGAGACCTCGACGAGATGCGCCAAGGCAAGCACGCTGTCCTGCCTGAGGCCTATGCCAACCGAAGCTTTCAGCTCAGCGGCAAACCCGGCTCGGGCAAGACCGTGACGGCCGAGAGGCTTGTGTTTCTGCTGGCGAAGATGGGTCGTCGCATCGTCTACGTCGATTGCAAAGGCACCGACCCTGACCTGGCTATGCGCCTCAGCGCTGCATGCATCGCCGCCCGAGGGCCGGGCGTGCGAGTCCATCACTTCCCGTCTGAGCCCCTCAACGGGTGGATTGGCACGCCGGCCGAGGTGGCGAATCGCCTCATCGCCACGCAGGACACAACCGAGCCCTACTACGAGTCGACACTGCAGACGGCCGTGCGAGTCGCCATGGGTGTTCACGCTTCGCAGGCGGCCGGGGGAACGGTCACCTCATCGACTGAGCTCATGCGGCGCTTCGACGCAGCGTTTCTCACTCGTGCCTACCAAGGCACCTCTCAGCAGAGCCTGGTGGCCGACCTGGTCCGTGACCGTCAGGTCCTACCGGGAGTGAAGATGCGCTTTGCGGCGCTCTTCGAGGCGGTGGCCGGTGGCTTCGACGGCACCGCCTCCTACGGCGACGCCGACTTGATCTTCCTGTCGCTGCCCTTCGCCTCGAAGGCAGATGCCACAGCTGTTGTGCGGCTCCTGCTGGCTGACTTCACGCACTACTGCAGCGACCCGAGTCGGAAGGACCGACGGGGCGATGACGTCAAGATGATCATTGACGAGGCCTCGGCGCTGACGCACCTGAGCGACCAGATCATCGATCTCGCCGAGCGGGTGCGAGACGTTGGTGGCTCAGTGGACGTGTCTAATCAGTCGTTCGAGGGCTCGGGCGACAACGAGGATCAGCGCAAGCGCCTACGGGGCGCCATGGCGGGCGGGACCATTCTGCACAGCTCGGACAATCCGGAGCCGTTCGGGACTGCTGACGATCCGGTTGACACTCGGGGTGTGGTGGTTCAGGCCGCGTGAGCGGCTGCGTAGATGGTCTCAAACTCGATGGGCGTGAGCTTGCCGAGGGGGCGTTGTCGACGTCGGCGGTGGTAGGTCCTCTCGATCCAGGTGACGATCGCCAGGCGTAGCTCATGGCGGGTGGTCCAGCGGCGGCTGTCGAGGACGTTCTTCTGTAGGAGCGCGAAGAAGCTCTCCATCGCGGCGTTGTCGGCGCTGGAGGCGACGCGTCCCATCGACCCGAGCAGGTGACGACGCTCGAGTTCGTGGACGAATCGCCGCGACCGGAATTGGGACCCTCGGTCGCTGTGGACCACGCAGCCGGCCACGGCCTGGTCCCCGCCGCGGCGGGTGACGGCCATGGTCAGGGCGTCGACGGCGAGGTGGGAGGTCATCCGGTCGTCGATGGCATAGCCGACGATCCGGCGCGACCAGGCGTCCTTGACCGCGCACAGGTAGAGCTTGCCCTCACGGGTGGAGTGCTCGGTGATGTCGGTCAGCCACAACCGGTTGGGGTGCTCGGCGGTGAAGTCACGTTCGACGAGGTCGTCGTGCACCGGTGGCCCTGGCCGGCGGGACTTTCCCCGTTTGCGGGCGTGGAGGGAGACGATTCCGGCCTGCGAGCACAGCCGCCACACCCGCCGCTCCGAGACGGCGTGCCCGGCGTCGTCGAGCTCATCCGCGATGAAGCGGTACCCAAAGCCGGGGTCGTCGGCGTGGACGTCGAACGCGGCGTTCGTGGCGTAGGCGTCGACGAGATCGTGATCGCTGACCGGTGCCCGGCACCAGGCATAGAAGGCTTGACGCGAGAACTTCAGAACCCGGCAGGTCACCGCTACGGGGATCCCGTCAGCAGCGAGATCAAGGACCAGCGGGTACCTCATTTTGGGTGGTGACCCAGCCTCAGGTTCGCTTGGGAGAGGTAGGCCGCCGCTCGGCGCAGAACCTCGTTCTCCTGTTCGAGCAACCGGTTTCGACGTTTGAGCTCGCGCAGCTCGTCAGAATCCTGCCGGGTCATGCCCGGACGGACACCGTCCTCGACGTCCGCGGTCTTCAGCCAATTGCGTAGGCAGGATTCGCTGATCCCGAAGTCCTTGGCGACTTCGGCGATCGGGGCGTCACCGCGGCGAGCGACCGCGACGACGTCGTCGCGGAACTCCTTGGGGTGTGCAGCAGGCATGCTCGACATCCTTCCAGCGGCGACCGATGTCGCCACAGATCAGATGTCAACCAAACCGTCAGCAGTCCCGCCTCCACTGCTTGACCCGCTGAACCCAGCGCCTAAGGGATTTTTGCGCCTCCGCAAAAGAAGCGGAGGCCGCTTCGCAGAGAAGCCCCAGATCCGTTCACGGCGGAGGGCGCTATGACTGAGGAGAACCCATTGAATATTGACCAAACCCCGTCCGGACAATTCGATTGCGACCGACTGTGTGATGCCTGTTCAAAGGCCTTTAGCGCAGACGAATGGGACGATCGACACTGGGAGCACGAGCCCCAGTGTCCTCGAGACATTGATTCTGATCCCTCTTGTTCGTGTGACCGTGAGGTGCACGCCGGGTGCTGTCGTTGCGTCGTTGCGGAAGATCGGGTGGAGCGCAACGCCGAGTGGCGCGGACATCGCTTCTATCCTGCGCCGTCGATAATCAAGTTGATCCCCTCGCTCTACGGGACCGAGTCGGTGCCGCTCGGCGACAAGTGGCTGTGGCTCCACTACTTCGTGGGGGCTTGCGACTGGTGGTTGGCTGAGTACGACTCGGCTAGCGGCGTTGGGTGGGGCTATGCATGTCTTGGCGACCCCGGCGTTGCGGAGTGGGGCTACGTGTCGCTCGTGGAACTCGAGTCCCTGAACAACGGCTGGGTTGTCGAGCGTGACCGCCATTGGACCCCCTGCACTGCTATGCAGGCGCACCTTCCCGGACGTGCGGTGTAGTGCACAGCGCTCAGCCGTCACGATAGGCGGCGGCTGGGCGGCGCCGTCGCGAGCGCTGGCGCGCTCACCAGTTGCAGCGCCGACGTGACGTCGGCGAAGGCGCATAGTCGTCAGCCGAGTGGCAGCGAGCGGATCTCGTCGGTGTAGACGCCGTAGATGTACGGTCCCGGCTGTTGGGCAGCACGCACGATGGCTGCAATGTTGTTGAGGTAACGGGCTGCAAGCTCGTCGGCGGTGATGTCGGCCCGGGGGACACAAAAGAGCCGGGCGCCGGTAGAGCGCACGGCTGCTCGTTCGAGATCGTTGCGGCGGATGGCGGCGTCTTTGTGGAAGCCGATCCAGCCTCGCTCGGCAGTTAGCGCAATCCAGTCAGGGTCGGCCGTGGCTTGAGCGAGGGACTCGCCGTAGTGCTCGCGCATTGTCGTGAGCTCGATGCCTGCCGCCCGCAGCGCCCGGGGCAACTGGACTGCACCGAGGCTTCGATCAATGAAGACGTGCGGAAGGCCAACCAGTCGGGCGTTGGGCTCAGGCGCTGAGCTCGAGTGCGTCACGAAGCTCGCCTACAGGCACGCCGTAGTCCTCAGAGACGGCGTCAAAGCTCTCGCCGGCGTGGAGCGGGCCGAGGGCGTCGGACACACGCACCCCGCTGTTGCCGAAGACGGGTTGGCCGCGTCCGCGCTGGGGGTCGAGGACCACGTTGGCGTGTTCGAACTGGGGCAGGCGGATCAGGTTGGCGTAGTTGTCGTCGCTAAAGCTGATCTGCTTGAGATAGTGCTTAACGACGTCCTTGAACACGTACTGGCCTGACCGCGGCACGATGAGGTGTCGTGCGACGGAGCCGTCAGGGCTGTCTTCGCCTGTCTGCTGAGCGAACTGCCAGAGCACCTCGGCGCCGTCGGTGTAGAGGTCCTTCGACGCTAGGGCATGAGGGCCAACGTGCTGCACGAGCCAATCAAGCGACGGGCGGATGCGCTGCATCGGGACGCCGGAACGGCGAAAGGCGTTGAGGACGTAAGCCTCAGCGATGCCAATGAACGGCAGGCGAGCATGCCCGCGCTGGCTGGCCTTGATCGAGGTGATGATCGGCAGGCCGCTGACGGTGCGTTCCTCGGTGCGATCGTGGCGGCGCTGCTCGTAGCCATCGGCCCAGGTGCGCAGGGTCGTCTGAGGAACGCGAAGGTATGTAGACGCCTCGGCCAGAGTGTAGAGGGGAACGGTGAACCGCTCGTCACGCTTAGCTGGTCTCACGAACACCCTCCTCATGCTTGATGTTGCCAGTCTGTCACCAAAGTGGCGGGCAAGGTGCCGTGCCTGCAGCGTGAGGTCGTCCTGATCCGCGGTGACTGCCTGAACCCCATGCCCGTAGCTGATTTCACCGCTGCTGAGCGAGAGCGGTGATGCCATGATTGGCCATGATGATCGACTATAACGTCTGCGACCATTGGGCCGACGACACGCCGGCGTGGGTGAAGTCGCTGGTGTCTTCGCTTGACCGTAATCACGGATTCAGTGGCGTGCTTCCGCTAACGGTAATCGTGAGTGAGATCGCCGAGTGGCTCGAACTCGCCAGCGGGGTTGACGCTTGGGCGAAGTCTTCTAATCGACGCTCCCTTCTACTAGACCTAGATCAGTCGGTCGCAGCAATTGGAAAGAATTTGACGGTGGTTGTTTCATCAGCTTTCGCCGAGTTTCGAGGTCATTTCTTGGCTCTGGACTCCAGTCCTCGAGAGGTTTTGATGGCTGATCCGGGTCGACGAACGGGCCTTGCGTGGACCCGTGTCCTTAAGAGCTCGCAAATTTTGCTCGACACACTCAAGGGTGACGACGCTGTGCGCGCAAGCTGGGTAGATCTCGTGGCGGCATCGCAAGATAGATCCTCAAACAAACGAGAGTATCGGCCTATAGCCGAGGTGCTTCACGACCAGTTACGTCTTCGCGGCCGAACAGCCGACGGCGTCTTTCGCGATCTGGCGTCCATTGTCGCCTACGGCGCGACCTCTCTTGAAATCACGGGGGAAGTTGTCAGTGAGCCAATTCCGGATCGTCTGGCAAACGCTGGCCATCTGGTCGCTCAGCGGCCGGAAGAGGAGTCCATTGTCGTCTGGATGGGGTATAGGGGCAGGATCGCTCATGATCTCCATGCGGGTAGCGTCGCCTTCTTCGACGCGCACTGGGCAGTGCCGAACGCGGACCCCACGAGAACTTCCTTCCCTTTCAAGTGCGAACTGTGGGAAATCGTGAAGTATGGTTTCGCCTTTAGGGTGGGGAACCAGGCGCTCAATGAGCCGGGTGTTGACTCGGTGGTGCGTATCGATCTAGGGCAAACCACGGCCGCGGGCGCGTTTGCCCGAGCAAAAAAAATTGTGGACACGCTTCTGAATGTGGCTATTCATCGGTCAGGGGGAATTCGCCCGCAACTAGTGGAGTATCACGTGCTGCGCTCCGGAGTTCCGGCTGGGAGTGGGCATTATGCGCTCAACTCGGCAACAGGATTTCCAGACGACAACTACGGCGCAGGCATCACGATGAGGGCGATCGGAAGACACGTGCCCCGTATCGCTGAAGCTTTATCCCGTGCGGATTTGCCTGTATTTCTGAGTGCTGCCGTCGAAGTTCAGGTGGCAAGTGAGCATCCGTTCAGCCGCGATATGGCTCTTCGGACGCCGTCAGAGGCAGACATAAGCAGCGTTGTGCCTCTGACAGATCGTGTTGTTCAACACGTTGCGGCCTACGCAGGAATGAAGCCTGGAGATTTATTTGAAGCTCTTGGTCAGAAATGGGCTCACGCGCGGTGGCTCACGGACGTTCAGCGTGCCGTGCAAATGTGCCTATTAGGTTCGGGATGGGCGCAACCGCAGGAACTGTTGCATGAACTGACTGTGGAGTGGTTCTCGGAGCGCCCTGCTAGTCCATGGATTTTGTGGGTGGAGGATCGGGCCGAGGATCTTTTGAGTTTGTGTCGACTCGAGCATGAGCGACGCTGGATTGAGCGCATGCTTGTCAGCGTCAGCACTCACGAGATGTATGCATCGCTTGAGCGTGAATACGCAACCGAGGGGCAAATCCTAGAGGCCCGAAGAACTCGTGTACGCAATGCCCTAGTCCATGGCAATCCCGCCTGCTTCGCTTCGATTGAATCGGTTCGGGAGTACGCCGAATTCGCGAGCCGCTCTTCGCTCAATATCGCGTTGGAGTCCTACGTCGACGGAACCTCTGTGGCAGAGGCACTCCTAGAGATTCCTGACGATTACAAGGCTCTCAAGAGTGGGCTCGATGCTTCGAGCTACTGGCGAGAGCGAGTGGCACGTGAGGGATGGCCGCCCAGCGAGCTCTGAGCGGGTTGACACCCCAGACGCGCCTCATCGGTGTCACCGGGAGACGCTCGTTCGGTTGAGGGTGCGTCCCGGCTGCGGACTTGACGCGGACTTGACCCAGCGGATCGTTACTGTCATCCCTGCCTCATGCGTCTGACCTCGGACGACACAATTGATCGGACGGGGCCGAACGCGAGGACTTGCGGATTAAAAGTCCGCAGCTCTGCCAGTTGAGCTAGAGGCCCGGCGGTGCACGAGCGTACGACACCGGAGCGCCTTGCCGCGGCTGACCGCGCGTCCGTGGGTACGGTCCGACCCGTGTCGCCACCCACCACCCCGCCGGGCACGCGCCCCGGTCGTGGCCTCGTCCTCCTGCTCGCGGTCGCGGCGGGCGCGGCCGTCGGCAACCTCTACTGGGCCCAGCCGCTGCTGGAGGTCATCGGGCGCGAGCTCGACGTCCCGTCCGGGCACGCCGGCTGGCTGGTGACCGCCACCCAGCTCGGCTACGCCGTCGGGATCCTCCTGATCGTCCCGCTCGGCGACGTCCTCGACAGGCGACGTCTCGTGCCGCTCCTGCTCACCGTCTCCGCGGTGATGCTCGTCGGCTGTGCGGTGGCGCCCACCTTCCCCGTGCTCCTCGCGGCGGTCACCCTCGTCGGCCTCACCACCGTCTCCGGCCAGGTGATCGCCCCGCTCGCGGGGGACCTCGCCGACCCGGCCGAGCGGGGCCGCGTCGTGGGCACCGTCACCTCGGGCATCCTCACCGGCATCCTGCTCTCCCGCACCGTCAGCGGGCTCGTCGCCGGGGCGTTCGGCTGGCGGGCCATCTACGTCGCCGCCGCGGTGCTGGCCCTCGTCCTCGCCGTCGTGACCTGGCGCCGACTGCCGGTCCTGCCGGCCAAGACGCACCTGCCCTACCCGGCGCTCCTCCGCTCGGTCTTCACGGTCGTTGCCCAGGAACGTGTCGTGCGGTGGTCGCTCGTCCTCGGGGCCCTGCAGTTCGGTCTCTTCACGATGTTCTGGACGGCGCTGACCTTCCTGCTCAGCGCGCCACCGTACGAGTACTCGGAGGCGGCCATCGGCCTCTTCGGCCTCTTCGGCCTCGCCGGGGCGGTCGCCGCGCAGCGCAGCGGCCGGCTGCACGACCGGGGCTGGTCGCTGCCCGCGGCCGGGGTCGGGTGGGTCGCCGTCCTCGCCTCGTTCGTCGTCGCGGCCGTCTCCGGTCGGCACGTCGTCGGGGTGGTCGTCGCCATCGTCCTGCTCGACGTCGCCATCCAGTCGCTGAACATCCTCAACCAGACGCGCCTCTTCGCCGTGTCCCACGAGGCTCGCAGCCGGCTCAACACGGCGGCCATCACGACCAACTTCCTGGCCGGGGCGGTCGGCTCGGCGCTCACCGGACCGCTCTGGCAGGCCGGGGGGTGGACCGCCGTCGCGTCCGCCGGGGCCGCCCTCTCGCTCGTCGGCCTCGGCGTCTGGGCGGTCGGGCGCCGCGGCGCCCTCGTCGGCAGCTGACCGACGGCCGTCCTGAGACAGGAGCCGGCGCGACAGGTCCGGGTGACACACTGCGCACGTGGGTCGAACCAGCCGTGCCCTGACGTTCCTGCGTCGACGTGGCCACGCCGTCGCCGTGCGCGGCGCCGACGGCAGGAAGCACGAGGCGACCCTCGTCAAGCTGCCGAAGGTCGAGCGCGAGGACTCGCCGGCCGTCGTCGAGAAGGGCAGCTTCACCTTCGGCTACTGCAAGAGCTGCGACTGGACCGGACCCGCCCGGCGCGCCCGGGACAAGGCGGTGCGCGACGCCGTCCGCCACGACGGCGCCTGCCCCGGCAAGCCCAACGTGCGGGTCGGGGTGCTCGACGGCGACCCGCGCCCCTGACCGTCGCCTCGACCGCAAGGGACTTGCGCAAAAGGTAAAACTCGGGCATTCTCCTGGGGTCGATGCGGGAACGCCTGTGGGGGCCGACCCGCCGCCCGGCACCGGACCTGTGGGGGTTCGACCGCCGGCCGTGACGCGAGTGGGGCCCCACCCCGGTGCGGGGTGGGGCCCTTGTCACGCCCCCGGTGGTGGACTCGCGGCACCCCCGGCGAGAGGCTGACCCCGTACGCCGTCGTGCGGGCACCGCCCGCCACCACCTCCCGGAGGAGCCCCCGTGCCCGTCAGCCAGAAGTCCCTGCTCGAGTCCGTGCCGACCGGCCTCTACATCGACGGCCGGTGGCGCGACTCCTCCGACGGCGCGACCGTCGCCGTCGAGGACCCGGCGACCGGGCGCCCGTTGCTCCACGTCGCCGACGCGACCCCCGCCGACGGGTTGGCCGCGCTCGACGCCGCCGTCGCCGCGCAGGCCGATTGGGCCGCCACCGCGCCACGCGACCGCGGCGAGATCCTGCGCGCCGCCTACGAGCTCATCACCGAGCGCACCGAGGAGTTCGCGCTCCTCATGACCCTCGAGATGGGCAAGCCGCTGGCCGAGGCCCGTGGTGAGGTCGTCTACGGCAGCGAGTTCTTCCGCTGGTTCTCCGAGGAGGCCGTGCGCATCTCCGGCCGCTGGTCCACCGCCCCCAACGGCGCCACCCGGCTGATGACGATGAAGCAGCCCGTCGGGCCGGTCCTCATGATCACGCCGTGGAACTTCCCGCTGGCCATGGGTACCCGCAAGATCGGCCCGGCCATCGCCGCCGGCTGCACCATGGTCGTCAAGCCCGCCACCCAGACGCCACTGACCATGCTCGCGCTCGCCGCGCTGCTCGAGGAGGTCGGTGTGCCGAAGGGTGTCGTCAACGTCGTGACGACGACCCGCACCGCCGAGCTGTGCGAGCCGCTCATCCGCGACCCGCGGCTGCGCAAGCTGACCTTCACCGGTTCGACCCCGGTCGGCCGGATGCTCGTCGAGCAGTCCGCCGAGCAGCTGCTGCGCGTCTCGATGGAGCTCGGCGGCAACGCGCCGTTCCTCGTCTTCGCCGACGCCGACGTCGACCGCGCCGTCGAGGGGGCCATGCTGGCCAAGATGCGCAACATCGGCGAGGCCTGCACCGCCGCCAACCGCTTCTACGTGCACGAGTCCGTCGCCGAGGAGTTCTCCGCCAAGTTCGCCGAGCGGATGGGCGCCATGACGATGGGCAAGGGCACCAAGAAGGGCGTCACCGTCGGGCCGCTCATCGACGCCCGCGCCGTGGAGAAGGTCACCGAGCTGCTCGACGACGCGGTGTCGAAGGGCGCGCGGGTCGTCACCGGCGGCCAGCCGCACAAGGGGGCCGGCCACTTCTTCCAGCCCACCGTCCTCACCGACGTCCCGACCAGCGCGCGGCTGCAGAAGGAGGAGATCTTCGGGCCGGTCGCCCCGATCACGACCTTCACCGACGACGACGAGGCGGTGCGGATGGCCAACGACACCGAGTTCGGGCTCGTGGCCTATCTGTTCACCCGCGACCTCAGCCGTGCGGTCACCGTGAGCGAGCGGCTCGAGTACGGCATGGTCGGCGTCAACCAGGGCGTCGTGTCCAACCCGGCGGCGCCCTTCGGCGGCGTCAAGGCCTCGGGCTACGGGCGTGAGGGCGGCTTCGAGGGCATCGAGGAGTACCTCGAGACGAAGTACGTCGGTCTCGCCCTCTGACGGGGTCTCGTCCGTTCGGCCAGCGCCCCACACCGGACGGTGTGGGGCGTATCCGCCGAAACGCCTCTTTCGCCCACATCCGCTGCTAACGTGATGTATCGCCGCGGAGGGGAGAGCCGCGGACCATGCTGGGGATCTGGGTGAGGGGCTTCGCCATGCCATCGATGGCTTCTGCACGTCCGGGGCGCCGTACGGCGTCCGTCGCACGACCGCTGGGCGCGGCGCTGGTCGCCGCCCTCGCGCTGCTGGGGGCGCTGGTCACGCCCGCCACGGCGTACGCCGCCCCGTCCCCCTCGGGGGGCCTGGCGACGGTCGTCACGCTCGAGCGAGCGACCTGCGGGGTGACCGCCGCGCACGGGGTCGTCTGCTGGGGGGCCGACGACCTCGGCCAGCTCGGCACCGCGCCCGGGCGCGACAGCACGGTGGCGCGTCCGGTGCCCGGGCTCGGCTCGGGGGTCGTCTCGCTCGCCGCCGGCTACGCCCACGCGTGCGCCGCGCTGACCTCGGGCGAGGTGCGCTGCTGGGGCGCCGGCGAGTCGGGCCAGCTCGGCACCGGGCCCTCGCTCGGCGCCGGTGACGGCACGCCGCAGCCGGTCCCCGGCGTCAGCGACGCCGTGGCGGTGTCGGCCGGCGGCAACACCTCCTGCGTCCTGCGTCGCGGCGGTTCCGTGAGCTGCTGGGGCGAGAACGTCTTCGGCAGCGTCGGCGACGGCTCGACCGCCAACCGCGACCACCCGGTCGCCGTCTCCGGCCTGGCCGGTCCCGCGACCAAGGTGAGCGTCGGGCCGGGCTACGCGTGCGCCCTCGTCTCCGGCGCCGTCGCGTGCTGGGGTGCCAACTTCGACGGTCGTTTGGGCAACGGCACGATCGGTGGCTACAGCACCACCGCCGCGCCGGTCACCGGTCTGCGGGGCGCGACCGACCTCAGTGCCGGCGCCGTGTCGGCCTGCGCCGTGGTCGGTGGGGGCGTGCGCTGCTGGGGCAGCGGCATCTTCGGCACCCTGGGCAACGGCAGCCGCGACATGACGGGCACCCCGGTGACCGTCCGCGGCCTCAGCGGGGTCACCTCCGTCGTCGGCACCTCGCAGGAGGTGTGCGCCACGACGGCCGGTGGGCGGCTGTGGTGCTGGGGTGACAACCAGGGCGGCATCGTCAAGGTCTCGGCCGGCTCGACCACCGTGCCCGTCCTCTCGCCGCTGGTCGGCGTGACCGCGGTCGCGCCGGGCTCCCGCCACGCCTGCGCCGTCTCGTCGGTCGGCGCCACCTGCCAGGGCCTCAACGGCAGCGGGATGCTCGGCGACGGCACGCGGACGTCCTCGCGGACCCCGGTCGGGGTCGTCGGGCTCACGGCCTGACGCCGCGCCACGCAGGGACCCCGGGCCGTCGCGCCCTCGGCGACGTCGAGGTGCGCGACGGCCCGTCCGGTTCTACGGTGCTGGATGACATCGTTGTCATCGACAGGAGCCCATCGTGCCGCACCTCATCCCCCACCGACCCGGAGGCCGGGCCCTGCTGTCGGCCGTCGCGGTGGCCCTCGCCGTCGCCCTCGCGGGCGTCGGCGGAGCCGGTACGGCGCACGCCGGGCCGCCGACCGGCTCCGAGGGTGTCCCCGTCACCCGCTCGGACGCCCAGGCCGCCGCCGACGTGCTCATGACGTCGTACGACCCGGTCAAGGCGTGGTTCCCCTCGAGCTGGTGGAACTCGGCCGTCGCGCTGCAGACCGTGGGTGACTACATGCAGCGCACGGGCGACCGGCGCTACCTGCCCGAGCTGGAGAGGACGTTCACCCAGGACCAGGGTGCCTTCCCGGCTGGATACCTCTCAGGAGACCCCCTCCTGGGCAACTTCACCAGCCGCGCCATCGACGACACCGAGTGGTGGGGGCTGACCTGGCTCGAGGCCTACGACCTGACCCACGAGCAGAAGTACCTCGACATGGCCGTGACCATCGCCGAGTACGTCGAGGGCTACTGGGACGACAGCACGTGCGGCGGCGGCGTCTGGTGGGACGCCGAGCGGACGTACAAGAACGCCGTGACCAACGGGCTGTGGGTGCGCCTCACGGCCGAGCTGCACAACCGGCTGCCGGGCGACGCCCGCTGGCTCGACCGCGCCACCCAGGCCTTCGACTGGTACGTCGGCTCCGGGCTGGTCGACGCCGCCGGCCTCGTGAACGACGGACTGACAACCGACTGCCGCAACAACGGGTCGACGGTCTGGAGCTACAACCAGGGCCTCGGGATCGGGGGTGCGCTCGAGGTCTACCGGGCGACCCACGACCCGGCCGCGCTGGCCTTCGCCCGTCGCCTCGCCGACGCCGCGCAGGCCCGGCCGGAGCTGGTGACCGACGGGGTGCTCACGGAGTCCTGCGACCCGGTCGGGCGCTCCTGCGACGACAACCAGAAGCAGTTCAAGGGCGTCTTCATGCGGTACTGGACCGACCTGGTCGACACGACGGGCGACGCGACGTACGCCGCCTTCGCGCAGCGCCAGGCGGTCTCGGTCGTCACCACCGACCGCGACGTCGTCGGACGGCTCGGCCAGCGCTGGGCCGGTGCCGGCACCGCGGACTCGCCCAACGTGCGCGACTGGCGCACCCAGGCCTCGGCGCTCAGCGCCGTGCTGTCCGCCCTGCCCGCCACCGGTGGAGCCCGGCGCTCGCTCAGCGCCGCCCTCGCGCCGACCTCCGCCGTCGTCATGCCCTCGGCCACGGCGAGCGGCCGTCAGGACCTCACGCTCACCGTCGTCGGCACCCGGCCCGCCGCGACGGCGGTGCGGCTGCGTCCGGTCGCGCCCGACGGGTGGACCGTGCGGGTGCGCCAGCAGGTGACCCTGCGCCCGGGCGGGTCGACGACGCAGCAGTCCGTGCCCGCCGTCGTGACCGTGCCGGCCGGCATGCCGGACGGGACCTACGACGTGGGGGTCCGGGCCGCCGCGGGGGCCCTCGCCTGGACGGCGACGGCGCAGGTGGTGGTCGCCCGCACGGCGGACTTCGACACCGGGACGGCGGCGGAGGCGCCCTGGCTCGTCGACCCGGACGGCTCGCAGAGCAACGGCGTCGGCAACCGGTTCGCGGACGGGACGGCCCACTTCACCTACCGGTTCCCGCTGCCGTCGGACACCCGGGCGGCCACGGTCGTCCTCACGGTGGACAACGAGTACGCGGTGGACGTCAGCCACGACGGCGTGACCTGGACGAGCGCGGCCCGCGAGTCGCAGCGGGTGACCGACGGCTCCAACCGCACCGACCTGCGCGTCGACCTGGCCCCGGTCCTGCCGAGCAGCGGGGCCGACCGCACCGTCTACGTGCGGGTCTCGGACGCGTTCCCCGAGGACGGGTGGGGCGGGCGCGTGTCCCACGTCGCGCTCGACCTGGGCTGAGCCCGGACGGCGGACGGGCGGGTGGGGGAGACCCACCCGCCCGTCGCGCTCAGCCGGCGGCCGCGCCGCCGGGGTCGATCAGTGCCGCGTCACTGCTTGTTCGACGCGGCCAGCGACAGCGCGAGCGCGTCGACGACCGGCGAGCCCAGGCCGCTGGCGGCGTCCCAGCCGGTGCCGGCGGTGAACCCGCCCAGACCGAAGTCGCCGTTCTGGCCCTTGGTGATGTCGTGGAACGCGCCGGGCATCGTCCGGGCCGTCTTGTACAGCGCCGGGTTGATGAAGCCGAGCGAGCCCTTGTTGAGCTGGGCGATGTCGGCGGTGATGCCCGCCATCTGCGGGCTGCCCGAGCTGGTGCCGCCGAAGATGTAGAAGCTGCCCTGCAGCGCGACGATGACGCCGCCGTCGATGGCGGCGTCGTACGAGACGTCCGGCACGCCGCGGCTCGGCAGCGAGCCCACCGACTGCTGCCAGTACGGCGTCGCGTACGTGGTGCTGAAACCGCCACCACCGGAGGTCCGGTAGCCGTAGGTCTTCTCCTCGTTCCAGACGACCTCGCGCTGGTAGGCGCCGGTCACCGGGTTGGCGAAGAGCTGGGTCCCGCCGACCGAGGTGACGAACGGGTCGCTCGCCGGGGTCGAGGCGGCGATCATGTTGCCCTTGCCGTCGCAGGTCGGCTCGGTCGAGCCGGAGTCGCCGGCCGACGCGAAGACCGTGATGCCCTGGCGGCGGGCCTTGTCGAGGATGGTGTGCTGGGCGGCCAGGGTGGTCCCGGGCTGCTGGGTGCCGTCCGCGTTGACGCCGTAGCAGGCCTCGGCCTCGCCGAAGCTCATCGACATCGTGTCGCCGAGCTTGTGGTCGACCGCGTACCGGATCGCGCTCTGCAGGTCGCTGTCGTTGCTCGTCTTCGCGAGCACGAGCACGATCTTCGCGTCGGGCGCCATCGCGTGCGACCACTCGACGTCGAGGTTGATCTCGCCGGCCCAGCCCTGCTGGGTGGCGTCGTTCGGGTCGAACGGCGTGAGCCCGTCGGGGGCGACGATCTGCAGCGGCGCGTCCGGCAGGCCCCAGACATTGTCGAACGCGGCGAGGTCGTCGCGCAGGGTCGGGCTCTGGTACGCGTCGACGATGACGACGGTGCGGCCCTTGCCGCCGTAGCCGGCGCCGATGAGCTTGTCGGTGCCGTACGCCGTGCGCATCTGGCTGGGGCCGTAGCACCGCGGGCTGGCCGTCGTCGACTGGCACTTGAAGACGACGCTCGACGGGGTGGCGCTCTTGGCCATGGCGCTGACGTCGGGCGACGGCACCTTGACCTTGGGGGGGCCGACGACGGAGCTGGGGGTCATGTGCCCCGAGGAGCCGGCGGGGGCGGCCGCGGTGGCGGCACCGGTACCGGCGGCGGTGGCCGCGGCGACGAGCGCGGCGGTGGCGACGGCCACGGCGCCGTACCGAAGGGTGGATCGAGTCACGTGGGTGGAACCTTCCCTCGACTCAGGGCGGCTCCACGTCGAATGACCTGCAGCGTCCCCTGGCGACAGCGGTCTACCAGAAACACCTCGGGTCCCGACAGGTTGTTCTGAGAAACCGTCCGGATTGCGGCAAACGTACGGCGGGCCGGGCCGCCCCTGCTGGACCCCGGCCCGCCGTACGGCTCGTGGGACCGCTCAGACGCCCGTCGTCGAGGCGATCCAGCTGCGGCTGCCGGTGAGGTTGGCGTAGTTGGACCGGGCGTTGATGTCCGCGCCCGGGTCGGCCACGTCACCGGTCGAGCAGACCCCGACGATCTTGCCGCCGATGACGAGCGGACCACCGGAGTCGCCGTGGTTCGAGGCACCGTCGATGCCCTCGACGTGGATGGCGCGCCCCCCGTAGGCGTCGGTGCTCGAGCCGAGCACGTCGACCGTGGCCTTGTAGAGGTGGTCGGACTGGGCGCCGTTGGCGCGCGCGCCGTAGCCGTAGATCGTCCCGGAGTCGGCCGTCGACGGCGAGTAGGAGCTCGCCAGCTGGCCGTAGGAGCTGACCGACTTCGGGGACGAGAGGTGCACCAGACCCACGTCACCGTACGGCGAGTTGTAGACCGCGTCGGCGGCGACGGGCGTGCCCGGGTTCGTCGTCGAGTTGCTGTAGTAGACGTCCATCCACTGGTCGCCGTCGGTGCAGTGCTGGGCGGTGAGCACCCACTCGCTCGAGATGGCCTCGCCGGTGCAGCCGTAGGTGCCGCCGTTCTGCGAGAAGACGAGCTGCACGATGTACGGCGACGTCGCGTAGGTGCCGCCGATGATGTTCGGCGTCGTCGTGCTCGACGTGGTGCTCGGGATCGGGTGCTCGGCCGCGGTCGCGGCGGAGGCGCCGGAGGCCGCCAGGGTGAGGGCGGCGAGGGTGCCGAACAGAGCGCGGGTCGGGGTCTTCATCAGTGGATGTCCTTGTCGGTCAACGGTGTCGGGGACGGTCGGCCGTCGCTGCGCCGGTCGGTGGACCGGGGTGACGGCGGTGCCAGGGAAGCCCGGCACCAGGGCCGGCGCAAACGCTGGTGACCCGCTCCTGACGATGTTGACCGAGTCCTGACCGAATGCTGGGACGGCGGTGAGGACGGCCCGGGGGGCTCGTGACGCGGCGCCGTACGGTGGCCCCGTGCCGGAGCGCAACCGCGTCACTCCCCTGGGGGAGGTCGTCGCCGTGCCCCTGCGCGGGGCCTGGACCGGCAACCGGGGCGTCGTCCACGGCGGTGCCTCCGGGCGCGAGATCGTGCGCAGCCACACCACGACGGCGTGGATCGTCTGCGCCCTCGAGTACCGCGGGTGGGTGGCGCCGCGCTGGGCGCCGGGACGGTGGACGGCGCTGTTCTTCCACGACGAGGCGGTGGCGCTCGCCGCGGGCCACCGGCCCTGCGCGCTGTGCCGACGCCCCGCCTTCACCGCCTTCCGCGACGCCGTGCGCGCGGCGACCGGCCGCACCGGTCTGCGGGCCCCGGAGCTGGACCGGGTGCTGCACGCCGAGCGCCTCGGCCCCGGACGGGGGCCGCGGGCGGGGCGCACGCACCGGGCCGACTGGGCGGGGCTCCCCGACGGCGTCGTCGTCCTCGACGGGGGAGGTCCCCGGCTCGTCCTCGAAGACCGGACCGTCGCGTGGACCGCGCAGGGGTACGGCGCCGCCCTCCCGCGGCCGGCGGCCGGGCCCGTCGTCGTCGTCACGCCACCGACGACCGTGGCCGCCCTGCGGCACGGGTACCGCGTGCAGGTCGATCCCTGCGCGCTGTCCGCGGTGGGCCGGGCCGTGGACGGGGGCGACCCTGACCCGGCTCCGGGACGGACGGCCGTGCCGACCCCGACGTCGGGAGGAGTCCCGGGAGGGGTCGGGGTCCGGTCAGGGGCCGGTCAGGGAGGCACCCACTGACCCCTCGGGCGCGACCGGAGCACGCTCGACGACATGACCACCACACCCACTCCCGTCCCTCCGTCCTCCACCACCCCGGCCCTCGACCGGTTCTTCGACACGCTGCGTCGCAGCCCCGTCCGGCGCAGCCGGGAGCGCGTCCTCGCCGGCGTGTGCTCGGGCGTCGCCGAGCGGCTCGGCGTCTCGACCGCGATCGTGCGGGTCGTCGCCGTCGTGGCGGCGCTGCTGCTCCCGGTCGTCGCGCTCTACCTCGCCGCCTGGCTGCTGCTGCCCGACGCCGACGGCCGCGTCCGCCTCGAGGGCGCGGTCCGCCGGGGCGAGGCGTCGTCCATCGTCCTGCTCGTCCTCACCCTCCTGGCCGTGCTTCCCGACGCCGGGGCCCGCAGCCACGTGCCCTTCGGCCTCGCGGTCGTCGCGGCCCTCGTCGTGGGCGCCTTCGTCCTGGGCAACCGCCGCCGGCGCTCGGACCAGGCCGGGACGGGCGCGCAGGGGTGGACCGCTCCGACCGGGCCGACCGGGCCGACCGGGCCGACCGGGCCGACCGGGCCGACCGGGCCGACCGGCCCGGCCCACCCGACCTCCCCGACCTACCCGACGTACCCGACGTACCCGACCTCCCCGACCTCCCCGGCCTCCTCGGCCTCCGCGGCGGGCGAGCAGGGCCCGGCGTCCGCGACCACCCCGACCTGGCCGCAGGACGGCCGCTGAGGGTGAGCGAGCTCGACGGGTGAGGTGACGACGACGGGGACCCCGCCGCGCCCCACCTCGGGTGCTCGGACCCCCGCGTCGATGGCGGCCCACCGGCCTCGGTCGGTGGGCCGTCGGCGTGCCCGCAGGTCGTCAGGCGAGGGCGTCCGCGACGGCGACCTGGAGCTCGGTCACGCCCGACCGCCGGGTGAGCCGGCCGCGCCCGACGACGGCCGCCGGCCGGGTGGCGGTGGCGAGCGAGCCGGCCGGGGACCGGCCGTCGCCGGGTCCGCCGGGTCCGCCGAGGAGCAGGACGGGCTGGTCGAGGTCGTCGAGGGCGGTGACGACGGGATGCGGCCGACGGGACAGCCCCGCCGACCGTCGCGCGAGCAGGACGTGCAGGCCGACGTCCCGGGCATGGGGGAGCAGGGGCACGAGCGGCTCGAAGGCTGCCCCCGGCAGCAGGTCGGCGTCGTCCACGACGAGGAAGGCCGCGGCGCCGCTCCACCAGGAGCGGTCGCGCAGCTGGGCCGCGGTGACGCCGGGGCCGGGCAGTCGCTCCCGCAGCGCCGCCGCGAGCTCGCGCACGAGGCGGGCGGCGTCGTCGCCGGTCGAGGCGCGGTCGGCGCAGAGGTCGTCGTCCAGCTCGCCGAGCAGACCGCGGCGGGGGTCGACGAGGAAGACCTGGGCCTGCGCCGGCCGGTGCCGCCTCGCGATCTCGCGCAAGAGCGTGCGCACCGTCGCGGTCCGACCGGCGCGGCTCTCGCCGAGGACGAGCAGGTGGGGGTCCTGGGTGAGGTCCAGACCGACGGGGGACAACCCCGTGGAGTCGAGGCCGAGGAGCAGCTGCCGGTCCTCCGTGCCGAGCGCGGGGTGGCGCCGGACCTCGTCGAGGCGGACGAGCGAGGGGAGCACGCGCAGCCGGGTCGGCACCGGGCCGTCCCAGGCGTCGTGGACCGCGGCGACCAGTCCGGCCAGACCGTCGTCCGTGCACGGGCCGGGGTCGTCCGCGAGCTGGGGACGGGCCACGAGGGCGTGGTGGCCGCCGACGCTCAGAGCGCGACCCGGCCGGCCGAGGGGGACCCGAGCGGCCTGCCGACGGTCGACCTCGGAGTCGAGCGGGTCGCCGAGGCGCAGCTCGACGCGGGTGCCGAGGACGTCACGCAGCGCGGGCCGCAGGTCCGCCCAGCGGGTCGTCGCGAGCGCGAGGTGGACCCCGTGGCTGAGCCCGCGCTGGGCCAGCTCCGTCAGCACCGGCTCGAGCTCGGGGAAGTCGCTGCGCAGCGTGGCCCACTGGTCGACGACGAGCAGCACCTCCGCCCGGTCGTGGCCCGCCCCGGCCTCACGGGCGTCGGCGACGGCCCGCACCTCGGCCACGACCCGGCGGACGAGCTCCGGCTGGGCGCGGCCCGCGACCGCGGCCACGTGCGGCAGGTCCGCGAGCGGCGCCAGGGCCCCGCCCCCGAAGTCGAGGACGTGCACCCGCAGCTCCTGCGGGGAGTGGGTGAGCGCCAGCGCCCCCACGAGCGTGGCCAGGGTCGTCGACCGTCCCGAGCGGGGCGCGCCGACGACGGCCACGTGGCCGGCCTCGCCGGAGAGGTCGGCCGTCAGGACGTCGTACCGCTGCTGGCGCGGGCGGTCGACCACCCCCAGCGGGACGGTGAGCCGACCCCTGGCGCGCCAGGAGGGCGAGGTCAGACCCTGCCCGTCCACGCGGGCGAGGTCCGGCAGCAGCGACCCGAGCGAGGGGGACCGGTCGGGTGGGGGCAGCCACACCGGGCGGGCTCGCGGGGACGAACCCCGCAGCCGGTCGACGACGACCTCGAGCACGGAGGGACCGGTCCCCGCGGCCGGCCCCTGCCGTCCGGCCCCGACGACCGTCGGCTCGGGGGAGGTGCCCGGCTCCAGCGGGTGCAGACGGAACGGCCGGACCTCCGGACGGTCGGCGGGGGCGGCCGCCCGGGTCGGGGGCGGCGCGTCGGCCTGCATCCCCTGCAGGCGCCGGGACGCGCCGGCCGGCCCGGAGACGTACGTCGTCGTGAAGCGGACCGGTGCGTCCGGACCGGTGCGCAGGAACCCCACGCCCGGCGTGGTCGGCAGCTCGTGCGCCTGCGCGGTGCCGATGACGGCACGCGACTCCGTCGCCGAGAAGGTGCGCAGGGCGACGCGGTAGGACAGGTGGCTGTCGAGCCCGCGCAGCCGGCCCTCCTCGAGACGCTGCGCGGCCAGCAGCAGGTGCAGGCCGAGGGAGCGGCCGACCCGACCGACGGTGACGAACAGGTCGACGAGCTCGGGGCGGGCCGAGAGCAGCTCCGAGAACTCGTCGACGACCACGAGGAGGCTCGGCAGCGGGGGCAGGTCGGGGCGCCCGGCCAGGCGCGCCGCCTCGTACGCCTGCCGCGAGGCCAGGCCCCCGGCCGCGCCGAGCAGCTCCTGCCGGCGGTGCAGCTCCCCGTCCAGGGCGTCGCGCATCCGGTCGACGAGGCCGAGGTCGTCGGCGAGGTTGGTGATGACGGCCGACACGTGCGGCAGGTCGCGCAGCCCGGTGAAGGTGGCACCCCCCTTGAAGTCGACGAGCAGCAGGTTGAGCCGATCGGGTCGGTGCGCGGTGACGAGCCCGAGCAGGAGGGTGCGCAGCAGCTCCGACTTGCCCGAGCCGGTCGCCCCGATGACGAGGCCGTGCGGTCCCGCACCGCCGAGGGCCGCCTCCTCGAGGTCCAGGACGACGTGCCGCCCGTCGGGGGAGCGGCCCAGCTCGACCTGGAGCCGCGGGTCGCCGGTCCGGTCGACGCACACCCGGGGACGGCCGTGGGCGTCGAGGTGCAGCAACCGCGCGAGGTCGTCCTCGGCCCGGGCGTCGGGGGGCTCGGCCTCCCAGGGCGGCACGCGGCGCGCCAGCGCGTCGGCGCACGTGAGGTCCAGTCCGTCCGCCACCGCCCGCTCCCGCACCCCCGAGGGGGTGACCAGCTCGACGACGGTGACCGCTCCCGCCCGTGGTCCCGCGTCGGCGACCACGAGGACGGTCTCCTCCGCGGCGGTGCTCAGGTGGTCGACGGGTGGACGATGCGCTCCCGGGTGGTCCTGCCCCCGATCCGCGCCGAGCACCAGGTACGTCGCCCGGCCGACCGGGCCCGGCGGCGGTGGACCCACCGCGGTCGCATCGTCCACCACCACGAGGACCCGGGCGTCGGCGTCCCGTCCCGATGCCGCGCCGACCGCCCGCCCGAGCAGGTCCTCGAGCCCGTCCGGGTGGTCGACGACGAGGTGACGGGGTCCGAGGTCCGTGGGTCGTGCGGCCCCGCCGTCGGCCCGCACGTGCGGCAGCCACTTCAGCCATTCCCACTCGGGCCGTCGACCCGGGGGTGCGACCAGCGCGACGGCGAGGCCGCGGGGGTCGTGGGCCGCGACGGCCTGGCCGACCAGGGCTCGGACGAGCGCCCTGGCGGCCTCGGCCGGCCCCTGCACCCGCACGACCCCTCCCCTCTCGAGCCGCAGCACCGCCGGCACCCCGCCGACGCGGGTGTGCGTGACCAGGAACCGGTCGAGGGCGTGCTGCGCGACGGGGTCGGTGTCCTGCTCCGGCGGCGGGTCCGCGACCTGCAGGGTCAGCTCGAGCGGGGCGTCGGTGACGCCGTACCGCACGAGCAGGTGGTCGGAGCCGCCGCGCCGACGCCCGTCGACGCGGGCGGCGCCGCTCGCGAGGGCCAGCGGGTCCGGGTGGCGGCGCAGCGAGTCATCGCGCTGCCGGCGGGCCGCGGACAGGACGGTGCGTCGGAGCTCGTCGAGGTGGGCGCCGTGAGCCAGACGACCCCGACGGATCCGGTCGTCACGCACCGCCCGGGTGCGCCACAGCGTCGCCGCCGCGAAGGCCGACGACGCCAGCATCACCCCGCCCGCCATGAGCCATCCCTGCACCGAGCCGTGCCCCGTCGAGACGACGACGGCGACCGACCCGACGGCGCCGAGCAGCGGGACGGCGGCGCCGACCGCGGTCAGCGCCGCGCCCTCCGCCTCGGGCAGGGCGGGCGCGGGCCTCACCTCCAGCCTCTCGACCCTCTCGACCCTCTCGACCCTCTCGACCCTCTCGACCCTCTGGCCGGTCTCGACCACGTGGACCACCTCGCCGTCCCGGGACCGTCCCGGTCGTCGCAGGCTAGGCGCTCGCGACCCCCGGCCGCGGGCGAGCGCCGGTCCGCTGTGGACAACCCGGCCGCGGGCGCGCGAGCCGAACAGGGCCTGTGGACAACAGGATCCGTCGGTCACGGCCGGCTCCTAGGGTCGGTCCGAGCCGCCCGATCCGGGCGCCGGACAGGAGGAGCCATGACCGTCACCCAGCAGCAACGCACCGGGGCCCAGCGCGTCGCGGCGGGGCGCGTGCGCGAGCAGCGCGCCGTCTTCGACCGCGACCTCGCCGCGGTGCTCAGCGAGGCGCAGTCCCTGCGCGCCACCTACCAGGGGCCGGCCGCCACGGCCTTCTTCGCCCTCGTGGGTCAGTGGCTCGACGACGCCGGCGCCATCGTCCGCGACCTCGAGGGGTTCGCCGAGCGGATGGACCGCCAGGAGGTCGACGTCGCGGCCCAGCAGGAGGCGTCGGCGTCGGGCTTCACCCGGGCGGGCCACCGGCTCGCCACCCGCTTCTGAGCGCCTCGGCCCACCCCGTCACCCCCAGTCCACGACCTGACACCCAGGAGTTCCCATGACCGACGGCCTGATCCGGGTCGGAGCCGACCAGCTCGACCAGATGTCCGACCACCTGCGAACGACCCACGCGAGGATGAGCACCGGCTTCGCCGACCTCTCGGGTGACCTGCTGCGCACCATCGCCGACTGGGGTGACGGCACGGCGTCCCGCGAGGCGTACGACGCCTTCAAGGTCCGGGTCGACCGCCTGTTCCAGGAGATGTTCGCCGCCGTCGAGGCCATGCCGCCGCTGGTCACCCAGGCGGCGCAGGACGCCCGGGACGGCGAGAGCCGACGGGCGGCGATGTGGAGCGGGCACTGACGCCCGCACCGCTGCTCGCGCTGCGGGTCGTGAGCGACGGTGAGGACCGTGACCTGCTCGTCCCCGGCGACGTCCCGGTGGTGGAGCTGCTGGCCGAGCTCGTCGGCGTCGACGGTCGCTCGGCCGCGTCGGGGCGGGCCCCGTCGGGGCGGCTGGTCCGGGTGGACGGCACACCGGTGCGGCCGGAGCTGGGGCTGCGCGACCAGGGCGTGCCCGACGGCTCGGTGCTGACCCTCGTGGCGGCCGAGGGGCCGTCGGACCACGACGCGGTCGACGACCCGGTCGCCGCCGTCGACGCGGTGCTGCTGAGGCGGGCCGGCGCATGGTCCGGCGGGCGGTCCGGCGGGCGGTCCGGCGGGCGGTCCGGCGTCGCGGCCGCACGCGCGGGCGGCTCCGTCGGGCGATCGCTCCTGTTGGGACTGCTCGGTGTCCTGTCGGCCGGGGCCCTCGTCCCGTCACCGCTCCTCCCGCTCGCCCGCGGGGGGACCCTCGTCCTCGTCCTCGCGGGCGTCCTCGCTCTCGTCACGGCCGTCGGCGGGGTCCTCGCGGCCCGTCTGTCCGGCGACGTCCGGACGGCGTCGACCGGGCTCGGCGCCGCCGTCCTCGTCGCGGCCGCCGCCACCCTGCCCGGGGTCCCGTCCGTCCCCGGTCTCCTCGTCCGCGCGAGCGTCCTGCTCGGTCTGCTCGCCCTGACGATCGGCCTGGCGTTCCCGTGCCGACGGGACGCGGCCCTCGCCCCGGCCCTGGTGGCCCTCGGGGCCCTGGGCGCGGCCGGCGCGCTGCTCGCCGCACCCGTGACGAGCCTCCAGGTCGCCGTCGTCTCCCTCGGCGCCGGCGCGCTCGCCGTGCGGGCGGTCCCGTGGGTGGCGGTCGCCGCGGCCGGCCTCGACCGGACCACGCAGGTCTCGCCCGCCGGTCGGCACCGGCCGGGGTCCCTCGGCGGGGTCGACCTGGACGCCGTCGCGGTGGCCGTCGACCGGGCCCGACGGATGACCCGGGCCGCGACGTGGGGCCTGGGGGCGGTCGCCACGGCCGCGGCCGGGGTCGTCGCCGGGTCGGGTCACGGCGGGCTCCTGCTGGTGGCCTGCCTGGGACTGCTGCTCGCCTCGGTGGAGCGCCGCAGCGAGCCCGGCCTGCGCGTCGCCCGGTGGACGACCGGTGGGGCGGTCCTCGGTGTGGGGTGGCTGGCGGCGGGCGCCCGCCTCCCGGGAGCGGTCCCCGTCGCTCTGGGGGCTGCCGTCCTCGTCGCGGTGGCCGTCGTGGCCCAGGTCGGGACGAGTGCGGCAGCGGCCCGGTCGGGCCACGCCGTCGTCGGCGTCGGCGGCGTGGGCGGGGGCAGCGCCCTCACCGCCGTCGCAGGTCGGCTCCGGGCGACCGCCGAGGTCGTCGCCTACACCGCCGTCCCAGCCCTGGTCGCCTGCACGCTCGGGCTGCTGCCCACCCCGTGGGGTCTGCCGTGACGGCCGGCCCGGACGACCGCAGCGTCCTCGGCCCGCGCCCCCCGGTGGACCGGGGGACCCGCGACAGGCTGGTCCGCTCCGCCACCCGCGACCCGGCCCGGTGCGGTGTCGCGCCGGCGGGGGGTCGCGGCGCGAGCCGTGAGCGGCGACGGTGGCCGGCGTTCGTCGGCGGGGTGCTGGTCACGTCGGTCCTGGTCGCGGTGGTCTCGGTGGTCGCCGCCGTGCGTGCCCCCGCCCGCACCGCCCTCGCCGAGGGCGACCTCCTCGTCGGTCGGGTCTCGGCCGCGCGCTACCTCGAGCTGGGTGGGCGGTTGCACCCGGTGCTCAACGTCGCCTCCGCCCGGCTCGTCACCACGACCGCGCCCCGGACGGTGGTCGTCGACGACGAGGTGCTCACGTCGATGCCGCACGGGCCGACGCTCGGCATCGCGGGTGCCCCCGACGACCTGCCGGCCCCCGACCGGCTGCTGCCCACGGCGGGGTGGCTGGCCTGCGCCGACGGTCCGGCCGTGCGACTGCGGCTCGGCGACGGTGGCGGCCGGACCGGCTCCGCGTCCCCGACCACCACCCCGACCACCACCCCCTCCACCGCACCGGCCTCCGCACCGACCACCGCCTCGACCGCGCCGGGGACCGGATCCGGGTCGCTCCCGGCGGCCACCGTGGTCGGCCCCGGCCCCTCGCCGGTCCGCTACCTCCTCGTCGACGGACGGCGTCTCGCCCTGCCCCCCGGCGCGGCGGCGGCGCTGACGGACGCGGTGGGCAGGTCCGCGCCGACGCAGCCCCTGCCCGCCGCCCTCCTCGACCTCTTCCCACCGGGGACGCCGCTCGATGCCGCGTCGCTCACCCTCGGCCCGGGCGTCGGCGCTGCTCTCCCGGCGTCCCTGCGGCGCCCGGGCGTCGAGCGCGTCGGGCAGCTCGTGCGCACCGGCGGGTCGACCGCGGTCGCGCTCGCCGACGGTCTGCTGCCGCTGGACCCGTTCGCCGCCGCCGTCTACGCCGCGACGGCCCCGTCCGCGCTCGGCCACCCGGTCGAGCTCGCCGAGGCGGACCTCGGGTCCGTCCCGCTCAGCGACCACGACGACCCGGCACCGGACGACTGGCCGCGCGAACGGCCGGGACCCCGGACGGGGACGCCGTGCGCCGGCCTCGCCCCCGCCGTGGACGGAGCGACGGCGGCAACGACGCTCGTCCTCACGCCGCCCACCTCGCCCACCGCGCCCACCCCGCCGGCCGCCACGGCCGCGGCACCCGCTCCCGGCTCGGCCGACCCGCCCGACGGCGCGGTGCGCGCCACCGTCGACGTCCCTCCCGGTGGGGGTGCGCTGGTCCGGGTCGGCCCGGCCGGGGCTGACGGTCCGGTGCTCCTCGTCGACGGGACCGGTACAGCCTTCCCCGTTGCCGACCCCGTCGAGCAGACCCTGTCCCGTCTGGGGTACTCCGGGCAGCCCGTACCGAGCGTCCCGGCCGCGTGGGCCGCCCTGCTGCCCCGGGGTCCGGAGCTGTCGATCGTGGCGGCAGGACGGGGGCCGCGGTAGCGGGGCGGGGTAGCGGGCGGGGTAGCGGGGGGAGTGGCCGGGCCGGCGGCACCGGCGGTGCGCATCGCGCCGAGGTCCGGGCGAGGTCCGGGCGGGGTCCCGACGAGGTCGTGGCGGGGTGGCGGTGAGGCCCCGAGGGTGGGTCGGGAGTTCGGGCCGCCCTTGCCGGTCGGACGACGCTGTGATGGGCTGGGCGGTCGTGCCCCCCACCGACCCCTCGGACCACCGCCCGCGGCGCCCCACGTTCCTCAGCCTCGCCGCCCTCGAGGCGCACGGCGGCACCCACGACCCGCTGCAGGAGATCGAGGCGGCCCACCAGACCGCCGCCGTCCTCGTCCACGCCGGACGCGCGGCCCACGACCCGGTCCTCACCGCGCGTCTCGTCGCCCTCGTCGAGGAGCTCGGACTGTCGACGGTCGCGGACCTGTGGGCCGGCCGGCCCGCTCGGAGCCTGCCCGGCGCCCTGTGGCGCCTCTACGTCCTGCGGGAGTGGGTGCGCCGCGACCCGGCCGAGGCGAGCGCCGACTACTCGGCCGGTCGCCGGTTCTCCGACGTCGACCACATCGTCGCCGGCGCCGCCGACCCCACCGGTCCCGAGGAGGTCCGTCAGCTCACGGACGCCATCCTCACCGGGGTCTTCGAGGGCGACCTGGCCGTGGCGCTCGACCGCGCCGCGTCGTTCTGCCGGGTCGTGGCCGCCGGCCGGGGGGAGCGCACCGAGGGGGAGGCCGCGGCCGAGCGGGCGGCGCAGCTGCTGGGCACCGCCGACGACCTCACCGCGGCGGCGGCGCTCTGGCGGACCGAGCAGCTCATCTGATCCGGGCTCATCCGACCCGGGCTGATCCGACCGGGCCACCACGGGAGGGGTCGAGCGGACGAGGACCGGACGTTCGGCCGAGTGGGCGCCGATACCGCCGCGTCCTACAATGGAGACGCGTCGGGCCGCGGTAGCCCCGGGTCCCACATATAGCCGCTACGAGCGGCCATGCGCCGTGAGGCGCTCCCGGCCCGACGTGCCCCCGGGGGCTTCGCCCTCCCGAGCGCGCTCCGCGTCCCTCATCCCACCGTTTCGGGTGGTTCGTCGGACTCCGCGGATGGCCCGGTCGGACCATTTTCCGGCGTGCGCCCAACCGTTGCGTCCGTGCGACTCCACGCCCGAGCGGGCCCGCCTAGAGTGAGCGATCATGACCGGTCCCGAGGACGAAGAGCTGCGCGACGACGCTCTGGCCGACGAGATCACGCTCGTCGGAGAGCTCATCGTGGCCGCGAGCGCGTCCGACGGGCCCCTCAGTGCGGCCGAGGTCGACGAGGCCCTCGGGGTGCGGCGCGGACCGGTCGACCCCGGCCTGCGCCCCGCCGGCAGCCCCGGCTGACGCCGGGGCTCGCCGGCAGCCCCGGCTGACGCCGGGGCTCGGTCGGCTCAGCCGAAGCGACCCGAGATGTAGTCCTCGGTCGCGCGCTCCTTCGGGTTGTTGAAGATCCGCGTGGTGTCGTCGATCTCGATGAGCTTGCCGGGCTTGCCGGTGGCGGCGAGGTTGAAGAACGCCGTCCGGTCCGACACCCGCGCGGCCTGCTGCATGTTGTGGGTGACGATGACGATCGTGTAGTCGGTCTTCAGCTCGTTGACGAGGTCCTCGATGGCGAGCGTCGAGATGGGGTCGAGCGCGGAGCACGGCTCGTCCATGAGCAGCACCTGCGGCCGCACCGCGATGGCGCGCGCGATGCACAGCCGCTGCTGCTGGCCGCCGGACAGGCCCGCACCGGGCTTCTTCAGCCGGTCCTTGACCTCGTTCCACAGGTTGGCCCCCTTGAGCGAGGTCTCGACCGCCTCGTCGAGGGCCTTGCGCCCCTTGACGCCGTTGAGCCGCAGCCCGGCGACGACGTTGTCGTAGATCGACATCGTCGGGAACGGGTTCGGCCGCTGGAAGACCATGCCGACCGAGCGGCGGACGGCCACCGGGTCGATCTCCTTGGCGTAGAGGTCCTGGTCGTCGAGGCGCACGCTGCCCTCGACCCGACCGCCGGGGATGACCTCGTGCATCCGGTTGAGGGTCCGCAGGAAGGTCGACTTGCCGCAGCCGGACGGACCGATGAAGGCGGTGACCGAGCGGGGCTCCACCGTCATCGTCACGCCCTCGACAGCGAGGAAGTCGCTGTAGTAGACGTTGAGGTCCTTGACGTCGATGCGCTTGCCCATGGTGTGCGTGGTCGCTTTCGGGGTCGGGGCGGGTCAGCTCTTGACCGCGCCGAAGCGGGCGATGACCCGGCCGGCGAGGTTGAGCAGGAGCACGAGCAGGATGAGGGTGAGTGCGGTGGCCCACATGCGCTGCACCGCCGGGGCGAGCCCCAGCTCGGTGCGGTCCTGGTTGATCATCGTCGGCAGCGTCGGCATCAGCCCGCCGAAGAGGTTGGTCGCGATGCTCTTGGTGTAGGGCCCGAGGATGAGCAGCGGCGCGGTCTCGCCCATGACGCGGGCGAGGCCGAGCAGCACCCCGGTGACCATCCCGGAGAAGGCGGTGGGGATGACCACCTTGGTGATGGTCTTCCACTTGGGCACGCCGAGGGCGTACGACGCCTCGCGCAGCTCGTTGGGCACGAGCTTGAGCATCTCCTCGGTGCTGCGGACGACGACCGGGATCATCAGCAGCACGAGGGCCAGGCAGACGGCGAAGGCGACCCGCTCGAAGCCGAAGGCGGTGACCCAGATCGCGTAGACGAACAGGGCGGCGACGATCGAGGGCACCCCGGTGAGGATGTCGACCATGAACGACACGGCGCGCGCCAGCGGTCCACGGCCGTACTCGACGAGGAAGATCGCCGTCAGCACGCCGATCGGCACCGCGATGACCGCGGTCGTCAGGGCCTGGATGACCGTGCCCTGGATGGCGTGCACGGCGCCGCCGCCGACGTCGTCGGAGTTGATGTTGCGCTGCGACAGCGTCCACCAGCCCGACGAGAGGAGCAGCGACAGGCCGCGCGAGGCGACCGTCCACAGGATCCACACGAGCGGGATCGTCGCGAGGGCGAAGGACAGCCACATGACGACCCGGGCCACCTGGTCGCGGGCGGCGCGGCCCCGCGACTTCGACCCGAGGTCGAAGTCGCCCCCGGACGCCGTGCGGGCGGTGGGGGCGGCGACGACGCGACCGGCGTCGGCCGCGCGGCTGGTCTCGGCGGCGGAGCTCATTCGGAGAAGGCCTTCCTGCGCTCGATGACGACCCGGGCGATGGCGTTGACGACGAAGGTGAGGACGAAGAGGACGAGACCGGCGGCGATGAACGCGCCGGTCTTCTGCGGGTTGTCGAACTCCGCCGCGTTGTTGGCGATGCGCGAGGCGAACGTCTCGCCGCCGTTGAACAGCGACCAGGTCCAGGCGGAGCCCGGGGCCAGGGTGGAGACGAGGAAGGTCACGGCGATGGTCTCGCCGAGCGCGCGTCCGAGGGCGAGCATGGCGGCCGAGATGACGCCGGGCCGCCCGAAGGGCAGCACCGCAGTGCGGATCATCTCCCACTGCGTCGCCCCGAGGGCCAGAGCGCCCTCCTTGTGCGTCGACGGGGTCTGGTCGAAGACCTCGCGGGAGAGCGCGGTGACGATCGGCAGCACCATGATGGCCAGAACGATGCCGATGAAGAAGATCGTGCCGCCGCTCACCCCGGTGGCCGAGAACAGCGGGAACCAGCCCAGGACCTTCTGGAAGAACGCCTCGACCGGGTCGATCACCGAGGAGAAGACGAGCGCGCCCCACAGCCCGTAGACGATCGAGGGCACCGCGGCGAGCAGGTCCACGAGGCTCGCGGCGGGGCGGCGCAGCCAGCGCGGCGCGTACTGGGTGATGAACAGGGCCACGCCGACCCCGACCGGCACCGCGATGAGCATGGCGATGACCGACGACGACACCGTGGTCCACAGCAGCTCGACGATGCCGAACCGCGGCTGGTCGCCGTCGACGTTCCACTCGCGCGAGGTGAGGAAGTTGACCTGGTCGCGGGCCAGCGCCGGGATGGCCTGGGCGAGCAGGAAGACGCCGATGAGCGTGACGAGCGCGATGACGACGATCCCCGCGGCGCTGGCGGCGCCGCCGAAGACGCGGTCCCCCAGCCGGCCGGTCGAGGCCAGGTCCGGTCCGGGTCCACCCGACCCGGGGCCGTCGGGGAGATCGTCGACGGCGGAGACGCCGGTGACGGATGACACGGGACAGGGTCCTCTCGGCTCGGGATCCAGGTGCCGCACGGGCCGGGCGGGGCGACCGCCCGGCCCGTGCGGCGTCGTACGGAGGGTCAGCTGATCGCGTCGACCGCGGTCTGCACCTTGGTCGCGATCTCCGACGGAAGCGGAGCGTAGCCGAGCGACTCCAGCGACTTCTGGGTCTCGTCCGAGGAGAAGGACTTGAGGAACGCCTTGACCTTGGTGGCCTTGGCCGAGTCCGAGTACTTCGAGCAGACGATCTCGTAGGTCACCAGGACGATCGGGTAGGCACCCTCGGCCTTGGTCGCGTAGTCGAGCTTGAGGGCGAGGTCGTTGCCCGAGCCCGACTGCGTGGCGGCGGCGATGGCCTTCCCGGCCGAGTCGCCGGTCAGCTCGACGGGGGTGCCCGAGCCGGTGTCGATCGCGGCGATCTTGAGGTCGTTCTGCTGGGCGTAGGACCACTCGGTGTAGGTGATGCCGCCGTCGGTCGACTTGACCGCGGTCGAGACACCGGCCGACTTCTCCTTGCCCTCGCCCTTGCCGGCCCACTTCTTGGCCGGGGTCGCCGTCCAGACGTCGGGGGCCGTGGCGTTGAGGTACTTGGTGAAGTTCTCGGTGGTGCCCGACTCGTCGGAGCGGAAGAAGACCTTGATGGCCGTCGACGGCAGCGTGACGCCCGAGTTGAGCTTGGCGATGGCCGGGTCGTTCCAGGTGGTGATCTGGCCCTGGAAGATCTTGGCGGTCGTCGAGGCGTCGAGCACGAGCTTGTCGACCCCGGAGACGTTGTAGGCGACGGCGATCGGGCCGGCGACCATCGGCAGGTCCCAGGCAGGCGAGCCGCACGTCTTGGTCGCGGCCTCCTGCTCGGAGGACTTCAGGGCCGAGTCGGAGCCGGCGAAGTCGACCTGGCCACCGGTGAACTGCTTGATGCCCGCGCCGGAGCCGGTCGCGTTGTAGTTGATCGTGGCGTCGCCGCAGGCGGTCTGGAAGGCCTTGATGGCCTGCTCGATGGCGTTCTTCTGGGCCGTCGAGCCCTCGGCGTTGAGCTGCCCGGAGAAGCAGTCGGCGTTGGTGGCGGCGGACGCGCTGGAGCCGGAGCCGGAGCCGCCGGTCGAGGTGTTGTCGCTGCCGCACGCCGAGAGCGCGAGCGCTCCGACGAGGGCGACGGCGCCGACGGCGCTGGTTCGGGTGATGCGCACGAGAGTCCCTCTCAGGTCACGGATGTCGGTCGGGCGGCGGCGCGGCTGCACCACGGCACGCCTCCCGCGACGAACCATAGGGACGTCGGGTGACGGGACCCGCTCGATGGGTGAACGGCCGGTGAACGCCGGTCGTCCATCGCGTGAGCCGGTGACGGAGCCTTGACCGTGCCCGGATCGCGGGTGTACCACCCGAATCGCGGGTGTGGCTCAGCCGCGGGCCGGGTGCCGCTCCACGGCCACGACCCGGGCCTGCCGCCCGGTGGAGACCAGGTGGCAGACGAGGGCCTCGCCCTTGCCCATCGCCTCCGCGCCGGCCTCGGCCAGCACCCGGTCCGCCTCGCGCCCGCCGACCGTGGTGAGGTCGACGAGGTCGCGCAGGCCGCCGAGCAGCGCCGGCAGCACCGGCCCGTGACTGCACATCGCCGTCGGCCGGCCCCGCTCGAGGGTGCGGTGCAGGTGGTGCTCCGACCGGGAGGGGTCGGCGGCGTAGCCCTCCTCGGACAGCCCGTCGCGCAGCTTGAGGTCGCGTCCCACCGACGCGGCGTACGGCGCGACGGTGTCCACGCAGCGGCGCGAGGACGAGGTGACGACGCGGGTGACGCCGTACGACGCCAGCAGCGGCACGAGCGCGCGGGCCTGCGCCTCACCCCGGGCGTCGAGCGGTCGCCCGCGGTCGTCCTCGCCCCAGCCGTCGCGCGGGCGCGACTTGGCGTGCCGGACGAGGACGACGGGCCACGTCGTCAGCGCCCCCTCGGCGTCGGCGCGCACGAGCGCGCGCAGCTGGTCGCGGTCGCGCGCGTAGTCGAGCCGGTCGTGCGCCGCGACGACGTCGAGCCAGCGCACCTCGTCGATCTCGTTCTCCAGCGCGCCGCTGCCGCCGACGACCTCGGCCGCCCAGTAGTGGACCTCCTTGGTCGCCGGCTGCCCCTCGCGGTCCAGGACGGTGTACGACGCCGCCGGCAGCGGCCGGCCGAGGTGGACCTGCAGGCCCGTCTCCTCCAGCGTCTCGCGCGCCGCCGTGACGGGGGCGGCCTCGCCGGGGTCGGTCTTGCCCTTGGCCCACGACCAGTCGTCGTACTTCGGGCGGTGGACCATCGCCACCTCGAGGCGCCCGCGACGGCGGCGCCAGGGCAGCGTGCCCGCAGCGGGGATGACGGCCATGGGAAGGAGGGGTGCTCGGCTCAGCGGCGGCGGGCCCGGCGCCGACGCTTGGTGTAGGTCTCGATGAGCCGGGTCTGCACGTCGGTCAGCGGCTCGCCCTCGGCCGAGCGGTGCACCCGCGTCCACCGGCCGTCGCCGGACAGGTCCCAGCGGGAGCTGTCGTCGGCGAACCCCAGCCGGAGCAGCGAGCGCAGCTCCTCCACCTGCGCCGGGTCGGCGATCCGCACCAGTGCCTCGACCCGGCGGTCGAGGTTGCGGTGCATCATGTCGGCGCTGCCGATGTAGACCTGCGGCTCGCCACCCGCGCCGAACCAGAAGATCCGCGAGTGCTCGAGGAACCGGCCGAGGGTCGAGCGGACGCGGATGGTCTCGCTGAGCCCGGGCACGCCGGGGCGCAGCGCGCAGATGCCGCGCACCCACACGTCGACCCGCACGCCCTCGCGCGAGGCGCGGTAGAGCGCGTCGATGACCTGCTCGTCGACGATCGAGTTGACCTTGATCGCGATGTAGCCGTCGCCGTGCCGGTGGTGGCGCTCGATCTCCTCCTCGACGAGCTCGACGAGACCGGTCCGCACGGTGCGCGGCGCGACGAGCAGCCGCTTGAACCGGCTGCGCGGGGCGATGCCCGACAGCTGGTTGAACAGGCGGGTGAGGTCCTCGCCGACCTGCGGGTCGCACGTGAGGATCCCGACGTCCTCGTACAGGCGGGCGGTCTTGGGGTTGTAGTTGCCGGTGCCGATGTGGCAGTAGCGCACCAGGCCCTCGGACTCCTGGCGCACGACGAGGCAGAGCTTGGCGTGGGTCTTCAGGCCGACGATGCCGTAGACGACGTGGACGCCGGCCTGCTCGAGCTTGCGGGCCCAGCTGATGTTGTTGACCTCGTCGAAGCGGGCCTTGATCTCGACGACGGCGAGGACCTGCTTGCCCGCCTCCGCGGCGTCGATGAGGGCGTCGACGATCGGGCTGTCACCGGAGGTGCGGTAGAGCGTCTGCTTGATGGCGAGCACGCGCGGGTCGGCGGCCGCCTGCTCGATGAAGGACTGCACGGACGTCGAGAAGGCGTCGTACGGGTGGTGGAGCAGGACGTCCTTGGCGCGGACGGCGGCGAAGACGTCGCTCGGCTTCGAGGACTCGGTCGGCGAGAGGTCGGGGTGGGTCATCGGCACGAAGGCCGGGTCCTTGAGGTCGGAGCGCTCGAGGTCGCCGACGATGAAGAGCGAGCGCAGGTCGAGCGGCGCCGGCAGCCGGTAGACCTCCTCGGGGGTGACCTGCAGCTCGCGGGCCACGAGGTCGAGCACGTGGTCGTCGATGTCGGCCTCGACCTCGAGGCGCACCGGCGGGCCGAAGCGGCGCCGGGTCAGCTCCTTCTCCAGCGCGGTGAGGAGGTTCTCGGCGTCGTCCTCCTCGACCTCGAGGTCCTCGTTGCGGGTGACCCGGAAGGTCGTGTGCTCGTGGACCTCCATCCCCGTGAAGAGCTGGTCGAGGTGGGCGGCGATGACGTCCTCGAGGGGGACGAAGCGGGCGACGTACGCCTCGCCCTGCCCGCCGGGGCGACCCACCTGGAGCAGCCGCGGCAGCGACGGCGGGACCTTGACCCGGGCGAAGTGCTCGTTGCCGCTCTTGGGGTTGACGAGGGTGACGGCGAGGTTGAGCGAGAGCCCGGAGATGTAGGGGAAGGGGTGCGCCGGGTCGACCGACAGCGGGGTGAGGACCGGGAAGATCTGCTCGGTGAAGAGCCGGTGCAGCGGCTCGCGGTCCTCCTCGCTCAGCTCGTCCCACCGCGAGATGGTGATGCCCTCCTCCGTCAGGGCGGGGCGCACCTGCTCGCTGAAGACGCGCGACTGCAGCTGCGTCAGCTGCTGGGCGACCTCGGAGATCCGGTCGAGCACCTCGCGCGGCTCGAGGCCCGCGGCGGAGCGGACGGCGAGACCGGTGGCGATCCGCCGCTTGAGGCCGGCCACCCGGACCATGAAGAACTCGTCGAGGTTGCTGGAGAAGATGGCGAGGAACTTGGCCCGCTCGAGCAGCGGCACGCCCTCGTCCATCGCCAGCTGGAGCACCCGCTCGTTGAACTGCAGCCAGGAGATCTCCCGCTCGAGGAAGCGGTCGACCGGCAGCTCGTCGGTGTCCCCGTCCTCGGGCCGGCTGACGAACCGGCCGTTGGCCGCGCGCGGCTGGAAGGGCCGGTGGGTGGGGATGGCGCTCGCGAGCGAGCGGACGCGCACGTCGTCGGCGCCGTCGGCGGCCGGGGCACCGGGGTCGACGTCCGGGACGGGGTACGGCGTGACGTCGGTGCTCATGCGCCCATCGTGTCACCAGCGACGTCGGCCGTGCGCGCCCACATCCGGTCCGTTCCGCGGGTCGAGAAGCCCAGCGAGCGGTAGACCTTGAGGGCGGCGGCGTTGTCCCCGTCGACGTAGAGGACGACGTCGCGCAGGCCCGGGTGACGCGGGTCGTGCGCGAGGTGGTGCAGGCCGAGGAGGGTCACCGGGCGGCCGAGCCCGCGGCCCTGGTGGACCGGGTCGACGCCGACGACGTAGACCTCTCCGACGGGCTCGTCGCCCAGCTCGCCGGCCGGGTGCACCTTCGTCCAGTGGGAGGCGACGACGGTGCCGGGGTCGTCGTCGGGGACGACGAGGACCAGCCCGGCCGGGTCGAACCAGTCCTGCGCCGTCCGCTCGTCGAGGTCCTCGCGGGTCATCCGCCCCTGCTCGGCATGGTGGGCGAAGGCGGCGGCGTTGACCCGCAGCCACTCGTCCTCGTCGCGGCCGGGCTCGAAGGGGCGGGCGCGCAGGCCGTCCGGGAGCGTCGCCTGGGGGAGGGGGTCGCCCTCCGGGGGGAGGGGGCGGGCGAGGAGGAACAGCTCGCGCACGACCTGCAGGCCGCGCGACGTCGCGAGGGCCCGGGCCGCCGGCAGCTCGCCGTGCGCCCAGACCCGGGCCGCGGGGTCGGTGGCGAGGACGGCGTCGAGCAGGGCACCGCCGACGCCGCGGCGGCGCGCGGCGGGGGCCACGGCGAGCTCGGCCGCGTCGTCGACGAGCTGGGCGTAGCCCACGGTCCGGCCGCCGGCCTCGGCGACCAGGTGGGTGACACCGTGGTCGCGGTGCACGTCGAGGCGCCCCTGCTCGGACAGCGGGGCGACGCCGTCCTCGGCGGTGGCGTCGGCGACCAGGGTCTCCACGGCCCGCCGTACGGCGTCCTGCGGGGCCTCGTCGACGAGCGTGCGGACGGTGGGCTCGGAGCTCGCGGACGCCATGGGCCGCATTCCACCACGCCGCCCGTCCCGGCCCCGTCCCCCAGGCGGCACGCAGAGGTCTCCCAGTTGTCACCCAGCGGGGCTAGGGTCACCCTCGCCGCACCGACGCCGACCGGCGCAGCGGCACTCCGCACCCTGCCACTCCAGGAGAGTCATGAGCTTCACGCGTCGACGCCTCACCGGCGTCATCGGGGCGGCCGCCTGCGCCCTCGCCGTCGTGGCCGCCGCCGGCCCCACGCAGGCCGCGCCGGCCGCCTCGGGCCCGTCGGGGGCCCAGCCGGACAAGGACGGCAACGTCAAGATCCAGCTGCTGTCCTTCAACGACTTCCACGGCAACCTCGAGCCGCCCGCGGGCTCGAGCGGTCGCCTCGTCGTCGACCACCGCCTCGACCCCGGGGCCACGACCCCGGTCGACGTCACCCAGGACGCCGGCGGCGCGGAGTACCTCGCGACGACCCTGAAGAAGGAGCGCGAGGGGCACCCGCTGTCGCTCACCGTCGCCGCGGGCGACCTCATCGGCGCCTCGCCGCTGCTGTCGGCCGCCTTCCACGACGAGCCGACGATCGAGTCGATGAACGCGATGGGGCTCGACGTGAGCGCCGTGGGCAACCACGAGTTCGACGAGGGGTACCGCGAGCTGCAGCGGATGGCCGACGGCGGCTGCATCAACGACGGCGCCGGGGCCAACAACCAGAACTCGTGCCCCGCGGGGAAGTTCGCCGGGGCCTCGTTCGACTACCTCGCGGCCAACGTCAAGTACCGGTGGGACACCCAGGGCCACCGCGCCGGCGACACCATCCTGCCGGCCTACACGGTCAAGCAGGTCGGCCCGGCCAAGATCGGCTTCATCGGCATGACCCTCAAGGACACGCCGTCGATCGTCACCGCGGCGGGGGTGCGCGGCCTCGACTTCACCGACGAGGTCGACACGGCCAACGCGCTCGTGCCGGTGCTCAAGCGCCAGGGCGTCCAGGCCATCGTCGTGCTCATCCACCAGGGCGGGGTCCCCTCGCCGCAGCAGTGGACCGACCCGGTCTCGGGCAAGACGTTCTCGGTCAACCCGACCTACGACTACACCTGCGACAAGGGCGGCAGCCTCATCGCGGCGAGCTCCCCGATCCTGCCGATCGCCGCCAAGCTGTCGCCGGAGATCGACATGGTCGTCTCGGGCCACACCCACCAGCCCTACGTCTGCTCGGTCACCGACCCCGCGGGCAAGCCGCGGCTGCTCACCTCGGCCTCGTCCTTCGGGCGCCTGGTCACCGACACCACGCTGACCTACAACACGCGCACCAACGACATCCTGCGCGGCTCGGTCCAGGGCTCGAACGTCGTCGTCGACCGCACCCAGGCCAAGGACGCGGACCAGACGGCGCTCATCGCCAAGTACAAGACGCTCGTGACGCCGATCGCCAGCAAGGTCGTCGGCTCCGTCACGGCGGACGTCACCCGCAGCGGCAACCCCGCGGGGGAGACGCCGCTCGGCGACCTCATCGCCGACGCGCAGCTGGCCGACCCGTCGACGGTCACGAATGGTCAGCAGCCGGTCATCGCGTTCATGAACCCCGGCGGCATCCGCGCGGACCTCACCTACGCCAGCTCGCCGTACGGCGAGGCGCCCGGCGACATCACCTTCGACGAGGCCTTCACGGTCCAGCCGTTCAACAACTACCTCGTCTCGCTGTCGCTGACGGGGCAGAGCATCTACGACCTGCTCACGCAGCAGGTGACCGGGCTCAACGCCGGCGCCGTCAAGACGCTGCAGGTCTCGAAGGGCTTCACCTACACGATGACGCCGACCGGTCCGGTCGACGGCTCGGTCGCCCTCAACGGCACGCCGATCGACAAGGCCGCGACCTACCGCGTCGTGACGAACAACTTCCTGGCCGGTGGCGGCGACAACTTCGCCGCCTTCACCACGGGGACGGGCGTCTACTACGGCGGCCTCGACATCGACGCGTTCAGCGCCTACCTGACGTCGGTGTCGCCGTACGCGCCGTCGACGCCGACCCGGATCTCGGGCACCGTCACCCCCTGAGGGTGACGTGACCACGAGCCCCCGGCGCCGCACGGCGCCGGGGGCTCGTGCGTGCCAACGCCCGTCAGGCCTCGGCGGCGACGCCGTCGCGGGGGCGCTCGGCGACGAAGCGGTAGCCGACGTTGCGGATCGTGCCGATGAGGAACTCGTGCTCGTGGCCCAGCTTGGCCCGCAGCCGCCGCACGTGGACGTCGACCGTCCGGGTGCCGCCGAAGTAGTCGTAGCCCCAGACCTCCTGGAGCAGCTGCGCGCGGCTGAAGACCCGCCCCGGGTGCTGGGCGATGAACTTCAGCAGCTCGAACTCCTTGTAGGTGAGGTCGAGGTGCCGCCCGCGGACCTTCGCGCTGTAGGTGTCCTCGTCGATGACGAGGTCGCCCGCGCGGATGGGGCCCGACTCCTCGACCTCGCCGCCGTCGCCGCGGCTGACGGCGAGCCGCAGGCGGGCGTCGACCTCGGCCGGGCCGGCGCTGTCGAGGACGACGTCGTCGACGCCCCACTCGGCGGTGAGCCCGGCCAGGCCGCCCTCGGTGAGGACGGCCACGAGCGGGCTGGTCAGGCCGGTCGCGCGCAGCACCCGGCACAGCGACTTGGCCTGGGCCAGGTCGACCCGGGCGTCGACGAGGACGACGTCGCCGTGAGGTGCGTCGACGAGCGCCGTGGGCTCGGCCGGGAGGATGCGCACGGGGTGGCTGAGCAGTCCGAGCGCCGGCAGCACCTCGGCGCTGGGGGCCAGCGCGTTGGTGAGCAGGAGCAGGGAGGCCATGGACGGACTTTAGTGCGTGCCCGGATGGCGGACCGAAGGTCTCGCGGGGTGAGCGGGGCCGCCGGGGGCGTCGTACGGTGTCGTCGTCGGGGCCCGTACGACGCCCCGCCCCTCCCGACCCACCCCATCCCCTCCCGAACGGAGAGCACCGTGGCCGCCACCGTCCGCTACTGGGCCGGCGCCCGGGCCGCTGCCGGCGTGAGCGAGGACCCGGCGGTCCCCGGCGCCCTCGTCGGCGAGGTCGTCGACGCCGTCGTCGCCCGTCGGCCGGCGCTCGCCGAGGTCGTCGCCGTCGCCTCGCTGCTCGTCGACGGACGCCGGGTCGGGCGCGACGCGCCGGTGCCCGACGGCGCGGTCCTCGAGGTGCTGCCGCCCTTCGCCGGGGGGTGATGCGAGGATGCCCGACGTGCCCGAGGGTCCCGTCGACGCAGCCCCCGTGGGCGACGTCCCCGCGGACGTGCCGACGCGGCTGCTCCCCGCGACGGAGACGCGCGCGTCGCGCCGGGCGGCCCGAGAGGCCGCCGCCCGCGCCGCGCGGCTGAGCGGCCCGCACGACGCGGCGCTCGTCCCGGTGCCGCTCGTCACCGTCGCGTCCGCGGTGGCGCTGGCGGCGCTCGTCGCCGTCTGCGCCCTGACCGGCCAGGTGCCGGCCGGGCTGGCGGTGGGCTTCGCGGCGGTCGTCCTCGCCTACGGGTGGACGCGGCTCTTCGAGGCACCGACCCCGGGCTGGGGGGCGCTGGTCGTCGGCGCGGGCGGGGTGGCCGTCGCGCTCACCGCGGCCCTCACGCCGGACGAGCCGCTGCTGCGGTGGGTGCCCGCCTCGCTCGGCGTCAGCCTGGTCGTCGGGTTCCTCCAGCAGCTGCTGCGCCGCGAGCGCGCCGGGCTGACCCTCGGTCTGGCGGCGGTCGTCGGGGGGCTCTCGGTCGTGAGCATGGGCGTGCCGGTCGTCGTCCTGCCGTTCTACGCGCGCGGCAGCGCCCACGTCGTCGTCGCGATGACCGCCGTCGCGCTCGCCGCCCTCACCGAGCTGCTCGGGCGGGTGGGATCGGTGCAGCGCTGGCTGCTGCTGCCGGTCCTCGTCGCCGGCGGCGCGGGCGCCGCGGTCACCAGCCTCGCCCTCGACGCCGCCGCCGTCCTGCCCGCCACCCTGCTCGGGGTCCTCGTGGCGGGGGTCTCGCACGTGCTGCGTCGCGTCCTCGCGCCGCTGCCCGGCGCGGCCGGGCTCGCCGCGCGCCTGGCCATCGGGGCGGCGTCGGTCCTGTCGGTCGGCGTGCTCGTCTACCTCGTCACGCGCCTGCTCGTCGCCTGACCCGGACGTCCGCACCGATGGGGCACCGGTGCCCCACCGCACCGACGTCTGAGCGCGTCCAGAAGCAGCAACATGTGGGGTGTCCTGGAACGGACGCAAGCATCAGTAGACGAGTGCCTGCACTCCGGGGGCGAGGACCTCCTCGACGAACGCGGCGGCACCGGCGATGCGCGCGCCCGGCAGCAGGTCGTCCGGGGTGAGGTCGCGCCGGGCGGCGCACTGGCTGCACACCGTGACGACGGCGCCGCCGAGCAGCGCGTCGCGCAGGTCGGCGAGCGGGGCGGCGTGCGGCAGGTCGAAGGCCTCCGCCCGCCCGGGCACGACGAGGTACGTCGCCTCGCCGGTCAGCCACAGGCTCACCTCGGCCCCGGCGGCGAGCGCGGTCGCGGCGACGGTCACCCCCTGGGAGAAGCGCTCCGGTGCCTCGGCCCCGGCCGTGACCTTGACGACGAGGGGGCGCAGGTCGGCGGGGGAGGTGCTCACGGCGCCAGGCTAGGTCAGGCCACGGTCGCGGCTACGATCGTCGACCGTGTTCACCCTCGACGCGGACCTGCCCGAGCGCCTCGCGCCCCTCGCCTGGCTGATCGGCCGCTGGGAGGGGGTCGGCGTCGTCGGCTACCCGACCATCGAGTCGGTGAACTTCGGCCAGGAGGTCGAGTGCTCGCACGACGGCCGCGGGTTCCTCGAGTGGCGCAGCCACACCTGGCTGCTGGACCAGGAGACCGGCGAGAAGGTCCGCCCGCTCGCGACCGAGCTCGGCTTCTGGCGCCCCAGCGAGGACGGCACGGAGGTCGAGCTGCTGCTCACCCACCCGACCGGGATCCTCGAGATGTACTTCGGACCGATCAGGCCGGCCAAGCTCGAGCTGCGCACCGACAGCGTCGTGCGCAGCCCCTCGGCGAAGGAGTACAACGCCGCGACGCGGATGTACGGCCTCGTCGAGTCGCAGCTGATGTGGGTGATGGACATGGCCGCCGTCGGCCAGCCCCTGCAGAGCCACGTCTCGGCGACGCTGCAGCGGGTCGGCTGAGCAGCACGCCGTACGGCGCCCCGCTCTAGGCTGGGGGCGTGCCCGACCTCGGTGACGCCCTGCGGGCGCAGGGCAAGCGGATGACGCCCCAGCGGCGCCGGATCCTCGACGCCCTCGGGCGGCTCGAGCACGCCACCCCCGACGAGGTGGCCGCCGCGGTCGAGGCCGACGGCGGTCCGTCCCTGCCGGCGTCGACGATCTACCGCGGGCTCGAGGTGCTCGAGGAGCTGGGCTTCGTCGACCACACCCACCTCGACCACCGCGCCCCGAGCTACCACCTGGCCGGTCACAGCGACCACATCCACCTCGTCTGCCTCGGCTGCGGGCGGGTGGCCGAGGCGCCGGTCGCGGAGGCTTCCGCCTTCGTCGGGAATCTGCGGGCCGCCCACGGCTTTGACGCCGACGTGACCCACATGGCGGTCCACGGCTGGTGCGCCGACTGCCTGGCCCGGCCCGATGACGAGCCGCCCGCCGCGGACCACGAGCACCACCACCACCACCGACCCGACGAGAGCCACCCATGAGCACCCCCGCCGCCCCGACCACCGTCCGCTCGCCGCTGCTGGGCGCCCCCGGCGCCGTGGCCGGTGAGGGCGTCGACGCGCCGGTCGCCGCGCACTACGGCGACCCGATGCGGGAGCAGCGGCTGCTGGCCGAGGGCCTGGCCGTCGTCGACCTGTCGCACCGGCGCGTCCTCACCGTCACCGGACCCGACCGCCTCACCTGGCTGCACTCGCTGACGACCCAGCAGCTCGCCGGGCTGGCGCCGCGCACCTCCGCCGAGACCCTCGTGCTGAGCCCGAAGGGCCACGTCGAGCACGACCTGCACCTCGTCGACGACGGGGAGACGACCTGGGTGACGACCGAGCCGCAGGACGGCGAGCCGCTGCGCGCCTGGCTGGACTCGATGCGCTTCATGCTCCGCGTCGAGGTCGCCGACGTCACCGACCGCTTCGCCGTCCTCGGGGAGCCGTACGGCGTCGAGTCCGCCCCCGGCGAGCCGCTCGCCTGGCGCGACCCGTGGCCCGCCCTGGTGGGGGACACGGCGGCGTACGGGCCGGTCGAGGGCCACCCGGGCGCGGACCGGACCTGGCGCGAGCTCATCGTGCCGCGCGAGGGGCTGGCCGCGGCGGTCGGCGACCGGCCGCTGGCCGGGTCGTGGGCGGCCGAGGCGCTGCGCGTCGCTGCGTGGCGGCCGCGGCTCGGGTTCGAGACCGACCACCGCACGATCGTCCACGAGGTCGACTGGCTGCGCACCGCCGTCCACCTGCACAAGGGCTGCTACCGCGGGCAGGAGACCGTCGCGCGGGTGCACAACCTCGGCCGGCCGCCGCGGCGGCTCGTCTTCCTGCACCTCGACGGGTCGGGCCACGTCCTGCCCGAGCGGGGCAGCGAGGTCGTCCTCGACGGCCGCGCCGTCGGGTTCCTCACCTCGGTCGCCCGGCACCACGAGGACGGCCCCATCGGCCTCGCCCTGGTCAAGCGCAGCACCCTCGTCGACGCGACCCTGTCCGTCGCCGGCATCGCCGCCGCCCAGACCGTCGTCGTCACCCCCTGAGGGACGCACCGCAGCAGGACACCCCACATGTTGCTGGGATGGACACGTCCATCCCCAGCAACATGTGGGGTCCTCGGTTCCTGGAGGTGGGCGTCAGCGGCGCTTGACGTGGAGCAGCTCGCGCGCCTGGGTCGTCGTCATCGGCGGGCGCTGCAGGATCGTCGCGACCTCGGCGGCGCGCGAGACCAGCTCGTCGTTGTGCTGGACCGGGCGGCCCTTGGCGTAGACGAGGTTGTCCTCCATGCCGACCCGCAGGTGGCCGCCACCACCGAGGGCGGCGGCGAGCACGGGCAGGTGGGTGCGCCCGATGCCGGTGGCGGACCAGCTCGTCACCTGCGGCGGCAGCATCGACACGGCGGCGGCCACGGCCTGCGCCGTGCCGGGCATCCCGCCGGGGACGCCGGTGACCAGGTCGACGTGCACCGCGCCGCCGTACGGCAGTCCCTCGGTGTCGAGCAGCCGGCGCAGCGCCGCGACGTGGCCGAGGTCGAAGAGCTCGAACTCCGGCACGATCTCGCGCTCGACGCTCTGCCGGTAGAGCTGCACGACGAACGGCCACGGGTTGAGGAAGACGTCGTCGCCGAAGTTCGTCGTGCCGCAGGTGAGCGAGCACGAGTCGGGCTCGGCGTCGAGGACGGTCAGCCGCAGGTCCAGCGGGTCGTGGACCGACCCGCCGGTCGAGAGCTGGACGACCAGGTCGGTCGTCTCGCGGATCGCGTCGACCGAGGCCTTGAGCAGGCCGTGGTCGAGCGTCGGGCGGTGGTCGGCGTCGCGGATGTGCAGGTGGATCATCGACGCCCCGGCCGCCTCGCAGCGGACGGCGGTCTCGACGAGCTCCTCGAGGGTGGTGGGGAGCTGGGGGGCGTCGCTCTTGGCGACCTCGGCGCCGGTGGGCGCGACGGTGATGAGGGTGGCAGCGCTGCTCATGGGCGTCATCCTGCCGGGTGCCCGAGGGGAGTTCCCACCGCGGCTGTGGGTCAGGTCACGCTGCCTCGAGTTTGCACTTGCTAACTCCGGCAAGCAGACTGGAGGCATGAGCAAGCTGTCGCCGCACGAGCTGGGGGCGTTCCTGCGCGAGCAGCGCCAGTCCGCCCAGCTCTCGCTGCGCCAGCTGTCCGACCTCGCCGGCGTCTCCAACCCCTACCTCAGCCAGATCGAGCGGGGCCTGAAGAAGCCGAGCGCCGAGATCCTCCAGCAGCTCGCGAGGGCGCTGCAGGTCTCGGCCGAGTCGCTCTACGTCCACGCCGGCATCCTCGACGCCGTCCCCGCCCCGGCGGGCACCCCCGGCGTCCTCGAGGCCATCGCCGCCGACCCCGCGCTGACCCCGCGCCAGCGCGCCGTCCTCACCGACGTCTACGTCTCCTTCGTCGGCGTGGCGGCCGAGCCGGCCGCCGCCGCGCAGGAGCCGGACGAGGACGCCACCGACCCGGACCCGACAGGGTCCCCGCGCAGCGCACCGTCGCGCCGGCGCACCCGCACCGCACGACCGACCCGCTGACCGCAGCACCCACGTCCAAGGAGGACACCATGGCCCGCACGCCCGACCTGAAGAAGACCGCCACCGACGCCGGCGAGGCCCTCGTCGGCCTCGTCGACCTCGCCGTCGCCCGCGTCCGCGACGCACAGGCGCAGACCGTCGCCACCACCCGCGCCATCGGCCAGATCGACCCCAAGGGCGTCCAGCGCGAGCTCGTCGCCCAGGCCGACCGGGCCGTCAAGCAGGCGGTCAACGCGCCGTCGTACGCCGTCCAGCGCGCCCAGGCCCTCGTCACCCAGGTCGAGGGCGACGCCAAGGCCCGCGTCGGCCAGCTCGAGGAGCGCGGCGAGAGCCTGCTCCAGCGGCTGCGCACCCAGCGCGCCACCAAGGACCTCGTCGCCCAGGTCGACACGACGATCGCCCTCGGGCGCGGCGCCGTGACGACCGCCCGCAAGGCCGTCGACGCGACGACCTCCTCGGCCAAGGCCACGCTGACGACCGCCCGCCACGGCGTCGAGGAGACCGCCGCGACGATCGAGGACGTCGTCGCCGACGACGTCGAGACCGTCGTCGAGGCGATCAAGGACGACGCCCCGGCCGTCGAGCCGGTCGCGAAGGAGACGGTCAAGCGCACCCGTACCGCGGCCAAGCGCACGAGCACGACCGCCCGCAAGAGCGCCGCCCGCACCACCTCGCGCGCCAAGGCGACCACCACGGCCGCCAAGAAGACGACGACCCGCGCCCGCAAGGCCGTCGCCGACGGCGCCGCGAAGGTCGGCGACTGACCGCACGCCGTACGGCGCCCCGTACGGCGCCGGCGCACCACCTCGTGATCGCCCGGACGGCCCCGTGCCGTCCGGGCGCTCGCGTGCTGGGACACTGACCGCCGTGACCGAGCCCGCGACCGCCGCCTCCCCGTCCGTCTCGCCCGCCCTCGCGCAGGCGCCCGTCCTCGCGCACGTCGTGCGCGGCGGGGTCGTCGAGAGCGTGCACCGGGCCAGCGTCGTCGTGACCGCCGCCGACGGGTCGACCGAGTGGGTGCTCGGCGACGCCGACGGGATGGTCTTCCCACGCTCGTCCAACAAGCCGCTGCAGGCCGTGGCGCTGCTGCGCGCCGGCTGGGACCCGACGCCCGAGCAGCTGGCCCTGGCCTGCGCCAGCCACCTCGGCGAGCCGTTCCACCTCGAGACCGCCCGCGGCACCCTCGCCGCCGCCGGCCTCGGTGAGGGCGACCTGCAGAACACCCCCGACTACCCGATCGACGAGCCCTCCCGGCTGGCCTGGATCCGGGCCGGCCACGACAAGGAGGCCATCGCGCAGAACTGCTCCGGCAAGCACGCGGGCATGCTCGCCGCCTGCGTCGCGGCCGGGTGGGACGCGGCGTCGTACCGCGACCCCGAGCACCCGCTGCAGCAGCTGGTCACCCGCACCGTCGAGGAGCTCGCCGGGGCGCCCGTCGAGGCGGTCGTCGTGGACGGGTGCGGCGCCCCGCAGCACGGGTTCCCGCTCGCCGGGCTCGCCCGCGCGTTCGGCCGGGTCGCCGCCGCCGCGGAGGGGACCCCCGAGCGGCGGGTCGCCGACGCGGTCGGCGCGCACCCCGAGCACGTCTCCGGCACCGGTCGTCCCGCGGCCCGCCTCATCGCCGCCGTCCCCGGGCTGGTCGCCAAGGAGGGCGCGGAGGCGGTGTTCGCCGTCGGCCTCCCGGACGGGCGCGGCGTCGCGGTCAAGGTCGTCGACGGCGGCGCGCGCGCCGCCTCGGTCCTGCTCGCGGCCGCGCTGCGCCGGGCCGGGCTCGGCGCCACCACCGAGGAGCAGGCCGCCCTCGCCGCCCTCGAGGACGCGCCCGTCCTCGGGCACGGCGAGCGCGTCGGCGCCGTCGTCGCCGTCGGGATCTGAGTGCGCGCCGTCCTCCAGCGGGTCAGCCGGGCGAGCGTCACCGTCGACGGCACGGTCGCCGGCGAGCTCGACCGGCCCGGGCTGCTGGCCCTCGTCGGCGTCACCCACGACGACGGCCCGGAGCAGGCGCAGGCCCTCGCCCGCAAGATCGCCGAGCTGCGCATCCTCGACGGGGAGCGGTCCGCGAGCGACCTCGACGCGCCCGTCCTCGTCGTCAGCCAGTTCACGCTCCACGCCGACACCCGCAAGGGGCGGCGCCCGTCGTGGAGCGCGGCCGCCCCCGGCCCGGTCGCCGAGCCGCTCGTCGAGGCCGTCGTCGCCGCGCTGCGCGAGCGGGGGCTCACGGTCGCCACGGGAACCTTCGGGGCCCACATGGAGGTTTCCCTGGTGAACGACGGCCCGGTCACGCTCGTCCTCGACGTCTGACGAACCCGCCGTCCCCCGACACCCGACCCCTAGGCTGGAGCCATGGACGTCTTCTCCACCGTGCAGGGCACCCTGCTCCTCGTCCTCGGCGTGGTCGCCCTGGCCTGCGAGGTGTTCGCCCTCGTCGACGCCCTGCGCCATCGCCCGGACGCCTACACGGCGGCCGGCAAGCGGACGAAGACGTTCTGGACGATCGTGCTGGCCGTCGCGCTGGCGGTCGGCATCATCACCGTCTTCAACGTGCTCGGCTTCGTCGGCATCATCGCCTTCGTCGCCGCCGCGGTCTACCTCGCCGACGTGCGCCCCGCCCTGCGCCAGGTCAGCGGCCGCGGCGGTCGCTCCTCGTCGTCGGGCCCCTACGGACCCTGGTGACCGCCGTCGGCGCGGTGCGGCACACTGTGCCGCACACCGCACCGGCCTGACGGCCGCACCAGCAGCTGGGGAGCCATGAGCCAGGACGTCACCGACGCCATGCACACGCCGGACGAGTACGACGGGCCCGACCCGCGCAACCCGACGGCCGACATCTTCAGCGCCCAGCGACCGTGGGGCGGCTTCCAGCAGTTCGTCTCCAACGAGCAGGTGACGGTCAAGATCATCACCGTGCAGCCCGGCCACCGGCTCTCCCTGCAACGCCACGAGCACCGCGGCGAGATGTGGACGGTCCTCGACGGGCCGATGGACATCACCGTCGGCGAGCGGACCTGGGTCGCGCAGCCGGGGGAGGTCATCTGGGCCCCGTCCGCCGAGCTGCACCGGATGGGCAACAGCGGCGACGCGCCCGCACGGATCCTCGAGGTGGCCTTCGGCCACTTCGACGAGGGCGACATCGAGCGCCTCGAGGACGACTACGCCCGCTGAGGGTCCGCGGGGGCGGTGAGGGGGGCGACCGCCGCCCACGCCACGCCCACCTCGCCCAGCCGCCAGCGGCCCGGCCCGTCCTGGACCGGCCAGCCCTGGTCCCGGACGGCGCCCACGGCCGACACCCAGCGCTGCCGGACGCCGTACGACGCCAGCGGGGCCGCGACGTCCCACGCCCGGTCGAGCGCGGTGAGCCAGTCGTGCACCCGCTCGCCGGGGACGTTGCGGTGGATGAGCGCCTTGGGCAGCCGCTCGGCGACGTCCGAGGGGCGCTCGAGCCCGGCCAGGCGCAGCGAGAGGGTGAGCGTGGCCGGGCCGTCCGCGTCGAGAGCCACCCACGCGTGCCGGCGGCCGAGCTCGTCGCAGGTGCCGTCGACGACGAGGCCGCCGGGCGTGAGCCGCTCGCGCAGCCGGTCCCACGTGGCCGGGACGTCCGACTCGTCGTACTGGCGCAGGACGTTGCTCGCCCGCACGAGGGTCGGGCGCTCGCCGTCCTCGAGCGGGACCTCGAAGCCACCGAGGCGGAAGGTCAGCCCCGGGCGCTCGAGCGGGCGGCCCGCCTCGACCCGGGCCGGGTCGATCTCGATGCCGACGACCCGCACGTCGGGCCGGACCCGGCGCAGGCGCTCGTGCAGCTCGACGGCGGTGACCGGCGAGGCGCCGTACCCCAGGTCGACGACGACCGGTGACCTGGGGGCGCGGCGCAGCCGCCAGGCCTGCGGCCCCGCGAGCCAGCGGTCGAGCCGGCGCAGCCGGTTGGGGTTGGTCGTGCCGCGCGTGACGACGCCGACCGGTCGGGTCGGGGTGCTGCGCGCCACCCCGCGAGCCTACGGCGACCCACTCGAATCGGATTCGCTCCGCTCGGCTCGGGTCACGACGGGAGCCGGGCGGACCGAATCCGATTCGCGGGGGCTCGGGGGCGGGGGGAATGGGGGTCGGGGGAGCGGTGTTGGCGCGGTCGTGCCGCCGTCCCCGATCCGTCGCGTCGCGATGCTCAGCGTGCACACCTCACCGCTCGAGCAGCCCGGGACGGGTGACGCCGGCGGCCTCAACGTCTACGTCGCCGAGACCGCCCGCGAGCTGGCCGCCCGCGGGGTCGAGGTCGAGGTCTTCACCCGCGCGACGACCGGGTCGCTGCCGCCCGTGGTCGAGATGACGCCCGGGGTGCAGGTGCGCCACGTCGTCGCCGGCCCGTTCGAGGGGCTCGGCAAGCACGACCTCCCCGGCCAGCTGTGCGCCTTCGCGGCCACCGTCATGCGGCAGATGGCCGTCCACCCCGACGGCTGGTACGACGTCCTGCACAGCCACTACTGGCTCTCCGGCCAGGTCGGCTGGCTCGCCGCCGACCGGTGGGACGTCCCCCTCGTGCACACCATGCACACGATGGCGCGCGTGAAGAACGCCGCGCTCGCCTCGGGCGACAGCCCCGAGCCCCCCGGACGCGAGATCGGCGAGGTCCAGGTCGTCGAGGCCGCCGACCGGCTCGTGGCCAACACCGACCGCGAGGCCCGCGAGCTCGTCGAGCTGTACGACGCCCAGCCCGACCGGGTCCGCGTCGTGCCGCCCGGGGTCGACCTGTCCGTCTTCACCCCCGGCGACCGCACCGCGGCCCGGGCCGCCGTCGGCGTCCCGGACGACGCCGTGCTGCTGCTCTTCGTCGGCCGGATCCAACCGCTCAAGGCGCCCGACGTGCTGCTGCGGCTGGCCGCCGAGCTCGTCGCCCGTGACCCCGGGCTGCGCTCGCGGCTCGTCGTCGGCGTCCTCGGTGGGCCGAGCGGCAACGGCCTGGCGCGCCCCCGCGCGCTCGAGGAGCTGGCGGCGCGGCTCGGGATCCGCGACCTCGTGCGGTTCGTCCCGCCGGTCGACCGGGCCACGCTGGCCCGGTGGTACCGCGCGGCCGACGTCGTCACCGTGCCGTCGCACAACGAGTCGTTCGGGCTCGTCGCCATCGAGGCCCAGGCCTGCGGTACGCCGGTCGTCGCGGCCGCGGTCGGGGGGCTGCCGGTGGCCGTCGGCGACGCCGGGGTGCTCGTGCCGACCCACGACCCGGCCGACTGGGCCGACGCCGTCGGCGCGCTGCTCGCCGACCCGGCCCGCCGCGCGGCGCTCGGCCGGCGGGGCGTCGCGCACGCCGCCGGTTTCGGCTGGGGGACGACGACCCAGCGACTGCTGGAGGTCTACGCGGAGGCCCGTACGGCGCGCCGTACGGGTGCGACGACGCTCGCGGGCGTCCCGACCGCCGTGGTTCCCTGAGGCGTGACCACCAGCGAGACCACCGCCCCGCCCACCGACGACGAGGCGGTCGCGGCCGCCGCCGAGACCGTGCTGCGCGACTGGCTCGGCGAGAACGACCTCGAGTGGGAGCTGGGGGGTCGGCGCGGTGAGTACGTCGTCACGCTGCCCGGGGAGAAGAAGCTCAAGACCGTCGTCTCGGTCGTCATCAAGCCGCGGCAGACCAGCGTCTCGGCCTTCGTCATCCGCCACCCCGACGAGAACGAGGGCGAGTTCTACAAGGCCCTGCTGCGCCGCAACCTGCGGATGCCCTCGCTCGCCTACGCGGTCGACGCGTCGGGCGACGTCTACGTCAAGGGGGAGGTGCCGACGGCCGGCGTCGACGCCGAGACGGTCGACCGGCTCCTCGGCGTCGCCCTCGACGCGGCCGACTCACCCTTCGACGACCTGCTCGTCATCGGCTTCCTGTCCTCGATGCGGAAGGAGTGGGCCTGGCGGGTCTCGCGCGGCGAGTCGCTGCGCAACCTCGAGGCCTTCCGCCCGCTCCTCGAGCGCGCCGGCGACCCGCCCCCCGCCGACTGAAGGACGAACACCCCACTTGTTGCTGCTCCTTGACCCACCGGTGGACGGCCCGCCGCCCGCGGATCGGTCAAGAAGCAGCAACACGTGGGGTGTCCTCCCACGCACGCGGAAGGGGCGGGAGCCGCTGGCTCCCGCCCCTCCGTCGTGCCTATCGCGTCAGCGGTGCAGGTCGAACCGGTCCGCGTCCATGACCTGGACCCACGCGTCGACGAAGTCGCGGACGAACTTCTCGTGCGCGTCGTCGGCGGCGTAGACCTCGGTGAGGGCCCGCAGCTCGGAGTTGCTGCCGAAGACGAGGTCGTTGCGCGTCCCCGTCCAGCGGGTCGCCCCGCTCGCGTCGGTGGCCTCGAAGACCGTCGCCGTCGCGCCGCCGACCCCGTGCCACTCCACGTCCATGTCGACGAGGTTGGTGAAGAAGTCGTTGGTCAGCTGCCCGACCCGGTCGGTGAGGACGCCGTACGACGACCCCTGGTAGGTCGCGCCGAGGACGCGCAGCCCGCCGACGAGCACGGTCATCTGCGGGGCGCTGAGGCCGAGCAGGTTGGCCTTGTCGACGAGGGTGAACTCCGCCGGCAGGTGGCTGCCCTTGCCGAGGTAGTTGCGGAAGCCCTCGGTCTGCGGCTCCATCCAGGAGAACGACTCGACGTCGGTCTGCTCCTGGGTGGCGTCGGTGCGGCCCGGGTGGACCGGCACGGTGACGGAGACGCCGGCGTCCTGCGCCGCCTTCTCGACCGCCGCGGCCCCGCCGATGACGACGAGGTCGGCGAAGCTGACCTTCTTGCCGCCGGTCTGCGCCGCGTTGAACGACTGCTGCACGCCCTCGAGGGCGGTGACGACGGTCGCCAGCCGGCCGGGCTCGTTGACCTCCCAGGACTTCTGCGGCTCGAGGCGGATGCGGCCGCCGTTGACGCCGCCTCGCTTGTCGCTCCCGCGGAAGGACGACGCGGCGGCCCACGCGGTCCACACCAGGTCGCTGACGGAGACGCCCGTGGCGAGCACCTGCTTCTTCAGCTCGGCCACGTCGGCCTCGGAGACGAGCTCGTGGTCGACGGCCGGCACCGGGTCCTGCCACAGCAGCTCCTCGGCCGGGACCTCGGGGCCGTGGTAGCGGTCCTTCGGACCCATGTCGCGGTGGGTCAGCTTGTACCAGGCGCGGGCGAAGGCGTCGGCGAACTCGGCCGGGTTCTCGTGGAAGCGGCGCGAGATCTTCTCGTAGACCGGGTCGACGCGCAGCGACAGGTCGGTCGTCAGCATCGTCGGCTGGCGGCGCGGCGAGTCGGGGCTCGGGCCGGGGACGGTGCCCTCACCGGCGCCGTCCTTCGGGCGCCACTGGTACGCGCCACCCGGGCTCTTGTGCAGCTCCCACTCGTACTGGAAGAGGTGGTCGAAGTAGTCGTTGCTCCACCGGGTCGGCGTCGTGGTCCAGGTGACCTCGAGGCCGGACGTGATGGCGTCCTGGCCCTTGCCGGTGTTGTAGCCGTTCTTCCACCCCAGGCCGAGCTGCTCGATCGGCGCGCCCTCCGGCTCGGCCTCGACCAGCTGCGGGTCACCGGCGCCGTGGGTCTTGCCGAAGGTGTGCCCGCCGGCGATGAGCGCGACGGTCTCCTCGTCGTTCATCGCCATCCGCTTGAACGTCTCGCGGATGTCGTGCGCGGCGAGCAGCGGGTCCGGCTTGCCGTTGGGGCCCTCGGGGTTGACGTAGATCAGGCCCATCTGGACCGCGGCGAGCGGGTTCTCCAGCTCGCGGTCTCCGTGGTACCGCTCGTCGCCGAGCCAGGTGCGCTCGGGGCCCCAGTAGACGTCGTTGTCGGGCTCGTAGACGTCGGTGCGACCACCGGCGTAGCCGAAGGTCTGGAAGCCCATCGACTCCAGCGCGACGTTGCCGGCGAGGACGATGAGGTCGGCCCACGACAGCTTGCGCCCGTACTTCTTCTTGATCGGCCACAGCAGGCGGCGGGCCTTGTCGAGGTTGCCGTTGTCGGGCCACGAGTTGAGCGGGGCGAACCGCTGCTGTCCGGTGCCGGCACCGCCGCGGCCGTCCTGGACGCGGTAGGTGCCCGCGGAGTGCCACGCCATCCGGATCATCAGGCCGCCGTAGTGGCCGAAGTCGGCCGGCCAGAAGTCCTTGCTGTCGGTCATGAGGGCCGTGAGGTCGGCCTTCACCGCCGCGAGGTCGAGGGTGTCGAACTCCGCCGGGTAGTCGAAGTCCTCCTCCATCGGGTTGGCGGTGACGCCGTGCTTGCGCAGGACCGCCAGGTTGAGCTGGCCGGGCCACCACTCGTGGTTGCTGCCGCCAGCGACGGGCTCGGGCATGCGGTCGCCGTGGGCGACGGGGCACACCCCCGCCTCGGACTCGTTGAGGTTGCCCTCGCGGGTGTCGTGCTCGGTCACGTCAGGTCCTTTCCTGGTGAACGGTCGTGCTCTGTCGGGGGACGAGAGGGGCAGGTGGGGACGCCGTACGGCGTCGTGGGGCCGGGGGCGGCGCCGCTCAGGGGGCGGCGCCCCGGCACGCGGGGCAGGTACCCCAGAAGAGGACCTCGGCCTCGTCGACGACGAAGCCGTGGTCGGTGGACGGGGTGAGGCAGGGGGCCTCGCCGACGGCGCAGTCGACGTCGGCGATGGTGCCGCAGCGCCGGCAGACGACGTGGTGGTGGTTGTCGCCGACCCGGACCTCGTAGCGCGCGACCGAGCCGAGCGGCTGGATCCGGCGCACGAGACCGGCGTCGGTGAGGACGCGCAGGACGTCGTACACCGCCTGGTGCGAGACCTGCCCGAGCTCGCCGCGGACCTCGGCGATGACCGACTCGGTGTCGGCGTGCGCCCGGCGCCGCAGGACCTCGAGGACGGCGACCCGGGGTCGGGTCACGCGCAGGTCCGCCTGCCGCAGCAGGGTGACGACCTCGGTCTCGGGGGGCACGTCTCCACCCTTCCCCGTGAACTTGAACGAGTCAAGTCTCGAGGGGGTCAGGATTCCGTACGGAGTGCCTGTGAGACACCCGGGGCGCGTCCGGGAGGGCGCACTAGGGTGACGCGCATGACCTCCACCCTCGTCCTGCTCCGCCACGGCGAGAGCGTCTGGAACGCCAAGAACCTCTTCACCGGCTGGGTCGACGTCGACCTGTCCGACACGGGCCGCAGCGAGGCCGTCGCCGGCGGCCGGATGCTCGCCGACGCGGGCGTGCTGCCCGACGTCGTGCACACCTCGGTGCTGCGCCGGGCGATCACCACCGCCCACCTCGCGCTCGACGCCGCCGACCGGCACTGGATCCCCGTCCGGCGCGACTGGCGGCTCAACGAGCGCCACTACGGCGACCTGCAGGGCAAGGACAAGAAGCAGACGATGGAGCAGTTCGGCGAGGAGCAGTTCATGCTCTGGCGTCGCTCCTACGACACCCCGCCGCCGCCCATCGCCGACGACAACGAGTACAGCCAGCAGGGCGACCCGCGCTACGCCCACCTCGGCGACCAGATGCCCCGCACGGAGTGCCTCAAGGACGTCGTCGCCCGACTGGTGCCCTACTGGGAGACCGAGATCCGGGCCGACCTCGAGGCCGGCCACACCGTCCTCGTCGCCGCCCACGGCAACTCGCTGCGCGCCCTGGTCAAGCACCTCGACGGGATCGGCGACGACGAGATCGCCGCGCTGAACATCCCCACCGGCATGCCGCTGGTCTACGAGCTCGACGACGACTTCACCCCCGTCACGAAGGGCGGGCGCTACCTCGACCCGGAGGCGGCCGCGACCGCCGCGGCGGCGGTCGCCAACCAGGGCCGCTGACGGCGGAACCGACGAGGGCTCCGTACGGCGCGCCGTACGGAGCCCTCGTCGGTCTCGCGGGGTGGGCTCAGCCGAGCAGCCGCGCCTCGCGGTCGTCCTCGACCGACTCGTGGTCGAGCTCCTCGCGCTGGAACTCGCCGGTGACGAGGAAGACGACGCGGCGCGCGACCGACACGGCGTGGTCGGCGAACCGCTCGTAGTACCGCCCCAGCAGGGTGAGGTCGACGATGGTCTCGGGCTCGTAGACACCGCGCTCGGCCAGCAGCGCCGCGAACAGCCGGCGGTGCAGCTCGTCCATGTCGTCGTCCTCGCGCTCGAGCTGCAGCGCGGCCTCGGTGTCCTTCGAGGCGATGACGGAGCCCGCTTTGGCGACGATCCGCTCGGCGACCTGCCCCATCTCGACGACCTGGCCGACGAGCGCCGCGGGGATCGCCTTCTCCGGGTAGCGCAGTCGGGCGACCTTGGCGACGTGGCGGGCGAGGTCGCCCATGCGCTCCAGGTCGCTGCTCATCCGCATCGAGGTGACGACGATGCGCAGGTCGGTGGCCACCGGCTGCTGACGGGCGAGGAGGTCGATCGACAGGGCGTCGAGCTTCTCCCGGATGGCGTCGAGCTCGTCGTCGGCGGCGATGACGCTCTCGGCGAGGTGGACGTCGGCGTCGATGAGCGCCGTCGTGGCCCGCGCCATGGCCGACCCGGCCAGCCGGGTCATCTCGACGAGCTGGTCGGTGATGGTGTCGAGGTCCTCGTGGAAGGCGTCGCGCATGTCGTGGGCATCCTCAGGGTGGTGGGGGTCGTCCGAGTGCGATCGGCTGCGACGGTGGCAGTCCCCGGTGAACGGCTGGCACAGATCAGGTGAACATCATGCCCGGACCCCCTCACGGGGTCGTCCCGGACGCGCGCGGCGGGTGAGACTCGCACCCGTACGCTGAGGGACGTGACCCCTGCGGTAGCGGCGATCGGTGGTGTCCTCGTGGGCATCGCCGTCACCCTGCTCGTCGTGCTCGCGGACCGGGACCGCAGGCGAAGGGAGTCGCTCCGCATGGAGGGGACGTCGACGGCGTTGCCCGACGGGGTCGGGGACGTCCTCGCCGTGCTGCGCAGCAGCGGCGTCGTCGTCGACGCCTCGGACGCCGTCGAGACGTACTCACCGAGCGCCGAGTCCTCGGGGCTCGTGCGCGGCGGTGAGCTCGCGCACCCGGAGCTGCTCGAGATGGCGCGGGCGGTGCGCCGCGACCACCGCATCCGCGAGGCCGAGCTCGAGCTGCGCCGCGGGCCGCTGGGGGAGCCGTCCTTCGTCGTGCACGCGCGGGTCGCCCCGCTCGGTGCGGCGCACGTCCTGCTGCTCGTCGAGGACCGGACGCAGGCCCGCCGCGTCGAGGAGGTGCGCCGCGACTTCGTCGCCAACGTCTCGCACGAGCTGAAGACCCCGGTCGGCGGTCTGGCCCTGCTCTCCGAGGCGGTGCTCGACGCGCACGACGACCCGGAGGCGGTCGCCCGCTTCGCCCGGCGCATGCAGGTCGAGTCGACGCGGCTGACCCGGCTGGTCAAGGAGATCGTCGACCTCTCGCGGCTCCAGGCGGCGGACACGCTGACCGATCCCCAGCTCGTCGACCTCGTCCCCGTCGCGCGCGAGGCCGTCGACGCCGTCCGGGTCACGGCCGAGGACAAGCGGATCGCGCTCGTCGTCGTCTCCGACTGCGGCGACCACCAGGTGTGGGGCGACCACGACCTGCTCGTCACCGCCGTGCGCAACCTCGTCGGCAACGCGGTCGCGTACTCCGAGAGCGGGACCCGCGTGACCGTGCGCGTGGCCGCCGGCGACGACCTGGTCACCGTCGCGGTGACCGACCAGGGTCTCGGCATCCCGGCCGCCGAGCGCGAACGCATCTTCGAGCGCTTCTACCGCGTCGACGGGGCCCGCTCGCGGCAGACCGGCGGGACAGGCCTGGGGCTCGCGATCGTCAAGCACGTCAGCAGCAACCACGGCGGCGACGTCGCCGTGTGGAGCGAGCCCGGGCAGGGCTCGACGTTCACCGTGCGGCTGCCCGCCGCGATCGGCGGGCGCGCGCCCGAGCCGTCGGCGTCGTCCGAGACGCCCGCCGACCCTGACCACCCCGAGCCGCCCCCGGCGGCGACCCACCCCGCCCGGTCCGTCGTGGCCGCGCCGACCACCGAGGTGCCATGAGCCGCATCCTGCTCGTCGAGGACGAGGAGTCGTACTCCGACCCGCTGTCCTACCTGCTGCGCAAGGAGGGGTACGAGGTCGCGGTGGCCGGGACGGGCCCCGACGGGCTGGCCGAGTACGATCAGAACGGCGCCGACCTCGTGCTGCTCGACCTCATGCTCCCGGGGCTGTCCGGCATCGACGTCTGCCGCGCGCTGCGCCACCGCTCCGCCGTCCCGATCATCATGCTGACGGCCAAGGACAGCGAGATCGACAAGGTCGTCGGCCTGGAGATCGGCGCCGACGACTACGTGACGAAGCCGTACTCCTCGCGCGAGCTGCTCGCCCGGGTCAAGGCGGTGCTCCGGCGGCTGGCCGAGCCCGAGGACCTCCTGCCCGCGACGCTGGAGGCCGGACCGGTGCGCATGGACGTCGAGCGCCACGTCGTCACCGTCGACGGCCGCACGACGTCGTTGCCGCTCAAGGAGTTCGAGCTGCTCGAGATCCTCCTGCGCAACGCCGGCCGGGTGCTCACGAGGATGCAGCTCATCGACCGGGTCTGGGGGAGCGACTACGTCGGCGACACCAAGACCCTCGACGTCCACGTCAAGCGCCTGCGCGCCAAGATCGAGCCCGACCCCGGCCGGCCGCAGCACATCATCACCGTGCGCGGGTTGGGCTACAAGTTCGAGGCCGTCTGACCGTCGCGGAACTACTGCGAAGCCGGGACGTCGAGGTCCCGGTCCCGCAGCAGTCGGGATCCGAGGGGGACGTCGAGGTCCCGGTCCCGCAGCAGTCCGTATTCCGGCGGCAACGTAACGGACGGGCTCGGGGGTCAGCCGGCGGAGGTCGTCGCCGAGGTCGTGGCGGCGGGGCCGGTCGTCTCCGACGGGGTCTCGCTGCTGGTGGCCGTGCTGGTGGACGTGCTCGTGCCCGACTCGATGCCGTCGGGGGTCTCGCCCGGGGTCGGGGTGACCGTCGAGTAGTAGAGGTCCGGGGGCAGGACGGGGACCTGGGCGACGACGTCGCCGGCGCCGGTGGACATCACCAGGCCCGTGAGCGCCCCGGGGGCCGCGGCGACCGACTTGATCTCGATGCCGGTGATGTCCCGCTGCTCACGGGGGCCGAGGTCGACCTTGCCGGCGGTGGCGCCGGTGCCGTCACCCGAGTCGGTCGCGAAGGTGACCGTCACGTCGTCGGTGCCGAGGTTGACGAGGTTGCCCGACAGCACCCCGGCCTCGCCCTTGGCCTTCGTGACGATGAGCAGGTTGCGCGCGTCGACCTGGCCGCTGGAGACGGCGATGCCGTCGGCCGGCTGGTAGGGCACGAGGGTCTGGGTGGGCGACTTCACCGTGCAGGCCCCGAGCAGCGTCAGCGAGCCCGCGGCCCCGGCGGCGAGCACCAGCGAGCCGAGGCGACGTCGGCGACGGGGAGCGACGGGGCGGGTGGGGGCAGCGGTGCGGAGCGCCGGTCGGGTCACACCAGCAGGGTACCGGTGGGCGCCCCCGGTGCCGCACCCGTCCCCGGCCGCGTCGCAGCGGCGGCGCCGACGCCCCCGGTCGGGGTGCGGCGGCGCCGTACCGCTGCGCGTGCGCACCCTCGCGTTGCACGCGGGGAGCGTCGTTGTCAAGGGTTCACATCGGGCGGATGCGACGCCGATAGGGCCTCTGACCTGCGCAAACAGCAGGCTCCGACTCGCTCCACAGGTCTATCCCGTGGTATTCTGGGGGTCGCGAAAGGGGAAAACACCACATGGTTTTCAAGGTCGGCGAGACGGTCGTGTACCCCCACCATGGGGCGGCACTGATCGAAGAGATGAAGACCCGCACGATCAAGGGCGAGGACAAGCTCTACCTGAAGCTCAAGGTCGCTCAGGGCGACCTGACCATCGAGGTCCCGGCAGAGAACTGCGATCTGGTCGGCGTGCGAGACGTCGTCGGCCAGGAGGGTCTCGACCGCGTCTTCGAGGTGCTGCGGGCTCCGCACACCGAGGAGCCGACGAACTGGTCGCGGCGCTACAAGGCCAACCTCGAGAAGCTGGCCTCGGGCGACGTCATCAAGGTGGCCGAGGTCGTGCGCGACCTGTGGCGCCGTGAGAAGGACCGGGGCCTGTCGGCCGGCGAGAAGCGCATGCTCGCCAAGGCCCGTCAGATCCTGGTCAGCGAGCTCGCGCTCGCGGAGAAGACCAACGAGGACAAGGCCGAGGCCATCCTCGACGAGGTCCTCGCGTCCTGATCGACACCACGCACACCGCAGCGCCGCCTCCCGGCCCCCGGGGGGCGGCGCTTCGCGTCGCCGTCGTCGTCGTCGCCGCGGGTTCCGGCTCACGGCTCGGCGCGGAGGTCCCCAAGGCGTTCGTCCGGCTCGCCGATCGGCCCCTGCTCGCCCACGCGCTGGAGCGGGCGGGGCGGTGCCCGGGCCTGGTGCGGGTCGTCGTCGTCGCACCCGCCTCCCACGTCGCGGACGCCCTCGCGCTCACGGCGGGGGTCACCGTGCCGACGCAGGTCGTGGCCGGCGGCGCCGAGCGCTCGGACTCCGTCGCCGCCGGGCTGGCCGCCGCGGGGGACGACGTCGACGCGGTCCTCGTGCACGACGCGGCCCGGGCGCTCGCCCCGCCGTCGCTGTTCGCGGCCGTCGTGGCGGCGCTCGCCGAGGGGCACCCGGCGGTCGTGCCGGGGCTGCCGGTGGTCGACACGGTCAAGGAGGTCGACAAGCACGGGGTCGTCGTCGCCACCCCGGACCGCTCGCGGTTGCGCGCCGTCCAGACGCCGCAGGGCTTCGACCGCGCGGTGCTCGCCCGGGCCCACGCGGACGCCCCGCCCGGGGCGACCGACGACGCCGCCCTCGTCGAGCGGCTCGGGCTCCCGGTCGTCGTCGTCCCCGGCGACCCGCTGGCCGAGAAGGTCACCACCCCGCGCGACCTCGCGGTCGCCCACGCCGTCCTCGCCGGCGCCGGGCCCCGCTGAGGCCGGACGGACGCCGTACGGCGCCGGTGGTTGGATGAGTCCGGCGGCCGCGCCGCCGACCCGACCCAGCAGGAGGAGCCGAGCATGCCCGTCGCACTCGTCACGGGAGGGGGCTCCGGCATCGGGGCCGCGACCGCCGCCGCGCTGGCGCGGGACGGCCACGAGGTGGTCCTCGCCGGACGCCGCGCCGACCGCCTCGAGCAGGTCGCGGCCGGGCTGCCGGGCGCCCGCACCCTGGTCCTCGACGTCACCGACGCCGACGCCGTCACCCGGGCCGTCGCGGAGCTCGGCGACGTCGACGTCCTCGTCAACAACGCGGGCGGCGCCTTCGGCATGGACACCGTCGAGCACGGCCGCGCCGAGGACTGGCGGGCGATGTTCGAGGTCAACACGATCGGCGCGCTGCTCGTCACGCAGGCCCTCCTGCCGGCGCTGCGCCGCTCGCCGCACGGCACGATCGTCAACATCACCTCGACCGCCGGGTTCATCACCTACGAGGGCGGCGGTGGCTACACCGCGGCCAAGCACGCGGAGACCGCGCTCACCGAGACGCTGCGGCTCGAGCTGAGCGGGAGCCAGGTGCGCGTCGTCGAGGTCTGCCCCGGGATGGTGCGCACCGACGAGTTCTCCACGACCCGGTTCCGCGGCGACGAGGAGCGCGCGGCCAAGGTCTACGAGGGCGTCGACCGGCCGCTCGTCGCCGAGGACGTCGCCGAGTGCGTCGCCTTCTGCGTCCGGCTGCCGCAGCACGTCAACATCGACCGGCTCGTCGTCAAGCCCGTCGCCCAGGCGGCCCAGCACAAGGTGTGGCGCGAGCCCCTGCCCTGGGACGGGGAGCGTGGCTGACCGGCCGCCGTACGGCGTCCCGCGGGTGGGGGTGGGGGTCGACGTCCACGCCCTCGCGCCCGAGGGGTCGGACCGGCCGCTGTGGGTCGCCGGGCTGCACTGGCCGGACGAGCGCGGGCTCGACGGGCACTCCGACGCCGACGTCGCCGCGCACGCCTGCTGCGACGCGCTGTTCTCCGCCGCCGGGATCGGGGACCTCGGCGCGCACTTCGGCACCGCCCGACCAGAGTGGGCCGGTGCCTCCGGCGTCGCGCTGCTGGCCGAGGCGGCCCGGCTCGTGCGCGGGGCCGGCTTCGTCGTCGGCAACGTCGCCGTCCAGGTCGTCGGCAACCGGCCCAAGATCGGGACCCGTCGGGCCGAGGCCGAGGCCGCGCTGTCCGCCGCCGCCGGCGGGCCGGTGTCGGTGAGCGGGACGACCACCGACGGGCTGGGGCTCACCGGCCGGGGCGACGGCGTCGCCGCCGTCGCCACCGCCCTCCTGCTGCCCGCCGGCTGACGCGACCCGGCGTGCGCGGCGCCGTAGGGGCGTCGTCCGGGAGGGTGGAGCGGCGGGTCGCCGGCGTGATGTGCTGGACCCATGCCGCAGACCGTCTCCGCCGTCATCGCCCGCGCCAAGGGCGCCCCCGTCGAGCTCGTCGACATCGTCGTCCCCGACCCGGGACCGGGCGAGGCCGTCGTCGCCGTCGAGGCGTGCGGCGTCTGCCACACCGACCTGCACTACCGCGAGGGCGGCATCAACGACGAGTACCCGTTCCTGCTCGGGCACGAGGCCGCCGGCCGCGTCGAGGCCGTCGGCGAGGGCGTCACCCAGGTCGCGCCGGGCGACTTCGTCGTCCTCAACTGGCGCGCCGTGTGCGGTGAGTGCCGCGCCTGCGCCAAGGGGCAGCCGCAGTACTGCTTCGCGACGCACAACGCCACGCAGAAGATGACGCTCACCGACGGCACCGAGCTGTCGCCGGCGCTGGGGATCGGCGCGTTCGCCGAGAAGACGCTCGTCGCCGCGGGCCAGTGCACCAAGGTCGACGAGGTCGACGCCCGCGCGGCCGGGCTGCTCGGCTGCGGCGTGATGGCCGGGTTCGGTGCGGCGGTCAACACCGGTGCGGTGCAGCGCGGCGAGACGGTCGCGGTCATCGGCTGCGGCGGCGTCGGCTGCGCCGCCGTCGCGGGCGCGGTCGTCGCCGGCGCGACGACCGTCATCGCCGTCGACCTCGACCCGCGCAAGCTCGAGTGGGCCGAGGGCTTCGGCGCCACGCACACCGTCGACGCCAGCAGCGAGGACGTCGTCGAGCGGATCCGCGAGCTCACCGGCGGGTTCGGCGCCGACGTCGTGGTCGAGGCGGTCGGCCGTCCGGAGACCTACGAGCAGGCGTTCTACGCGCGCGACCTCGCCGGTCGCGTCGTCCTCGTCGGGGTGCCCACCCCGGACAAGGAGGTGACCCTGCCGATGATCGAGATCTTCGGCCGCGGCGGGTCGCTGAAGTCCAGCTGGTACGGCGACTGCCTCCCCTCGCGCGACTTCCCGATGCTCGTCGACCTGTACCAGCAGGGGCGGTTCGACCTCGACGCGTTCGTCACCGAGACGATCGGGCTCGGCGACGTCGAGGCGGCGTTCGCCAAGATGCACGACGGCACCGTCCTGCGCTCGGTGGTCCGGCTGTGACGGACCCGTCGCAGGCCGCCGCCGGGCTCGGCCGGTCCGCGGGCGGGGTGCGCGTCGAGCACGCCGTCACCGCCGGCACGTTCAGCCTCGACGGCGGCACCTGGGACGTCGAGAACAACGTCTGGGTGATCGGTGACGACGAGGAGTGCGTCGTCGTCGACGCCCCGCACGACGCCGGGCCGATCCTCGAGCTCGTCGGCTCGCGCACGGTGAAGGCGATCCTGCTCACCCACGCGCACGACGACCACGTCACGGTGGCCCGCGACCTCGTCACGGCGACCGGGGCGACGGCGTACCTGCACCCGGACGACGGAGCGGTGTGGCAGCTGAGCCAGGACGGCGACCCCGGCGGGGACCTGCACGACGGCGACCTCGTCGGCGTCGGCGACGTCGAGCTCCAGGTGCTGCACACCCCCGGCCACTCGCCCGGCGCGTGCTGCTTCCACGTCCCCGAGCTCGGCGTAGTCCTCACCGGCGACACGCTCTTCGCCGGCGGGCCGGGCGCGACCGGCCGCTCGTTCAGCGACTTCCCGACGATCGTCGACTCGATCCGCCGCCGCCTGCTCACCCTCCCGCCGCAGACCGTCGTCCTCACCGGGCACGGCGACGCGACGACGGTCGGCGACGAGGCCCCGCACGTCCAGGAGTGGCTCGACCGCGGTCACTGACGCCGAGGTCGACAGGTGAGGATGGGGACATGACGACCGCACCCGCGTCCGGCACGACCTTCGCCTCCGTCGACGACGTCGTCACCCGGCTGGCCGCGGTCGGCTACCTCGCGTCGGAGTCGGTCGCGACGACCGTCTACCTCGCCGCCGTCCTCGGCAAGCCGCTGCTCGTCGAGGGGCCGGCGGGCACCGGCAAGACCGACCTGGCCCGCGCCGTCGCCGAGGCCACCGGGGCGGGCCTCGTGCGGCTGCAGTGCTACGAGGGCGTCGACGAGGCCCGCGCCCTCTACGAGTGGAACCACGCCAAGCAGCTGCTGCGGATCACCGCCGGCCGCGACGAGTCCTGGGACGCCGCCCGGACCGACGTCTTCTCCGAGGAGTTCCTCCTCGAGCGGCCGCTGCTCACCGCGATCCGGCGCGAGGAGCCCACGGTCCTGCTCGTCGACGAGACCGACAAGGCCGACGTCGAGGTGGAGGGGCTGCTGCTCGAGGTCCTCGGCGACTTCCAGGTCACGGTGCCCGAGCTCGGGACGATCCGTGCGCGGCAGCGCCCGTTCGTCGTCCTCACCTCGAACGCGACGCGTGAGCTGACCGAGGCGCTGCGCCGGCGCTGCCTGTTCCTGCACCTCGACGTCCCCGAGCCGGCGCTCGAGGAGGACATCGTCCGGCTGCACGTCCCCGGCATCGACGAGGCGCTGACGACGTCGGTCGTGCGGGTGGTCGCCGCGCTGCGGGGTCTGCCGCTGAAGAAGGCGCCGTCGGTCTCCGAGACGATCGACTGGGCCCGCACCCTGCTCGCCCTCGGTGCCGACCGGCTCGACGCGCGGACCGTCGAGGAGACCCTCGGCGTCGTCCTCAAGCACCAGGAGGACGTCGTCCGCGCCCGCGCCGGTCTCGACCTCGACACCCTCGCCCGACGGGCCTGAGGTGCCGGTCGCGGCGGACGTCACCCACGGGACCCCGTACGGCGCCCCGTCCGACGGCCTGCCCGCGCGCCTCGTCGCGATGGTGGGAGCGTTGCGCGACAAGGGGATCCCGTGCGGCACGAGCGAGACCGTCGACGCCGCCCGGGTGGCGCAGGTGCTCGGGCTCGACGACCGCGGCCGGCTGCGCGAGGGGCTGGCCGCCGCCCTGGTGCGGCGCGGCGGGCAGCGCGCGGTGTTCGATGCCGTCTTCGACCTCTACTTCCCGGCCGGCGTCGGCGCGACGCAGGGCACCCGCGACGGCGAGGACGACCTGCCGGCCGACCCCGACGACCGGGTCGAGCGGTTGCGCGAGGAGCTGCGCGACGCGCTGGTCGCCCGCGACGCGGCCGCCCTCGAGGCGCTCGCCGAGCGGGCCGTGGACGCCCTGGGCCGGGTCGGCGGGGAGGGCAACCGCTCGTTCTCGGCCCTGCAGACGCTCGAGCGGCTGCGTCCGCAGACCCTCGTCGCGGCGGTGGTGCAGGAGCGGGGCGACGACGGCGACCTCGGCGACCGGCTGGTCCGCGACGAGGTGCGCCGCGACGTCGAGCGGCTGAAGGCCCTGGTCGCGGCGGCCGCGCGCCGACGGGCCGCCGAGCTGCGCGGCCGCGAGCGGATGGCGACGTACGCCGTCCCGGACCCGGCCGAGCGGCAGGACTTCCTCACGACGAACCTCGCGCAGTTCGCCGCGCTGCGGGCCGCGGTCCGCCCGCTGTCGCGCAAGCTCGCGACCCGGCTGGCCGCGCGCCGCCGTGCGGCCCGCCGGGGCGAGGTCGACGTGCGGCGGACGCTGCGCCGGTCGATGTCGACCGGCGGCGTCCCGATCCGCCTGGTGCACAAGCGTCCTCGGCCCTCACGACCCGAGCTCGTGCTGCTCTGCGACGTCTCCGGGAGCGTCGCCGGGTTCTCCGGCTTCACGATGCTGCTCGTCCGCGCGCTCGCCGACCAGTTCACCCGGGTGCGCGTCCTCGCCTTCGTCAACGTCACCGACGAGGTGACGATGCTCGTGCAGGAGGGCCGCCCCGACCTCGTCACCGCCATCCAGCGCGAGGCCCGGGTCACCGGCTGGCACGGCAGCAGCGACTACGGCGAGGCGCTCGCCGACGTCGCCGAGTCCTACCTGGACGCCATCGGCCCGCGCACCGCCGTGCTCGTCCTCGGCGACGGCCGGAACAACTACGGCGACCCGAACCTCGCTGCGCTGCAGCGGATCCGGGACCGGTCGCGACGCACCTTCTGGCTCAACCCCGAGCCGCGTGGCCGCTGGGGGAGCGGCGACTCGTGCGCCGACGAGTACGCCACCGTCGTCGAGATGCACGAGTGCCGCACCATCGAGCAGCTCTCCCGCTTCATCACCCACCTCCTGCCGGTGTGACACCTCACTTGTTGCCACTTTCCGCCCGGCGCCGGAAGGGACCGAGCAACACCTGACGCGCGAAAAGTGGCAACAAGTGGGGTTCCGGGTTGCCGACCCGGGTGGGCGGGGCCATGGTGCAGGGACGCGACGAGGCGAAGGAGCCTGCGATGAGCCGACGACGGTGGTGGACCCGGGCGGTCCCGGCCCTGACCCTGCTGGTGGCGGGAGGGCTCGTGACGCCGGCCCTCGCGGCCCCGGCCCAGGCGGCGCCCGGAGCGCCGCCGGTGGTGCGCACCGGGCAGGGCACGCTGCAGGGCGCGCTCGTCGACGGGGTCGACGACTTCCTCGGGGTGCCGTACGCCGCCCCGCCGACCGGCGCCCGTCGCTGGCAGCCCCCGGCGCCGGCGCCGACGTGGAGCGGCTCCCGCGAGGCGACGTCGTACGGACCCCGGTGTGCGGCCCTGGCCAGCAGCAACGGCGCCCGGTCCGACTCCGAGGACTGCCTCTACCTCAACGTCTACCGCCCGCACGGGGCGACCGCGTCGTCGGCGCTGCCCGTCTACCTCTTCATCCACGGCGGGGGCCTGGTCAACGGCAGCTCGAACCAGGCCGGCGGCGAGCAGTTCGCCCGCGAGACCGGCGCCGTCGTCGTCTCGATCAACTACCGACTCGGTGTCTTCGGCTTCCTCGGCCTCGCCGGGCTCTCCTCGCGCGGCGAGGGGAACTACGGGTTCCTCGACCAGCAGGCCGCGCTGCGCTGGGTCCAGCGCGAGATCGGCGCGTTCGGCGGCGACAGCGGCCGGGTCACCGTCGGCGGCGAGTCGGCGGGTGGCTTCTCGGTCTGCGGGCACCTGGTGGCGCAGTCCTCGCGCGGTCTCTTCGCCCGGGCGATGATGCAGTCGGGCGGCTGCCCGAGCCGCCCGGTCGCCGCGACCGAGAAGGACAGCCGCACGTTCGCCGCGACGGCGGGGTGCACGACCGACCGGGTCGCGTGCCTGCGCACCGCCTCGGCCGCGGCCCTGCTCGACGCGAGCACGGGGTTCTCGCCGACCCTCACCACGGGCGTCGCGCCGTTCCCCGTGCCGCTGGTGACCGCGGTCGAGCGCGGTGACGTCGCCCGGGTGCCGATGGTCGTCGGCTCCAACCGCGACGAGGGTCGCACCTTCTTCACGAACCTCATCGGCGGGAGCCGCGCCGACTACGTCGCCTTCGTCCGCGGTCTGTACGGCGCCTCGGCGGACGCCGTCCTCGCCCGCTACCCGTGGCCGGCGCGGTCCGACCGCTTCACCGCGGCGTACCTCGCGAGCGACGTGGCCACCGACTCCGGGATCCTCGCCGGGATCGGCGGCTGCGGCACCCTCGCCACGGCGAGCGCCTTCGACCGCGTCAACCCCGTGTGGATGTACGAGTTCGACGCCCGACGCGGGCCCGGCCTCACGCCGATCCCCGGCTACGTCTGGGGCGCCGGGCACGCGGCCGAGCTGGCCTACCTCTTCCCGAGCTTCGACAACGGCACCCCGATCGCGCCGACCTTCGACTCGGGGGAGCGGCAGCTCTCGCGCGACATGACGGCGTACTGGGGCGCGTTCGTCACCACCGGCACCCCGCAGGCGACGAACCGGGCCCTGTGGCCCGGGCTCGCTGACGGCTCGGTGCTGTCGCTGCGCCCGGGTGGTCGCAGCACCGCCATCGGGGTCGACGCCTACCGCGCCGAGCACCGCTGCGACTTCTGGGCGTCGCTCGGCCGCGCCTGACGGGGACCCGCCGACGACCGGCGGGACGGGCGGGGCGCGGCCCCACTAGCGTTCGACGGATGAGCACCACCGCGCCCCGCCCCGACCTCGCCGCGTTCGTCGCCGGCCTGCCCAAGGCCGAGCTGCACGTCCACCACGTCGGGTCCGCGTCCCCCGCCATCGTCGCCGAGCTCGCCGCCCGCCACGAGGGCAGCAGCCCCGTGCCCGCCGACCCCGAGCGGCTCGCCGACTACTTCACCTTCACCGACTTCGCGCACTTCGTCGAGGTCTACCTCTCCGTCGTCGACCTCATCCGCACCCCCGAGGACGTGCACGCGCTCACCCTCGGGGTCGGCCGCGACATGGCGGCGCAGCGGATCCGCTACGCCGAGCTGACCCTGTCGCCCTACACCTCGATCATCCGCGGGATCGACGCCGCCGACTTCACCGGCGCCGTCGAGGACGCCCGCCGCACCATCGAGGCCGAGGGCGGACCGGTCCTGCGCTGGGTCGTCGACATCCCCGGCGAGTCCGGGCTCGACGCCGCCGAGGTGACGCTCGACTACGCGCTGCACCGCGCACCCGAGACGCTCGTGGCGTTCGGTCTCGGCGGGCCGGAGATCGGCGTCCCCCGACCCCAGTTCCAGCCGCACTTCGACGCCGCCCGCGCGGCCGGGCTGCACAGCGTCCCGCACTCGGGGGAGTCGACCGGACCCGAGACCGTGTGGGACGCCGTGCGGCTGCTCGGCGCCGAGCGGGTCGGCCACGGCATCACCTCGGCCCAGGACCCGGCGCTGCTGGCGCACCTCGCCGAGCACGGCATCGCGCTCGAGATCTGCCCGACGTCCAACGTGCGCACCCGCTCGGTGCCGTCGCTGGAGGAGCACCCGCTGCCCGTCATCGCCGCGGCCGGCGTGCCGTTCAGCATCGCCAGCGACGACCCGCCGATGTTCGGCACCGACCTCGGCCACGAGTACCTCGTCGCCGCCGACCTGCTCGGTCTCGACGAGACCGGTGTCGCCGACCTGGCCCGGGACGCCGTACGGCAGTCGTTCCTCGACGACGCCGGGAAGGCGTCGTTGCTGGCCGAGATCGACGCGTACGCCGGCAGCGGCGAGGCATAGCCGCGCGCCGGCCGGCGTTGCGACCGGCATGACCACGACGCTCCCCGAGCCCGCCCGTGCCGTCCTCGACGCCCCCGAGCAGATCACCGTCGCCACCATCGAGCCCGACGGCCGACCGCAGCTGAGCCCGGTGTGGGCCAAGCGCGACGGCGACGACATCCTCTTCTCCACCGTCCGCGGCCGCCGCAAGACCGACAACCTCGAGCGCGACCCGCGCGTCTCCGTCGTCGTCTGGCCCAAGGACGACCCGTACTCCTACCTCGAGGTCCGCGGCACCGCGACGGTCACGGACGACCCGGGCGGCTCGCTCATCCAGGAGCTCTCGCGGAAGTACACCGGCGGCCCGTACACCGCCGACGCCCCGGACACCCCTCGCGTCGTCGTCCGCATCACCCCCGACAAGGTGCACTGGCGCGGCTGACCGGCCGCCGGCCGGACGACGGCGCGGCGGGCGGCCCCCCGCCGCGCCGGTAGCCTTGGGTGGGTGAGCCTCCGCCTGTACGACACCGCCGCGCGCGAGCTGCGCGACTTCGAGCCCCTGCGGCCCGGCACGGTGGGCATCTACATCTGCGGGCTCACGACGCAGGGCGCCCCGCACATCGGGCACGTCCGCTTCGCGGTCGCCTTCGACGTCCTGCGTCGCTGGCTGCAGACCGGTCACGGCTACGACGTCACGGTCGTGCGCAACGTCACCGACATCGACGACAAGATCCTGCGCAAGTCGGCCGAGGCCGGCGAGGACTGGTTCGCCCTGTCCTACCGCAACGAGCGGGCCACGAGCGAGGCGCTCGACCTGCTGGGGGTCCTGCCGGCGACGTACGAGCCGCGCGCGACCGGGCACGTCCCCGAGATGGTCGAGCTCATCGACACCCTCGTCGAGAAGGGGCACGCCTACCCGGCGCCCGACGGCACCGGCGACGTCTACTTCGACGTCGGCTCCTGGGGGGAGTACGGCGCCCTCAGCCACCAGTCGCCCGACGACATGGCCGCCGCCGAGGACGCCGACCCGCGCGGCAAGAAGGACCCGCGCGACTTCGCCCTCTGGAAGGGCCGCAAGGCCGACGAGCCGGAGTCCGCGTCCTGGCCGACGCCGTACGGACGCGGTCGCCCGGGCTGGCACCTGGAGTGCTCCGCGATGGCGCGCAAGTACCTCGGCGACACCTTCGACATCCACGGCGGCGGCATCGACCTGCGCTTCCCGCACCACGAGAACGAGCAGGCGCAGAGCCACGCGGCCGGCCTCGGCTTCGCGCGCTACTGGCTGCACAACGCGTGGGTGACGGTGCGCGGGCAGAAGATGGGCAAGTCGCTCGGCAACGCGCTCGAGGTGCGTCGCGTGGTCGACGTCGAGTCGCCGCTCGCCGTGCGGTACTACCTCACCGCCGCGCACTACCGCTCGCAGATCGAGTACCACGAGGGGTCGCTGCACGAGGCCGCCGCGAGCGTCGAGCGGATCGCCGGGTTCCTCGACCGGGCCGAGCGGGTCCGCCCGCTCGACGGAGTCGTCGGCGACCTGCCGGACGCCTTCCGCGACGCGATGGACGACGACCTCAACGTCTCCGGTGCGCTCGCCGTCGTCCACGACACCGTCCGCGCCGGCAACACCGCGCTCGACGACGGGGACGACGAGGGCGTCACCGCCGCGGCCGCCGCCGTCGTCGCGATGACCGAGGTACTGGGTGTCAACCCGCTCTCCCCGGTCTGGCGGCGCGAGCGGCCCGGTGCGTCCTCCGACGTCGACGACGTCCTCGACGCGCTCGTCCGCGAGCGCCTCGAGGCCCGCCAGACGGCCCGCGCCGCGCGCGACTTCGCCGCCGCCGACGCCATCCGCGACCAGCTCACCGCCCTCGGCATCGCCATCGAGGACACCGCGTCCGGCGCCCGCTGGAGCCTCGTCCGACGCCCGTCGGCCGCCGTCGACACCACCGACCACCCCTCGACCCCGGAGATCTGATGCCCGGCAACTCCCAGCGCCGCGGCGCGATCCGCAAGAACGCCAAGGGCGCGACCGTCGGCTCCGGCGGTCAGCGTCGTCGTGGGCTCGAGGGCAAGGGCCCGACGCCGAAGGCGGTCGACCGCGAGTACCACCCCGCGGCCAAGCGCGCCCGCAAGGCCGCCGGCCCGGGCCGGGCCGGCGCCCGCTCGGGAGGCCCCGCCCGGGGCGCGGCCCGCAAGGGCAAGGCGTCCAGCGAGGTCGTCGCCGGGCGCAACTCGGTCGTCGAGGCGCTGCGCGCCGGGGTCCCCGTGACGACGATGTACGTCGCCTCGCGGATCGACGCCGACGACCGCGTCCGCGAGGCGCTCAAGGCCGCCGGCGAGCGCGGCCTGCCCATCCTCGAGACCCCGCGCGGCGAGCTCGACCGGATCACCGACGGCGCCGTCCACCAGGGGCTGGCGCTGCAGGTGCCGCCGTACGACTACGCGGAGGTCGCCGACCTGCTCGACCCGCAGGCGCCGGGCATCCCGCTCGTGGTCGCCCTCGACGGCGTCACGGACCCCCGCAACCTCGGCGCCGTCGTCCGCTCGGTCGCCGCCTTCGGCGGCCACGGCGTCCTCGTGCCGGAGCGCCGCTCGGCCGGGATGACGGCCAGCGCGTGGAAGACGTCGGCCGGGGCCGCCGCGCGCATCCCCGTGGCCCGGGCGACGAACCTCACCCGCGCGCTGCAGGAGCTGCAGAAGGCCGGCTTCTTCGTCCTCGGCCTCGACATGGAGGGAGACGTCGACCTGCCCGGGCTCGCGCTCGCGACCGAACCGGTGGTCGTCGTCGTCGGCTCGGAGGGGAAGGGCCTGTCGCGGCTCGTCGCCGAGACCTGCGACCAGATCGTCTCCATCCCGATGAGCTCGGCGGTCGAGTCGCTGAACGCCGGCGTCGCCGCGGGCGTCACCCTCTACGAGATCGCACGGCAGCGGGCTGCCACGGGTCGATGAAGTAGCGTGACCCCCGGCTCGGGACGCCCGTCAGACACCCCGAGCCGACCCAGTCCTCGAAGGAGACCCCCGGTGGCCAAGAGCGCGCGGCAGAACAACGCCCAGCTCCAGAAGATCCGCGCCGAGCAGAAGGCGGCCGAGCGCCGCCGGAGCCTGATCATCGCCGGCTCGGCGACGGTGGTCGTGCTCGCCATCGTCGCGGCGGTCATCATCTTCGCGGTCAACGCCCCCAAGGCCCCGCAGACCGCGGCGGCGACCTCGGGCACGGCGTCCGAGACGGTCGTCAAGGACCTCACCACCATCCCGGCCAGCGCGTTCGACACCGTCGGCGCCGGGTCGGCGCAGGGCACCGTGGTCAAGGACGTCAGCGGCGGGTCGGTCGTGGAGAAGGACGGCAAGCCGCGTCTGATCTACGTCGGCGCCGAGTACTGCCCCTACTGCGCGAGCGAGCGCTGGTCCCTGGTCACCGCCCTCTCGCGCTTCGGCACCTGGTCGGGCCTCGACTACGCCGTGTCCTCGGACACCGACCAGCCGGCCAGCATCCCCACGCTGAGCCTCAAGGACGCCAAGTTCACCAGCGACTACCTCAGCTTCGAGTCCTACGAGGCGCAGGACCGCAACGGCAAGCCGCTGCAGGCCGTGCCGGACGACGTGCAGAAGATCGAGCAGTCGACGGGCACGACGGGCATCCCGTTCGTCTGGTTCGCCGGCAAGGCCTACCAGTCCGGGGCCCTCTACGACGGCACGGTGCTCCAGGGCCTCTCCCAGGAGAAGATCGCCGCCCAGGTGAAGGACCCCTCCACCGCCATCTCCAAGGGCGTGCTCGGCGGCGCCAACCTCACGACCGCGCGGCTGTGCCAGCTGACCGGCAACAAGCCCGCCGACGTCTGCACCTCGTCCGGCGTCACCAAGGCGGCGGCCGCGCTGCAGTCGGGCTCCTGAGGGCTGCCGCGCCATGGCGACCACGCACGACGCCGTACGCCGCCCCGCGGTGCGCCACCCCCGGTGGCTCCCCCCGGTGTCGCTCGGGCTGTCGGTCCTCGGGCTGCTCTTCGCGCTCTACCTCAGCTACGAGCACCTGACGCAGAACGCGACGCTCGCCTGCGCGGAGAACTCGACCATCAACTGCGCCAAGGTGACCGAGAGCCAGTGGAGCTCGTTCCTCGGCATCCCGGTCGCCTACCTCGGCGTGCTCTTCTTCGTCTCGATGATCGCGCTGACCCTGCCCGCGACCTACCGTCGCTCGACCCGAGCCGTCGACCTCGTGCGGGTCGCCTGGTGCGCCGTCGGACTGGTGTTCGCGCTCTACCTCGTCTTCGCCGAGCTCTACCACATCAAGGCGATCTGCCTGTGGTGCACCGGGGTCCACGTCATCACCCTGGTCCTGCTGCTGACCCTCATCTTCGGGTCGCTGCTCACCGAACGCGACTGACCCCGTACGGCGGACTGCTGCGCGTCCGGGACGTCGCCGTCACCTCCGACATCGGACTGCTGCGCTTTCGGGACGTCGACGTCATCTCCGACATCGGACTGCTGCGCTTTCGGGACGTCGACGTCACCCCCGACATCGGACTGCTGCGCCTCCGGGACGTCGACGTCACCCCGTACGGCGGACTGTTGCGCCCGCGGGACGTCCCGCCCCCGCAGCAATCCGGGGTGGGGGAGGGACGTCGAGGTCCCGTTCCCTCAGCAGTCCGGACCGGTCAGTCGAGGTCGACCTCGCCGTTGGCGAGGACGGGCATCTCGACGGTGTCGACACCGAGCACCGACTGCTCGTCGGGCTTGGCGGGCAGCACGGTGCGCAGGTAGTCGTCGACGGCGTCCTTGACGGTGACGTCCCGGCCGGCCCGCTCGGACATGTACCACCGGTGCTCGAGGACCTCGTGGAAGACCTCGGCGGGCTCGAGCTTGCCGGCCAGCTCGCGCGGCACGGCGCGCACCGTCGGCTCGTAGACGCGGGCCAGCCAGTCGTGGGCGACGATCTCCTCGTCGTCGTTCTGCCGGTCGGTCGCGGCCTGGAACGAGTCGAGGTCGTTGAGCAGGCGGCGGGCCTGGTTCTCCTCGACGTCGAGGCCGGTCAGGCGCAGCAGGCGCCGCGAGTGGTGGCCGGCGTCGACGACCTTGGGCTGGATCGAGATCGTCGTGCCGTCGAGGTCGGTCGACATGGCCAGCTCGTCGACGTCGAACCCCAGCTCGTTGAGGCGGCGGATCCGCTCCTCCACGCGCCACCGGTCGCCGCGCTCGAAGCGCTCGGTCTCGGTCAGCTCGGCCCACAGCGAGGTGTAGCGCTCGACGATCTGGTTCGACACCTCGATCGGGTCGGCCCGCTCCTCGAGCAGCCCGCCCGCCTCGAGGTCCATCAGCTCGCCGGCGATGTTGACCCGGGCGATGTCGAGGTCGTGCTCGCGCTGGCCGTCGGTGAGCGACGCGTGCAGCTCGCCGGTCTCGGCGTCGACGAGGTAAGCGGCGAAGGCACCGGCATCGCGGCGGAAGAGGGTGTTGGACAGCGACACGTCCCCCCACCAGAAGCCCGTGAGGTGCAGCCGCACGAGCAGGACGGCGAGGGCGTCGACGAGCCGGTCGGCGGTGTCGGGCCGCAGCGTCTGGCTGTAGAGCGCGCGGTACGGCAACGAGTACTGCAGGTGGCGGGTGATGAGGCAGGCGTCCAGCGGCTCGCCGTCCGCGCCGATGCGCCCCGTGACGACGCCGAACGGCTCCACCGACGGCACCTCGAGCCGGCCGAGGTTGCGCAGCATCTCGTACTCGCGCCGCGCCAGCTCGGCCTTGATCTCCTTGATGGCGATGACCCGGCCCTGGAAGCGCACGAAGCGCACGACGTGCCGCGAGATGCCGCGGGGGAGAGCGGCGAGGACCTCCGAGGGCCAGTCCTCCAGGGGGACCGACCACGGCAGGTCGAGCAGGGCCGGCGCGGGTCGCGCCGTGGTGAAGTCGAGCGCCACCTCGGCATCCTCGCAGACGACGACGCCTCCCCGGGGAGACCCGGGGAGGCGTCGTACGGGAGCGGGGCTCAGGCGCCGATGCGGGCGCCGGAGTCGCTGTTGAAGACGTGGAGGTGACCCTCGCTGGGCACGAGGTGCACCGTCGAGCCCTTCTCCGGGGGGCGCCGGCCGTCGACACGGGCGATGAAGGGCTTGACCGACTCTTCGTTGTCGCCGGAGGGGATGGCCTGCTTCTCGCTCGTCGTGCCGTAGATGTACGCGTCGGCGCCGAGCTCCTCGACGACGTCGACGGTGACGGCGAGCCCGCCGCTCTCCGACAGGGTCATGTCCTCGGGGCGGACCCCGACGGTGACGGTCTGGCCGGCCTTGGCGAGGTCATCGCGGGAGATCGGGACGATCGTGTCACCGAACTTCACGCCGCCCTCGGTGACCGGCACCTGGAGGAGGTTCATCGCCGGCGAGCCGATGAAGCCCGCGACGAAGACGTTGTTCGGGTGGTCGTACATGTTGCGCGGGGTGTCGCACTGCTGGAGCAGGCCGTCCTTGAGGACCGCGACCCGGTCGCCCATCGTCATGGCCTCGACCTGGTCGTGGGTGACGTAGACCGTGGTGACCCCGAGGCGGCGCTGCAGCGACGCGATCTGGGTGCGGGTCTGGACGCGCAGCTTGGCGTCGAGGTTCGACAGCGGCTCGTCCATGAGGAAGACCTGGGGCGAGCGGACGATCGCGCGGCCCATGGCGACGCGCTGGCGCTGGCCACCGGAGAGCGCCTTCGGCTTGCGCTCGAGGTAGGGCTCGAGGTCGAGGATCTTCGCGGCCTCCTTGACGCGCTTGCCGATCTCGTCCTTGGAGACGCCGGCGATCTTCAGCGCGAAGCCCATGTTGTCGGCGACCGACATGTGCGGGTAGAGCGCGTAGTTCTGGAAGACCATCGCCACGTCGCGGTCCTTCGGCGACAGGTTGGTCACGTCGCGATCGCCGATGAGGATGCGACCGGCGTTGACCTCCTCGAGCCCGGCGAGCATGCGCAGCGAGGTGGACTTGCCGCAGCCGGAGGGGCCGACGAGGACGAGGAACTCCCCGTCCGCGATCTCGATGTTGAGCTTGTCGACCGACGGGACGGGGTTGCCCGGGTACTGACGGGTGGCGTTGTCGAACGTCACGGTGGCCATGAGCCATCTCCTTCACCGGCAGGAACGTGCCGGACGATCCGTTGTAAAGGCGGGAACCGGGCGTCGTCGCCCGGCCCCCGCATCATGCACGACATCGCCCGGACCCGCCAGCACCTGGCGCGGACCGGACACCCGGCCCGCGGGACGCCGGCGGGCCCGCCTGGGTAGAACTGTCAGGTGACGTCCAGCGACCTCGACGCGACCCTCTCCCACCAGCGCCCCGGCACGACGGCCGACGGCGAGCAGTCGGGCGGGGAGAGCGTCCTCACCGTCGTCGTCGCCCTGGTCGCCAACGGGCTCATCGCCCTGGCCAAGTCGGCGGCCGCCCTCCTGAGCGGGTCCGCGTCGATGGTCGCCGAGGCCGCGCACTCCTGGGCCGACACCGGCAACGAGGTCTTCCTCCTGCTCGCCGAGCGGCGCGGCAGCCGCCCCCGCGACGCCTCCCACCCGCGCGGCTACGGCCGCGACACCTACGTGTGGTCGCTCTTCGCCGCCTTCGGCCTCTTCATGGTCGGTGCCGCCGTCTCGATCCAGCACGGCGTGCAGAGCCTGACGAGCGAGGTCGAGGAGACCGACTACCTGCTCAACTACGTGGTCCTCGGCGTCGCCTTCGTCCTCGAGGGGATCTCGTTCGTCCAGGCGCTGCGCCAGACCCGCGGCAACGCCCGCCGCACCGGCCTGCACCCGCTCTCCTACATCAACCGCACCTCCAACCCGACGCTGCGCGCGGTCTTCGTCGAGGACTCCTCGGCGCTCGCCGGGCTCGTCCTCGCCGCCCTCGGCGTGCTGCTGCACGAGCTGACCGGCAACGCCGTCTGGGACGCGGTGGGGTCCATCGCGGTCGGCGTGCTGCTCGGGGTCGTCGCCATCTTCCTCATCCGGCGCAACCACCAGTTCCTCGTGGGGGAGGAGCTCGGTCCGGAGCAGCGCGAGCGCGTGCTCGAGACGCTGCTCGACCTGCCCGACGTCGACCGGGTGACCTACCTGCACCTCGAGTTCGTCGGCCCGCTGCGCTTCTTCGTCGTGGCCGCCGTCGACCTCACCGGCGACGACCCCGAGCACACCCTCGCGATCCGGTTGCGCGCGCTCGAGCGGCGCCTGGAGGAGCACTCGACCATCGAGGACGCCGTCCTCACCCTCTCGACCCCGGACGAGGTCTCGCTCGTCCCGCGGTGAAACCGCGGCGCCGGTGGCGCCCCGGATGACAGCGTTGACAGCGGCTGCCAGCCGCTGACGGCCGCGCACCGGCCCACACGACGCCGTACGGCGTGTCGTGCGGCGTGTCGTCGTCGAAGGTCACGACTTGGCCTGCAAGTTCTTGCAGGGACTGGCGCAGTCTTGCAAGAACTTGCTACGTTCCCGCCCGCCACGGCGACCGGGACGGTCGCGGGAGTTTCGAAGGAGAGACCATGCACAAACGTGCGTACGCCACCGTTGTTGCCGCATCCGGCGCGGTGGCCCTGCTCGTCTCGGGCTGCGGCGGGGGAGGCAGCTCCACCGGCGGCTCGACGGGCGCAGCGGCGCCGGCCACGACGTCGTCGACCACGACGACGGCCGCCGCGTCGCCGACCACGACCGGCGCGCCCAAGCGCGACGCCAACGCCGACCTCGTCATCTGGACCGACGCGGACCGCGCCCAGGCCGTGACGAAGTACGCGGACGCGTTCGGCCAGGAGAACGGCGTGACCGTCGCCGTCCAGATCTCGACCGACGTGCGCCAGCAGTTCAAGGACGCCACCAAGGTCGGCCAGGGCCCGGACGTCATCGTCGGCGCCCACGACTGGCTGGGTGAGCTCGTCCAGAACGCCACCGTGGCCCCGATCAACCTCTCGCCCGACGTCACCGCCAAGCTGGCTCCCAACGCCGTGGCGGCGACCAAGTTCAACGGGCAGACCTACGGCGTGCCCTACGCCGTCGAGAACATCGCGCTCATGCGCAACACGGCGCTCGCCCCCGACGCGCCGACGACGATGGACCAGCTGGTCGCCGAGGGCACGAAGATCAAGGACGCCTCCGGCGGCAAGGTCACCAACGTCCTCATCCAGCAGGTCGGCAAGACCGGCAACGCCTACTACTCCTACCCCTACCTGGCGGCGTACGGCGGCGGCATCTTCGCCACCAAGGCCAACGGCGACTACGACTCCACGAAGCTGCTCGTCGACAGCGCGGGCTCGCTCAAGGGCGCGGCCGAGCTGGCGAAGCTCGGCAAGTCGAAGGTCCTCAGCACCAACGTCGGCGACGACAACGCCGAGGCGCTGTTCGACGCGGGCAAGGCGCCGTTCTTCATCACCGGCCCGTGGGCGCAGACCAACGCCAAGAAGGCCGGCATCAAGTACGCCGTCAGCAACCTCCCGAGCCTCGCCGGCGGCGGCCCCATGGAGCCCTTCCTCGGCGTGCAGATGTTCTACGTCTCGGCCAAGGCCAAGAACCCGACCATCGCGCAGGAGTTCGTGACGAACTACGTGACCCGCGAGGACGTCCAGATGGCGCTCTTCGAGGCCACCGGCCGCCCGCCGGCCCTCACCACCGCCTACGAGAAGGCGGCCGCCGAGGACCCGATGGTCAAGGCGTTCTACGAGGCCGGCAAGAACGGCAAGCCGATGCCGAACATCCCGGCCATGAACTCCGTGTGGGGCCCGCTGGGGCAGGCCGCGGCCGACGTCATCTCCGGCGCCGACCCGACCTCCCGCTTCACCGCGGCCCAGAAGGAGATCGCGGCGAACATCGCCAAGGGCTGAGGCCCGCCGGGTCGGCCACCGCTCCCCACGAGCCCTCGTGGAGGAGCGGTGGCCGACCCACCCCCGGCCGCCTCGCGGCCACCCCGTCACCGTCGCCGGACCCGCGGAGATCACCCCATGAGCACCGACCTCAAGCCGACCACCCCCGTGGAGCAGGGCCCGCCCCCGCCCGCCCGCCCGCTGGGCCGCGGCACCGTCCGGGCCCCCCTGTGGGCGACCGTGACCAAGTGGGTGCTCATCGCCCTCGCCGTCCTGCTCGGGGCCTACCTCGTCCAGCGGGTCATCTCGGCCGGGTACGGCATCGGCGTCGTCGTCGTCGCGGTCGTCGTCATGGCGGTCGTCGCGGTCTACTCCACGCGTCGCGCCGTCCCGATGAAGTACCTGCTGCCGGGTCTCGTCCTGCTCCTCGCGCTGCAGGTCTGGCCGATCGTCTACACGGTCGCGACCGCGTTCACCAACTACGGCGACGGCCACGCGGTGAGCAAGGAGGAGGCGACCCGCTCGATCATCGCCAACTCGGTGCAGGAGGTCCCGGGCACGCCCCGCTACCGGATGAGCGTCGCCGTCCCGGCGGGGTCGAGCCCGGACACCGGCGACCTCGCGCTGCTGCTGACCGACCCCCAGGGCAAGAGCTACGTCGGGACGTCCAAGGGCCTGAAGGACCTGCCGTCCGACGGCGTGAGCAAGACCGTGACCGGCAAGATCACCGCGGCCAAGGGCTGGACCATCCTCACCGCGCGGCAGGTCAACGCCCGCAAGGACCTGGCGAACCTCGCCGTCCCGACGTCCGACGGTGGCGGGATCAAGCCGGTCGGCCTCAGCGAGGCCTTCGTCGGGAAGACGACGATCGTGTACGACGCCGCCAAGGACACCCTGACCAACACGACGACCGGCAAGGTCTACGTGCCGCGCAACGCCTTCTGGGTGCCGCAGGACGGCCAGGGCGACGCCTTCCCCACGGGGTGGAAGGAGAACGTGGGCCTCAAGAACTTCTCGACGCTGCTGACCAACGAGACGATCCGCGCCGGGTTCCTGTCGATCTTCGTCTGGAACGTCGTCTTCGCCGTCGTCTCCGTCGGCTCGACGTTCCTGCTCGGGATGCTCCTCGCGCTGCTCTTCGACGACAACCGGATCAAGGGCCGCAAGGTCTACCGCTCGATCCTCATCCTCCCGTACGCCATCCCCGGCTTCGTCACGGCGCTGCTGTGGCGCTCGATGTTCAACCAGGACTTCGGGCTGATCAACAACCTCACCGGCCTCGACGTCGACTGGCTCGGCAACCCGTGGGCGGCGAAGGCGGCGATCCTCCTGACCAACCTGTGGCTGGGCTTCCCGTACATGTTCCTCGTCTGCACCGGCGCCCTGCAGTCCATCCCCGGCGACGTCCGCGAGGCCGCCAAGATCGACGGCGCGTCCCCGTTCCGCACGCTGCGCTCGATCATCATGCCGCTGCTGCTCGTGGCCGTCGGGCCACTGCTCATCGCGTCGTTCGCCTTCAACTTCAACAACTTCGGGCTCATCTACCTGCTGACCAAGGGCGGCCCGTACGAGTCGGCCGACACCTCGATCGGCTCGAGCGACCTGCTCATCACCTACGCCTTCCGGCTCGCCTTCTCCGGCGTGACGCCGAACTACGGCCTCGCCTCGACGGTCTCGATCTTCATCTTCGTCATCGTCGCCCTCATGAGCTACGCCGGCTTCCGCCGCACCAAGAACCTGGAAGAGGTCAACTGAGATGACGTCGCTGACCCAGACCACGGCGGCGACCGCCGCCGCCACGCGGACCGGGGAGAGCACACGCCGTACGGTGCCCCGCGGCAGCGGCGGGGTGTGGTGGCGGTACGCCGTCGTGGCGCTCGCCCTGCTCTTCGCGCTCTTCCCCGTCGTCTACCTGCTCTCGGCCTCGCTCAACCCGGCCGGCAGCCTGCAGACGGCGACGCTGATCCCGACCTCGTTCTCGCTCAACAACTTCCAGACCCTGTTCAGCGACGAGTCGCGGCCCTACGTCGAGTGGTACAAGAACGCCTTCGTCATCGGCGTCGTCGGGGCGTTCGGGCAGACGTTCATCGGGGCCGCCGCGGCGTACGCCTTCTCGCGGATGCGCTTCGTCGGACGCCGCGCGGGCCTGCTCACGCTGCTCCTGCTGCAGCTCTTCCCGGCGCTGCTGACCTTCACCGCGCTCTACCTCACCTTCGCGGCGGTCAGCGACATCGTCCCCGGCGTCGGCCTCAACACGGTGTGGGGCCTCATCCTCGTCTACATGGGCGGGGCGATGGGCGCCAACGTCTGGCTGCTCAAGGGCTACTTCGACACCGTCCCGCGCGAGCTCGACGAGGCGGCCAAGGTCGACGGGGCCAGCCACGCCCGCATCTTCTTCACCATGACGCTGCGCCTGGTCATGCCGATCCTCGTGACGACCTTCATGATCGGCTTCGTCGGGCTCTACAGCGAGTTCCTCCTGGCCAGCATCTTCCTGCGCGACGTCGACGCGCAGACCCTCGGTGTGGGCCTCTACTCGATGACCCAGGGCAACGAGCAGTCGCGCCTCTTCGGCCAGTTCGCCGCCGGCTCGCTGCTCGCCTCGCTCCCGGTCGTCGCCCTCTACCTCGGCGCCCAGAAGTACCTCGTCGGCGGCCTGACCCAGGGTTCGGTCAAGTAGCACCGGGGCAGCCCCGGTTGTGCCATCGTGACCTCCGCCGCACCACAGTGACAACGTTGACAGGAGCACGTCCGTGTCCGACACGACAGGGAGGGTGACCGGTCTCGACCTCCCGCACCACGACGGCTCGGAGCTGTACGTCTCCGACGTCGCGCCCCGCCTCGGCGACACCGTGTCGGTGTGGGTGCGGGTGCCGCGCGAGACCCCCCTGGACCGGGTGCACGCCCGCGTCGTCCACGACGCCGAGCCGCACTTCGTCCCGCTGCGGGTCGACCGCGCCCGCAGCGACGCCGCCGAGACCTGGTGGCGCGGCGAGATCGTCGTCCACAACCCCACGACGTCGTACCGCTTCATCCTCGCCGGGGGGCCCACCCGTTACGCGTGGCTCAACGCCGCCGGGGTGCACCGGCGCGACGTCCCCGACACCGGCGACTTCCGCCTCGTCGGGCACGACTCCCCGCCGCCCGCGTGGGCGCGCGAGGCGGTCGTCTACCAGGTCTTCCCCGACCGCTTCGCCCGCTCGCGCCGCGCCGTACGGCGCTCGGCCATGCCGGAGTGGGCGATCCCGGCGGCGTGGGACGACCCCGTCTTCCCGCGCAAGACCGAGAGCGACGAGATCGGCCACCAGCTCTACGGCGGCGACCTCGACGGCGTCACAGAGCACCTCGACCACGTCGAGGAGCTCGGCGCCGACGTCGTCTACCTCACCCCGGTCTTCCCCGGCGAGAGCAACCACCGGTACGACGCCGCGACGTTCGCCGCCGTCGACCCGGTCCTCGGGGGCGACGCGGCGCTGCGCCGGCTCACCGACGCCGCCCACGCCCGGGGCATGAAGGTCATGGGGGACTTCACGACCAACCACACGGGGGTCACGCACGAGTGGTTCCGCGCCGCCGAGGCGAGCACCTCGGCGCCCGAGCGCGACTTCTACTTCTGGCTCGGCCGCAAGCGGTACGTCTCGTGGCTCGGGGTGAAGACCCTGCCCAAGCTGGACTGGTCGAGCACCGAGCTGCGCCACCGCGTGCTCGACGACCCGCAGGGCGTCGTCCGCAAGTGGCTCGGCCCCGACGGCGGTCTCGACGGCTGGCGCGTCGACGTCGCCAACATGACCGGGCGGCAGGCCGGGCAGGACCTCAACCACGAGGTCATGCGCCTGCTGCGCGACGCCGTCGCCGACGCGGACCCGCAGGCGCTGCTCGTCGGCGAGCACACCAACGACTACACCGGCGACGTCGACGGCGACGGCTGGCACGGCGTGATGAACTACGCCGGCTTCGGCAAGCCGATGTGGACCTGGCTGTGCGACCCCGAGGACGCGCCGGACTTCCTCGGGCAGCCCGTCCTCGTCCCGCGGCTCGGTGGGGAGGCGGTCGTCGAGACGATCCGCGAGTTCACCTCGCACCTGCCGTGGACCTCGCTCGTGCACTCCTTCAACCTCGTGGGCTCTCACGACACGACCCGCATCCGCAGCCTCGTCGGCGCGGACTCCCGGCTGGTCGACGTCGCGGCCGGGCTGCTCATGACCTTCCCCGGCATCCCGATGCTCACCTACGGTGACGAGATCGGGATGGAGGGGACCTTCGGCGAGGACGGCCGCCGGACCATGCAGTGGAGCGGGAAGGGCTGGGACCGTAGGCTGTTCGAGGTCTACCGGTCGCTCATCGCGCTGCGCAAGCGGTCGCGCGCGCTGACCCACGGCGGGCTGCGCTGGGTGCACGCCGAGGAGGACGCGCTGGTCTACCTGCGCGAGGCCGCCGGCCAGAGCGCGCTCGTGCACGTCGCCCGCGCCGAGCACGAGCCCATCGTCCTCGACGCCGCGCGGCTGCCCGGTATCGGTCGCGGCCGGGCGTCGTACGGCGACTCGGTGCGGGTGCGCGGCGACCGGGTCACCCTGACCGCCGACGGGCCGGGCGTCGGGGTGCGGGTCTGGTCGACCTCGGCCCAGGGGGCCACGGGCGGAGCGACGCGGCGGGGCAAGGGTCGGCGGTCACGATGACCGTCGGCGAGGTCGGGTCGCGGCTGGCCGACATCGCCCGCCAGGCGCAGGTCAGCGAGTCGACGGTCAGCCGGGTCCTCAACGACAAGCCCGGCGTGGCCGAGTCGACGCGCGCCGCCGTGCTCACCGCGCTCGACGTGCTCGGCTACGACCGGCCCGCCCGGCTGCGGCGCACCAGCGCCGGGCTGGTCGGCCTCGTCGTCCCCGAGCTGACCAACCCGATCTTCCCGGCCTTCGCGCAGGTCATCGAGACGCTGCTCGCCCGTTCGGGCTACACGCCCGTGCTGTGCACGCAGACGGCGGGCGGGATCCACGAGGACGAGTACGTGCGGATGCTGCTCGACCGCGGCGTCGCCGGGATCGTCTACGTCTCGGGCCAGCACGCCGACACGACGACCGACCCGGGCCGCTACCGCCGGCTGCGCGAGCAGGGGCTGCCGATCGTCCTCGTCAACGGCTGGGTCGAGGGTGTCGACGCCCCGTTCATCTCCGACGACGACGTCGCCGCCATGCAGATGGCCGTCACCCACCTCGCCGACCTCGGCCACCGCGACATCGGCCTGGCCATGGGGCCGCGCCGCTACGTCCCCTCGATCCGCAAGGAGCGCGGCTACCGCGAGGCGATGGCCGCCGTCGTCGGGCGGGCCGACGTCGACGACCTCGTCGAGCACGCGCCGTACACCGTCGAAGGCGGGGCGGCCGCCACCCTGCGGCTGCTCGAGCGCGGGGTCACCGCCGTCGTCTGCGGGTCCGACCTCATGGCCCTCGGGGCGGTCCGGGCGGTGCGCTCGCTCGGGATGTCGGTGCCCGGCGACGTCTCGGTCGTCGGGTACGACGACTCGACCCTCATGAGCCACACCGACCCTCCGATGACGACCGTCCGCCAGTCGGTGCTGGCGATGGGCGAGGCCGCCGTCTCCGCCCTGCTCGACGAGATCGTCGGCCACCCCACCCCCCGCAGCGAGCTGGTCTTCCGGCCCGAGCTCGTCGTCCGCGGCACGACCGGGGCGAGCCGGCGCCGTTGACGCCCGTGGACGCGCAGGCGCCCGACATGTCCGTTAGGTACCCTGCGGTGGTGCGCGCCGACGACCCGACCGCCACCGGTCGTCGGCGGCGACCGGCCGTCCGCTGGGCCGCCGCGATCCTCACGGGGCTGGTGGCGCTGGCCGTCCTCGGTGGCTCGAGCCGCCCGTCGCCCGACCCGACGCCGGCGCCGTGGCACCCCGTCTTCTTCGGCCTCGACGTGCCGAACGCCCGCACCTCCACCGTCGCCTCCGTCGGCGAGCGACTGGGCACGCGCCCCACGGTGGCGGGTCTCTTCATCCGCTACGACTCGACCTGGACGGCTTCGGCGCTGCGGCAGCTGGCCGCGGCGCGGCTCACCCCCTTCGTCACCCTCGAGCCGTGGCACGTGTCCGCGCGGACCGGCACGCCGGACCCCACCGACTCGCTCGCCGAGCTGCTGACGGGCCGCTTCGACGCCGCGCTCGCCCGGCAGGCGAGGGCGCTGGCGTCGTCCCCCGGCCCGATCTACCTGCGCTTCGCCCACGAGATGAACGGCGACTGGTACCCGTGGTCGATGGGCAAGAACGGCAACACCCCGCAGGAGTACGTCGCCGCGTGGCGCCACGTGCACGCGCTGTTCGCCCGGGTCGCGCCGGCGCTGCGGGTGCGCTGGGTGTTCGCCCCGGCGGCGCTCGGTCCGACCCGACCGGCGGCGGACCTCGCGCGGCTCTACCCCGGCCGCGACGTCGTCGACGCGCTCGGGCTCACCGGCTACGAGCACGGCGGCACGTCGCCGTGGTCGACCTTCGGCCCGACCGTCGACGCGCTCTCGGCGCTCGGCCCGCAGCCGGTGCTGCTGGCCGAGATCGGGGTCGACGGGGCGGGCAAGGCCACCTGGCTGCGCGAGCTGGGGGGCTACCTGCGCGGCACCGCCCGGGTGCGCGGCTTCGTCTACTTCGACACGACCCCGGCGACGACCGGGGCGACCGGCGACTACGCCCTGGGCCGCGACGACCTGCCGGCCCTCCGGGCCGCCCTGCGCGAGGTCGGTCCGGCGTCCCCCTGAGGCCGCGTCAGCGGGCGCCCGGGGCGAGGTCGCTGCGCAGGGCCAGCAGCCGCCGGACGACGACGACGAGCGCGCCGACGGACGGCACGCGGTGCTCGGCGGCGGTGCCGCCGTCCCCGACCTTGACCGTCACGTGGCCGTCGGCGGCGGGCAGCACCCGGAAGGCGTCCTCGTCGGTGACGTCGTCGCCGCTGTAGAAGACGGACTCGGCGCCGACCACCCGGGCGAGGGCCAGCAGCGCGGAACCCTTGTCCGCGTGGGACACCGACAGCTCCACGACCGACTTCCCCCGCAGGACGCGGACGTCGTCGCGGCCCTCGCCGAGCCCCACCGCCTCCTCGAGGGCGGCCTGCTCGGCGTCGTCGGACAGCCCGCGGGTGTGCACGGCCACCGCCGCGCGCTTGCGCTCCAGGCGCGCTCCGCGGTGCCGCTCGATCAGCTCGGCGACGGTCGTCGTCAGCTCGTCGAGGAGGGCGCGCTGCCCGTCGTCGAGCCGCTGCGCGGTCACCCCGGCCACGCTCGACTCGGCGCCGTGGCTGCCGACGAGCGCGACCGGGTCACCCGGGCGCACCCCCGTCAGCTCGGCCAGCGTCGCGGCGTCGCGGCCGGAGACGACGGCCACCGACGTCCCGGGCAGGCGGGCCAGGCCGCGCAGGGCGAGCATCGCCCCCGGGGCGGGCACGGTGTCGGCCGGGTCGCGGGTGAACTCCGCCAGGGCCCCGTCGAGGTCGGACGCGACGAGCACCGTCCGGCGGCGGGCGAGCCCGGTCAGCGCGTCCTCCAGCGCCGGGTCGCCGAGGGCGCCGACGTCGCTCACCGCTGCCCCCGGTCGGCGCCGGCCGGCGTCGAGGACGTCGTACGGCGTCGGGGGCCGCGGCGCTCGTCCGCCGCCCAGCGCGCCTCCTGGCTGGCCTCGTCCTCCGCGTCCTGACGCGCGGACCGCTGCGGGGCCCCCGGGGCGGCGGCGAGGGCGTCGAGGAAACGCTGCGCCCAGCGCTGGACGTCGTGGTCGGCGACCCGCCGGCGCAGGGCGCGCATGATCCGGGCCTTGTCCTTGGAGGGCGTGTGGATCGCCTTGAGGATGGTCTGCTTGAGGCCCTCGACGTCGTGCGGGTTGCAGACGAAGGCCTGGTGCAGCTCGTGGTAGGCGCCGGTGAACTCCGACAGCACGAGGGCGCCGCCGTTGTCCCAGCGGCAGGTGACGTACTCCTTGGCGACGAGGTTCATCCCGTCGCGCAGCGGCGTGACGAGCGCGACGTCGGCGGCGAGGTAGAGCGCCGCCATCTCCTCCAGCGGCTGCGTGTGGTGGATGTAGTGGACCGCCGGCGACCCGATCGCGCCGTGGTCGCCGTTGATCCGCCCGACCGTCGTCTCGATCTGGGTGCGCAGCTCGCGGTAGGAGTCGACGCGCTCGCGGCTCGGGGTCGCGACCTGGACGAGGGTCACCTGCGGCGGGGCGATCGCCCCGTCCTGGAGCAGCTCCTCGTACGCCTTGAGCCGGTGCCGGATCCCCTTGGTGTAGTCGAGCCGGTCGACACCGAGCATGAGCACCTCGGGGTCGCCGAGCTGGTGGCGCAGCTCGGCCGCGCGCTGTCGCACCGACTCGGAGCGGGCCAGCTCCTCGAGGCCGCGGAAGTCGATCGAGATGGGGATGGCCGCCGCCCGCACGGTGTGCGTGCCGCCGTCGGGGCGGTGCACCGTCACGGTGTCCTTGCGGGTCTGCGCGCGCAGCAGCTGGCGGCAGGCCCGGACGAAGTTCTGGGCGTCGGCGACGCGCTGGAAGCCGAGGAAGTCGGCGCCGATGAGGCCCTCGAGGATCGGCCGCCGCCACGGCAGCTGGGCGAACAGCTCGACCGGGGGGAAGGGGATGTGGTCGAACCAGCCGATCCGCAGGTCGGGCCGCAGCTCGCGCAGCATCGCCGGCACGAGCTGGAGCTGGTAGTCCTGCACCCACACCGTCGCGCCATCGTCGGCGACCTCGGCGGCGGCCTCGGCGAAGCGGCGGTTGACCGTGGTGTAGGCCCGCCACCACTCGCGGTGGAACGAGGCCTGGACGATGACGTCGTGGTAGATCGGCCAGAGGGTGTCGTTGCTCATGCCCTCGTAGTAGTGGGCGACCTCCTCCTCGCTGAGGGGCACCGGTCGCAGGTACATCCCGGCCTCGGTGAAGGGCTCCGGCGCCTCGCCCGGGTCGCCGGCCCAGCCCACCCACGCGCCGTCGCGGCCGCGCATGACGGAGTCCATGGCGGTGACCAGGCCCCCCGGGCTGCGGCCCCACGACGTCGACCCGTCCGCCGCGACGACGCGGTCGACGGGGAGTCGGTTGGCTGCGATGACGAGGTCGTACCGCCGGGTCACGGGTGCGTCGCTCCTGGGTCGGGGGAACGGCTCCTACCCTAGGGGGCCGTCGCCGACGCGGGGTCTGGCGTGTCCCGGCGCGGGCCTCTACCGTCTGGTCATGAAGATCTCAGACGTGCTGCGCAACAAGGGTGACGGCGTCGTGACGGTCGGTCCGGACGAGACGGTCGCGCGACTCCTCGAGGTCCTCGCCGAGCACGGCATCGGCGCGGTGGTGGTCAGCGGCGACGGCCGCGCCGTCGACGGCATCGTCAGCGAGCGCGACGTCGTCCGGCACCTGCACCGTGACGGCGTCGGCGTCGTCGACGGCCCCGTCTCGGCGATCATGACCCGCGACGTGGCGACCGCGGAGAGCGACGAGGAGCTGGAGGCGCTCGCCCGGACGATGACGGAGCGGCGGATCCGCCACGTGCCGGTCACCGTCGACGGCGTGCTCCACTCGATCGTCAGCATCGGCGACGTCGTCAAGCTGCGGATCGACACGCTGCAGTCCGAGCGCGACCAGCTCGTCGGCTACATCCAGCAGTAGCGCGGTCACGTTCGCGTCCCCGTTCCTCGACGATCGTCGAGGAGCGCAGGCGCCCGGCCTGGTTCCGGCCGCGTTCCTCGACGATCTTCGAGGAACGCGCGACCCGACCCGATCCTGAGCCGCCCTTGAGCCGCGCCGCCCCGGCGCCGCCACCGGATGCGCTTACCGTAGGGACATGACGACGCACGCCGGTCGCGACGGCAGGGTGGGCGACCCCACCCGGCCGGTGCCGGCGGCGGAGCCGACCACCGCCGTGCCCGCCCCGCCCGGCGCGGTCGGCGAGGCGGCGGAGGCCCGCGAGCCCCAGACGCACGAGCGGCTCGGGCCGTACCGGCTGCTGCAGCGGATCGGCGAGGGCGGGATGGGCGTCGTCCACCTCGCCCTCGACCCGCAGGGCCGGGCGGTGGCCATCAAGGTGCTGCGGCCGCACATCGCCTACGACCCCGACGCCCGCGCCCGGCTCGAGCGGGAGGTCGACACGCTCGGCCGGATCCGCGACGAGCGGGTCGCCGCGGTCATCGACGCCGACATCCACGGCGAGCGGCCCTACCTCGTCACGCGCTACGTCCCCGGCCCGTCCCTCGACGAGGTCGTCGCGAGCGACGGCCCGCTCGGCGGCCCGGACCTGCTGCGCCTCGGCCAGGGCCTCGTCGGCGCGCTCGAGGCCATCCACGCCGTCGGCGTCGTGCACCGCGACCTCAAGCCGGGCAACGTCCTGCTTCTCGACGGTGACCCCGTCCTCATCGACTTCGGCATCGCGCACGTCGCCGACGACGTCCGCCTCACCAGCACCGGCCTGGTCATGGGCACCCCCGGCTACCTCTCCCCGGAGGTGCTCGCCGGGGGTGAGGTGACCGAGGCGACGGACTGGTGGGGCTGGGCCGCGACCATCGCCTTCGCCGCGACCGGGCGGCCGCCCTTCGGCCGCGGCCGGATGGAGGCGGTCCTCGCCCGGGTCCGGCACGGCGAGTGCGACCTCACCGGCGTGGACGGCCGGCTGCGACCGCTGCTCGAGGCGGCGCTCGCCCCCGACCCACCCCGCCGCCCCCCGACGAGCGAGGTCGTCGCCGCCCTCGCGCGCTACCGCTCCGGCGGCCGCGCCACGGTGGCCGCGCCCCGCGTGCAGCCGACGGCCGCCTCCCCGAGGGACCCGGACGACGTGTGGGCGCAGGCGCCGCTCGACTGGGACACCCCGCTGCCGGCCGAGGACGCCACCGCCCCGGGCTGGCGCGACCGGCTCGCCGAGCGGCGCGAGGCCCGCACCGAGCGACGTCGCCGGGAGCTCGAGGAGCAGGCGGCCGCACCGCCGACCGAGCGGCAGCAGACCTGGCGCACCTCCGCGCTGCCCGCCCAGCCCCCGCCGCCGCAGGGCACGCCGTACGACGTCCCGTACGGCGCCCCGGTCGAGCAGGGCGGCTGGGGCGAGCCGGACCCGGCGGTCGAGCCGGCGTACGGCGAGCCGGGCGGGCAGGACCCGCGGCGCGGGTTGCCGCTGCGCAGCGGCACCCTCGCCGCGCTGCTCACCCTCGTCGCCGCCGGGGCCGCCACGTGGCCGGGGGTCACCGCGGTCGCGGTCGTCGCCTGGTGCTGGCTGGCCCGGACCAGCGACCGGACCGTCACCTCGCTCGTCGTGCGCCGCTACGAGCGCGGTCGGCGCGGCTCCGACGTGCCGCGCGCGGTGGTGACCGGACCCTGGCACCTGCTCGCGGCCCTCGCCTCGACGGCGCTCGCGCTGCTGCTGCCGGCCGTCGTGACCGTCGCCGGCACGGTGTGCGCCGCGCTGCTCGTCTCCGCCACGCTCGGCGGGTCGCCGTCGGAGTCGGCCGGCCCGTCGCTGGCCGTCGGGGTGCTGGCGGGCGCGCTCGTCGCCTGGTGGGGGCCCGGGGGGTCGTCGCTGCGGCGCGGCTCGCGCTCGGTCGTGCGGGGCGTCGTGCCCGCCCGCGCGGCCCGGGTCGTCGTCCCCGTCCTCGTGCTCGCCGCGCTGGGCCTGGCCGCCCTCGTGCTCGCCCGTGACGGCGCGGTCGTCTGGTGGCCGCTGACCACCGACCCCCTCGCCTCGCTCCGCTCCACCTGACCCGCCTCTCCGCCGGGACGTCTTCGTGCTCCGGACGTGCCCGGATCGGGCGTAGTACGGGCCGGGACGGGCACCTCCGGAGCAGCAAGACGTCCTCGGCGACGTGGTCGCTTGGCCTGGGAACCGTCTCACAGGTCACGGAAAGGTCACGGAAAGGTGCTCCGCGGGCTTGGTTCGTGGCGCGAAACGTCGTACCGTCGTGAGGCCGACCGGTCCCTCACGACCGAGCGCGCCCCCCGTCCGGCACCGTCGGCGGGGGTCACTCCAGCACATCGCACGCACGTCCGCCGCGCCGAGCCTCGCCAGGCGGACGTCCCGCCCGGTCCCCACGGGGGCCGGGGCCCATGGCGAGGACGGGGGACCCACCTGGGTCGTAAGACCCCCGGGGAGAAGCCGGTCCGCCGGCCGGGCACCTGACAGCCCGATCCCGTCAGCTCACCTCGCAGGCGCGCGTCAGGAAAGGGAACCAAGTGCAGCACTACACCCCCAAGCACGCCTCGGCCCGTCGCTCCCGGGCCCGCTCGCTCCAGGTCCGGCTCGCGGGCGTCGGCGTCGCCGGCCTCGGTGCCGTCGCCGGTGGCATCGCCACCTCCTCCTCCGCGCACGCCGCCAGCGTGTGGGACACCGTCGCCGCCTGCGAGAGCGGTGGCAACTGGGCCATCAACACCGGCAACGGCTTCTACGGCGGCCTGCAGTTCACCCAGCAGACCTGGGCCGGGTACGGCGGCACGGCGTACGCCTCGCGCGCCGACCTCGCCTCCCGCGACCAGCAGATCGCCATCGCCCAGCGCGTCCTCCAGGGCCAGGGCCCCGGCGCCTGGCCGGTCTGCGGCGCCCGCGCCGGTCTGAGCCGCACCAACGGGGGCGCCAGCAGCGCCGCCGCCGCGGCGCCGAGCACGGTCCGCCAGGCCGCCCCGCAGACCTCGCGCTCCACGGTCCGCTCGGCCCCGAAGACGGTCGCCCCCAAGACCGTCGCCCCGAAGGTGGCCCCGAAGGCCGTCGCGCCCCGGGCGACCGCCCCCACGACGTCCCTCAAGCCGGGGGCCGTCTACACCGTCAAGAGCGGCGACACCCTGAGCAAGCTCGCCACCGCCGCGCACGTCCAGGGCGGCTGGCAGTCCCTCTGGGCGCTCAACGCCAAGTCGATCAGCAACCCGAACCTGATCTTCGTCGGCCAGCAGATCCGCATGCCGGCCTGAGCAGCACCCAGCACCACCAGCAGGGGCCCCGCGGCGACGCCGCGGGGCCCCTTGCGCATCCTCTAGGCTCGATCCGTCGCGTCGTACCGCCCGTACGGCGCCCGGCCGGCATGGCGCAACTGGCAGCGCACCTGTCTTGTAAACAGGGGGTTCCGGGTTCGAGTCCCGGTGCCGGCTCCCCTCCCGTCCCGGGGGACCTCTTAGCCGAAGGATCCGCGTGCCCCTCGTCACCACGGCCGAGCTCGTCGACGAGGCCCGCGCCGGCCGTCACGGTGTCGCCGCGTTCAACGTCATCACCCTCGAGCACGCCGAGGCCATCGCCGCCGGCGCCGAGCGTGCCGGCCGGCCCGCCGTCCTGCAGCTGAGCGAGAACGCCGTCCGGTACCACGGCGGACGACCGGCCCCGCTCGCCGCGGCGCTCGCCGCGCTCGCGCAGGAGTCGGGCGCGCGGCTCTCCCTGCACCTGGACCACGTCGAGGACGGCGCGCTGCTGCGCCGCGCCGCCGACGTCGGCGCCAGCTCGGTCATGGTCGACGCCTCGCGCATGCCGTACGACGCCAACGTGGCCGCCACCGCCGACGCCGTCGCCTGGGGCCACGAGCACGGCCTGTTCCTCGAGGCCGAGCTCGGCGAGATCGGCGGCAAGGACGGCGCGCACGCCCCCGGGGTGCGCACCGACCCGGACGACGCGGCGGCCTTCGTCACCGCGACCGGCGTCGACGCCCTCGCCGTCGCGGTCGGCAGCTCGCACGCGATGGTCGACCGGACCGCGGCGCTCGACCTCGACCTCGTCGCCGCCCTGGCCGCCCGGCTGCCGGTCCCGCTCGTCCTGCACGGGTCGTCCGGCGTCCCCGACGCCACCCTGGCCGCCGCGGTCGCGGCCGGGGTGACCAAGGTCAACATCGGCACCATCCTCAACGTCGCCTTCACCGGCGCCGTGCGCGAGGCCCTGCACGACGAGGGCCTCACCGACCCGAGGCGCTACCTCGCCCCCGCCCGGGACGCCGTCGCCGGCACCGTCGCGCACCTGCTCGGGGTCGTCGCCGGCTGATGGTCGACCGTGGCTAGGGTGACGTCGTCCCCGGCGCCCTGGAGGTCTCGTGCTCGTGCTCGACGGGAGCAGCCTCTCGCTCGACGACGTCGTCCGCGCCGCCCGCCGTCCCGGTCCGGTCGCGGTGAGCGACGAGGCCCGGGCGCGGGTCGCGGCGTCGTACGCCTTCGCGGGCACCGTGGCCGAGCAGCGCTCGGTCTACGGGCGCTCGACCGGCGTGGGGGCCAACCGCGACCAGGAGGTGACCGCCTCCGCGGAACGGGCCCTGCAGCTGCTGCGCTCGCACGCGACGAGCTCGGGGGAGCGGCGGGCCCCCGAGCGGGTCCGGGCCATGCTGCTGGTGCGGGCCAACCAGCTGGCCGCCGACGGCTCCGGGCTCGACCCGCGCGTCCTCGACGCCCTCGTCGCCATGGTCTCGGCTGACGCCCTCCCGCCGGTCCGCGAGGGTGGCAGCGTCGGCACGGCCGACCTCGCCGCGCTCGCGACCACCGCGCTCGTCCTCACCGGCGAGCGGCCCAGCGCCCCCGCGGTCCCGGCGGTGCCCGCGACCGTGACCTTCGACGCCGGCGACGCGCTGACCTTCATGTCGAGCAACGCCGCGGTGCTCGGCGACGCCGCGCTCGCGGTCGCGGACCTGCGCCGGCTCGTGCGGGCTTCGGTCGTCGTCGCGGCCCTCGCCTTCCACGCCGTCCGAGGCAACGTCGAGGCGTTCGGCGAGCCCGTCGAGGTGGCCACCCCGTTCCCCGGCGCGCAGGCGGTGTGCCGCGCGATGCGGACCCTGGCCGGTCCGTCCCCGCAGGCCGCCCGCATCCAGGACCCCTTCGGCCTGCGCACCTTCCCGCAGGTGCACGGCGCCGTCGTCGACCGGGTCGGCTTCGCCGAGCACGTCGTCGTCGCGATGGCCAACACCGCGTCGGAGAACCCGCTGCTCAGCGCCCGGTACGGCGTCGCCCACCACGGCGCCTTCCACGCGGCCTACCTCGTGCAGTCGCTCGACGCCCTCACCCTCGCGGTGGCGCAGTCGGCACAGCTGAGCCTGGCCCGGCTGGCCATGCTCACGGAGCCGGCCTACACCGGCGAGCGGCCCTTCCTCGGGGACGGGACCCCGGCTGCCTCGGGCGTGATGATCGTGGAGTACTCCGCCGCGTCGGCGCTCGCGGAGCTGCGGGCGCTCGCCACGCCGGCCGGGCTGCAGGTCGTCACCCTCTCGCGCGGGGTCGAGGAGGACGCGTCGTTCGCGACGCTCGCCGCCCGGCAGGCCCTCGACGCCGTGTCCCGCTACCGCGCCGTGCTCGCCGCCGAGCTCGTCGCCGCGGTCCGCTGCCTGCGGCTCCAGGGCGCCCGGCCCGCGCCGCTCGCCGAGGCGCTGCGCTGGCTGGACGACCGCGACGGCGGGGCGCCCGACATGCGCGACCGCGACCTCACCGACGACCTGCTGCTGGCCGAGGAGAGCGTCGTGGGGCTGCCCGACACGGTGAGCGTGCCGTGGCCGGCCTGACGGGTCGCCGCCGCCGGCCCCGGCACAGGCTCCGCGGGTGATCCGCAACGTGGTCCTCGTCCGGCTCCGCGACGGCGTCGACCCCTCGTGGGCGGCCCACTGGCGCGAGCGGGTGGCCGGTCTCGACCTGCCCGGCACCGTCGCCTACACCCAGGGCGCCGACCTCGGGCTGCGCGACGGGACGTGGAGCTTCGCCCTCGTCGCCGACGTCGTCGACGAGGAGGCCTACCGGCGCTACGACCTCGACGAGGAGCACAACCGGCTGCGCGACGAGCTCGCGCCGTGGGCGCAGGACGTCGCCCGGGTGCAGTTCGAGCTCTGACCCGCGATCGCGGGCCCTCTCAGGCCGCGTCGGGCTGGGCCAGGCCGGGGACCTGCTCCCGGGCGGGGGCCTGGACCGGGGTGGCGGCCCGTTCGGCCGGGGCCGGGAGGGCGTCGCGCCCCGAGAGGCTGTCCTCGAGACGGTGCATGACGAACGGCAGCGACGCCGCGCCGGTGACGGTGAGCACGGCGGTGGTGCCGAAGAGCAGGGCGGTGTTCACGAGAGGGCTCCGGTGGGGCTGTGGAGGTGCCTGGTGCGGCCGGTCGGTGCGGGGCGCCCGTCGCGCCCGCCGGCACCCCGTACCCCCTCGGTCGCGGCTCACACCGACACGCCGTACGGCGTCCCTCCAGGTCAGGAGTGGGCCGCGCAGCAGGGGGTGGGGTCGGGCTGCTCGAAGCAGGCCACCCGGCCGCCGGCGGCCGGCCGCACGAGCAGGCGCAGCCGCCCACCGGTGAAGGTCGGGCGGACGAAGCGGCGTGTCACGAGCACCGCGGACGGGTCGACCGGGGTCCCACCCAGCCCCTCGACGACGTCGACCGACGTCGTGGTGAGCAGCGTCGCCACCGTTACCTCCTCCTCCAGGAGGAGGCTTCCCGAGAAATGGAACACCCGGCCCGAGGTGCGCGAGCGGTGTTCTCCCGCCACGATCTCCGCGTGCGGACCACTGGCCCCCAGCACCTCCAGCGACCCGTCGGTGCACTCGAGGACGACGGCGACGCCGGCGTGGTCGGGCAGGAAGTGGGTGGCGGCCAGCACGACGTCGTCGCCCAGCAGCGGCTGGGTGTCGTGCTCGGCCGCGACGGTGGTCCGCCAGGTCGTGACCTGGCGGACCACGGCGGTGTGCTGGTCGGTCACCGGGGCAGCACCCAGATGGGGTTGGTGTAGAACCACAGGTCCTGCCACGGGTCGGCGTCACCGAGGACGTCCGCGGCGGGGCCCGCCGGGTCGACCGCGGCCCCGTTGAGACCGACCGCCTGTCGCTTGCCGTCGGTGCCGCGCAGGCGGACGTAGAACGGCTCGTCGACGTAGCCGAGGTCGACCGTGAAGACGACCTTGCCCTTCGCGCCGGAGACGTCGCGCTGCACGAGGACCTTCGTGTCCGGGGCGTGGAAGGTGTCCCGGTCCGAGGCCGCCCCGGTGACCGAGCCGCGCACGACGTCGACGCGCGCCAGCTGCGGGAGGAACTGGGCGAAGTTCGGCAGGACGGCCGGGGTCACGGCGACGACCAGCTCGGTGCGGGTGCCCCGCTTCGGCGTGACGACCGAGCCGAGGGTGGCGCCGGGGGACCGGTCGCCCTTGGCGCGGACGCCGACCTCGAGGCCGCCGACCAGACCGCCGTGGTCGACCCAGACGCGGCCGGCGCGCAGGCCGTCCATGACCGCGGCGAAGCTGAACCGCGAGGCCCCCACGTGGGTCTTGGAGTAGTAGCCCGGCCAGAAGTCGCCCTGCGTCGTCCTGGCCCCCGTGGTGCCGTGCACCGGCGGGACGTAGTGCCCGAGGGCGGTGAACTCGTCGATGGTGCCGGCGCCGCCGCGCACGGAGTCGTCGAGGTAGATCTGGTGCGAGTCCGAGTTCGCGGTGATCCACCACGCCTTGCCCTCGGCGAGGAGCGAGTCCCAGAGCCCGCCGACCGTGGCGGTCATCCAGTCGAAGCCGCCGTACGTGACGTAGGACTCGAGCGGGTAGCCGGCGAAGCTGTCGGCCGACGGGGAGTTGTCGTAGTAGCCGCGGCCCGAGCCCGGCCCGTACGGCGCGGGGATGCCGGCGGCCTGGTGGCCGGGGGCCCCCTCCATGCCGAGCGCGACGGTCGGCTGGCGGTCGCGCCACCCGCGGATCTCGTGCGGGGAGTCGATGCCCTTGCGTGCGGGGTGGTTGGCGAAGAAGGCGGCGTCCTTGACCCGGCCGGACGTGACCGAGCCGGCGAGGAAGTCGAGGCCGTCGAGGGCGTGCGCCTCGTTGGCGGCCGAGGAGGAGGTCCAACCGTTGACGACGCCGTCGAAGGAGTTCTCGAACTCCTTGAGCACGGCGACCTCGAGCGCGCCCGGGTGCACGAAGACGGTGCCGTGCTCGGCGCCGGGGATGTTCCACTCCAGGCCCTGGAAGACGAGGGTGCGGTCACCGAACTGCTGGCGAGCGGCGACGATGTCGGGGTTGACCTGGTCGACGCCGAGCTTGGCGTGGGTCACGCTGCCGTGGTCGGTGATGACCATCCAGTCCAGGCCGTAGGCGCCGGCGTGCTGCACCTGGTCGGCGACGCGGTACATCGCGTCCGAGCTGTACTGCGTGTGGATGTGGTGGTCGCCGGCGAGCCACTGGTAGGAGCCGGTGCTGGGGCGGGCCGTCGGCGCCGCGCCGTCGGCGGCGGCGGACTCGGTCTGCCCGAGGACGCTGGCCCCCGCGGCGGCCGCGCCGATGAGGCCGGCCCGCGTGAGGAACTGGCGTCGGCGCAGGCCGGCGGCGGTCAGGTCGTGGTCGGGGATCTGCGTGTCGACCGCCTCGACCGTGGACATCGGCAGGTCGGCGTGGGAGTGCGGGTGGTCGTGGTCGTGCGAGTGGGTGTGGCCACCGTGGGTGTGCGACGTCACTGGGAGGGCTCTTCCTCGTGGTCCGACCGCGCCCGTCGGGCGCGCCAGGTCCGGGCGCGGGCCTGCGCGGCCAGCCCATCGGCCGCCGGTGACCTCCACGCGGGGACGAGGTGAACATCCGGCGACGGCTGGGAGGGACCTGGGAGGCGCCGCGCGGTCAGAGCAGCGTGCGGATGGCGGCCGTCGCCCCGGCGAGGTACCGGTCGACGACGGCCCGCTCCTCGTCGGACAGCGACCCGTCGAGCCGGGCCAGCGCCTCGAACATCGGCGCGAGCCGGGCGAACGCCTCGGTGCGTCCGCCGTCGGTGAGGACGACGACCGTGCGTCGCCCGTCGCTGGGGTGCGGCCGGCGCTCGACGTGACCGTGCGCCACGAGCCGGTCCACGACGCCGGAGGCGGCGGCCGTCGTCACCCCCAGGCGGTGGGCGAGCTCGGCGGGGCCGAGCGGTTCGGCGGACAGGTGACGCAGGGCGTGCAGCTCGGAGGCGCTGACCTCCGCCCGACGCGCGACGGCCGCGGGCACGGTCGACGCGGCGTCGATGAGCGTCTGCAGGGCGGTGAGGGTCGACGTCTGCTGCCACCCGGGGAGAGGCTGGAGGGCGGGGTCGCGCACCGGGGTGTCGGCCGGCCGCGGCCCGGGGCGTCCGGTGGTGGGCATAATAGGTAACCTACTTAGCAATCTGTTGACCAAGATCCTGAGCATCCTACGCCGACGCGCTGTCGGCGCCCCCGGAAGGACGTCCCGCCGTGACCGCCACCCCCTCCTCCGTCCCGGACGCCGAGTCGCCGTCGGGCTCCGGCCGCCGGCGCCGACGCGGTCGCCACGAGCGCACCCCGCGGCTCGGGCCCCGGGTCGTCCTCGGCGCCGTCGTCGTCCTGCTGGCCTGGCTGGCGCTCGCCGGGGTCGGCGGCCCGAAGACGGGTGAGCTGTCGAGCCTGCAGAAGAACGACAACGCCTCCTTCCTGCCCGCCGACGCCGAGTCGACCCGGGTGGCGGACAAGGTCGCCGCGCTCCTCTCGGACCCCTCGCTCCCGCTCATCGTCGTCGCCGAGAAGCCGCAGGCCCTCTCCGCCACCGACCAGCAGGACGCCCAGCGCTTCGCCGCGGGTCTGCCCGGGCTCCCGCTGCCGGGGCTCGCCGGTCGCACGGTGGGGGACTACCTCACCGCGGGGGCCCAGGCCGTCGCCGTCCCGAGCAAGGACGGGCGGGCGGTCCTCGTCGTCCTCCCCCTCGCGGCCGACAGGGCCACGCAGACGGTCGGGGACAGCACCGTGCTCGCCGAGGTCGTCGCCGCCGTGAAGGACTCGGTCAAGAACGACCTGCGCGCGACGGGCTGGACGGCGTACGTCACCGGCCCCGCCGGCACCGTGGCCGACTTCGTCACCGCCTTCGCCGGCATCGACGGCATCCTGCTGCTCGTCGCGCTCGGGGTCGTGCTGCTCATCCTCCTCGTCGTCTACCGCAGCCCCGTCCTGCCGTTCGCCGTGCTGCTCACCGCCGGCTTCGGCCTCGCCGCGGCCGGCCTCGTCGTCTACCTCGTCGCCGACGCCGGGTGGATCACGGTGAGCGGACAGAGCCAGGGCATCCTGTCGATCCTCGTCGTCGGCGCCTCGACCGACTACTCGCTGCTGCTCGTGGCCCGCTACAAGGAGGAGCTGCACGACCAGGAGTCGACCTGGGCCGCGCTACGCACCGCCTGGCGCGCGACGATCGCGCCGATCGCCGCCAGCGCCGCCACCGTCGTGCTCGGCCTACTGGCCCTCACCCTCGCCCAGCTCAAGGCGACCTCGGGTCTCGGCCCCGTCGCCGCGCTCGGCATCGTCGGCGCGTTCCTGTCGGCGACGACCCTGCTGCCGGCCCTGCTCGTCCTCGGCCGCCGGTGGATCTTCTGGCCGGCCGTGCCGCGGGTCGACCACGTGCACCGGGCCGACGCGGTGGAGGCCGGCGGCGGCTGGGGGCGGGTGGCCCGCGCGGTCGGCGCCCACCCGCGCCGCACCTGGGTCCTGGTCACCCTCGTCCTGCTCGGCGCGTCCGCCTTCCTGCCGACCCTGCGCACGGCCGGGATCTCGCAGACCGACACCTTCCTCACGAAGGTCGACTCGGTCCTCGGGCAGGAGGTGCTGGCCCGCCACTTTGACGCCGGGTCGGGCTCGCCCGTGCTCGTCGTCGCGCCGCAGGACCAGGCCCAGCGCGTCCTGGCGCAGCTGCAGCAGGAGGAGGGCGTGACGACGCCGTACGTCGGCTCGCAGCCGGGCCGGCCGCCGAAGGTGGTCGACGGGCAGGTGCTCGTGCAGGCCACCCTGACCGCGCCCGCGGACGCCCCCGCCGCCGTCGCGACGGTGAGCCGGCTGCGCACCGACCTGCACGCGATCTCGCCCGACGTCCTCGTGGGCGGCGAGACCGCCCAGACCCTCGACGTGCGCACCGCCGCGGACCGCGACATCAAGGTCGTCATCCCGACGATCATCGGCATCGTCTTCGTCGTCCTCGTCCTGCTGCTGCGGGCCCTGGTCGCCCCCGTGCTGCTCGTCCTGGCCAACATCCTGTCCTTCGGCGCGACGATGGGCGTCTCGGCGCTCGTCTTCAACCACGTCCTCGACTTCCCGGGCGGGGACCCGACGACGGTGCTCTACGGCTTCGTCTTCCTCGTCGCGCTCGGCGTCGACTACTCGATCTTCCTCATGACCCGGGCCCGCGAGGAGACGGCCGAGCACGGTCACCGGCGGGGCGTGCTCGTGGCTCTCACCGTCACCGGCGGGGTCATCACCAGCGCCGGCATCGTCCTCGCGGCGACCTTCGGCGCGCTGGCCGTGCTGCCGATCCTGTTCCTCGCCCAGATCGCCTTCATCGTCGCCTTCGGCGTGCTGCTGGACACCGTCGTCGTCCGCTCGCTGCTCGTGCCGGCGCTCGCCCTCGACCTCGGTCCGCGCACCTGGTGGCCGGGACGGCTCGGGCACGGCGAGAGGGACGCAGCGACTGCGGGCCGAGCAGAGAGCCGGACGGAGGACCGCACCGGCGGCCCGCAGGCGCTGGACCGAGGCTAGCGGCGCCCACCGACAACCCTCGGCGGCCGCGTCACCGCGGCCGCCGGGGGGACCCCCGGGCGGGCGCTCTCTGCTCGACGTCCGCCCGGGAGCCATGGCGCCTGTACCCAGGTGCCGGGCTCGGACCACGGCGGTGGCGCCACGGATCCGGTGGAGCGGTGGAGAAACGGTCCCTGGCAGGTGGGTGCCACGGCGTCACGGCGGGGCCGAACCGTGACGGACCCTGTCTGTCAGGCGGGCGGCGATGTGCAGTAGGTTCGGCATCCCCGGGTCTTCCGCTCCAGCAAAAGGGCCGCCCATCTGTCCCGGAGACGTACGAAGAGATGAGCGTTGACGCCTGATGTGACCGGGCCGTCCACACCGGACGGCGACGACCGCGAGAGCCGGGAGAGCCGTGAGCTCGCCGCCCTCTCGCCGGACGACCTGCGTCGGGAGGTCCTGCACCTGCGCCGGGCGCTGTCGAGCAACCGCCGGATCGGGGCCGCGGTCGGCATCGTCATGCACCAGCTGCAGGTGGACTACGACGAGGCCTTCGCGCGGCTGCGCAAGGAGAGCCAGAACACCAACACCCCGCTGGCGCAGGTCGCCGACTCGGTGGTCTACCTGCGCCGGCTCTGGGACTGAGCCGGGCCGGGCGGCCGGCTCAGGCGGCCCGCAGCAGGGCCGTCGAGTCCACCTGACGGCGGAACCAGCCCGGCAGCGGGGCGGGATCGGGCCGGCCGTCGACGAGCAGCGCCGTCGCGTCGACGTCCGCCCACAGCAGCGAGGGGCCGACGACGGTCGCCGAGGCGAGGCGGGTCGCCGCGACCCCGGTGCGCGGGTCGTGCACGTGCGCCCCCCGGGCGGCCGTCCCCGACGTCGCGACCGCGCCGGTGCGCAGCCGCACCGTGGCCAGCAGGCGGGCGCGGTCGGCCGGGTCCTCGACCCCGACCACCCAGTCGGGGGTGTCGGTCCGCGCGCACGCGACGGCCACGTCGCCGCCGGCGACGGCGAGGAGGTCGTACCCGCCGTGCCGGCGCCCGAGGCGCTCGAGCTCCTCCCGCAGACCCCGTACGGCGTCCTGCACCGCCCAGCCCTTGACGAGCCCCGTCGGGTCCCACCAGCGCCGGCCCGTCACCGGGTCGGGACGCACGGCGTCGAAGGCGCCGTCGGTGCGCTCGCGCGCCTCGTCGCACAGCGACGCGACCAGGCGCACCCGCGGGCCGCAGCCGGCGAGCCGGGCCCGGCCGTCGCGCACGCGGCTGACGACGCTGTCGGGGCGGTAGGGGCTGAAGGTGGCGTCGTCGGCGCGCAGCCGCTCGTACGCCGCCGCGAGGGCCGCCGCGACCGCGTCGCCGTGCGCCCCCGGGCCGCGCACGTGCAGGCTGACCGGCAGGCCCATGACCTGCTCGACGACGGCGCGGCGGGGCATGGCGGGGTCGTCGTCGCGGGCCGGCTCGGTCCGCAGGCGCGGCAGGTCGGCCGGGCGGGGGAGCGCGGCCGCGTCGGCCGTCACGCGTGCGCCTGGTCGAGGGCGGACTGCAGCGAGGTGACGTAGCCGTCGCTGGTCACCGTGGCGCCGGAGACCGCGTCGATCTGCGCCGACTGCGCGGCGACCGCCTCCTGGGCGAGGATCGGCAGGGCGTAGGCGTTGATCTCCTGGTCGCGGCCGTTGCCGTCCGGGTAGACGACGGCCTGCGCCTGGGTGATCCTGCCGCCGCTCACCGTGACCTGCACCTGGACCGGTCCCCAGCGGGTGTCGGTCGAGTCGCCGGTGAAGGTGCCGTCCTTGAGGCCCGTGGAGGCGTTCGAGGAGCCCGAGGAGCCCGAGGAGCCCGAGGAGCCGGACGGGGCGGCCGAGGGCGTGTCCGAGGGCGTCGACCCGCCGCTGGTGCCGTCGCTCGTGGTGCCGCCGGTGGTGCCGTCGGTGGTGCCGTCGGTGGTGCCGGTCGGGTCCTGCGACGGGGTGGGGCGGGCGGTGGCCAGGGCGGCGCCGTGGCTGGTCGGGTAGGCGAACAGCAGCACGAGGCCGCTGAGGGTGCTCATCAGCGCGACGACGATGCGGCGCACGGCGGTCTCCTTCTCGAGTGGCGGGTGGGGGCGCCGGGGGTCACCAGGCGAAGTGCTCGACGTGCACGGCGTCCTCGGGGACGCCGGCGGCCAGCACGGCGGTGCGCGCGGCGGCCATCCAGGCCTCGGCCCCGCACAGGTAGACGTCGTGGTCGGCGACGTCGGGCACGATGTCGCGCAGCGCGGCGGCGTCGTCCAGGCCGGCGGCGCTCTGCGGGAGCCAGGAGTCGCGGCTGCGGACCCGCGGCCCGAGCACGTAGACGACGCGGGCGCCGCGCTGGGCGGCGAGGTCCTCGATCTCCCGGCGCAGCACGAGGTCGTGCTCCCCCCGGGCCCGGTAGACCAGGGTGACGTCGCCCGGCTGCTGCGGGAGCGACTCGAGCAGGCCGCGCAGCGGGGTGACGCCGATCCCGGCCGCCAGGAGCAGGACCTTGCGGCGGGTGCGGACCCCCTCGTGGAGCCGGCCGTAGGGCCCCTCCACGGCGACCCGGGTCCCCGGCCGGAGCCCGAGGAGGTCGCCGCTGGCGTCGCCGAGGGCCTTGACGGTGATCCGCAGCGAGTCGCCGGTCGGAGGCGCGGACAGCGAGTAGGGGTGGCCGCGGGTCCACCCCGGGCGGCCGAGGAAGCGCCAGGTGAGGAACTGCCCGGCGCTGGCCGGCAGGCGGTGCAGGTCGCGCCCGGTCATCCAGATCGAGACGACCCCGGGGGCCTCGGGCACCACCGCGGTCACCCGCAGGTCGTGGCGCAGGGTGCGGTAGGTCGGCACGCCGACCCGCCAGACGAGCACGGCGGCCGCGGCGGCGCCCCACAGCGTCCACCAGTAGAGCGTCGCGAGGGGGCTGGAGAGGACCTCGGCGCCGGTCCACAGCTGGTGCGGCAGGGCGAGGCCGACCCCGAGGTAGGCGTAGAGGTGCAGCAGGTGCCACGACTCGTAGCGCAGTCGGCGCCGGGCCCGGCGGATGCTCGTGCCGGCGACGAGGAGCAGCAGGAGGGTGCCGACGAGGGCCAGCAGCATCCCGGGGTAGTCGACGAGCAGGTCCCAGGTCTGCGCGAGCACGGCGACCCGCGCCGTCATCGCGTACCCGACGGTGACGAGCACGACGTGGGCCAGCATGAGGTCGACCGACCAGAAGCCGACGAGCCGGTGCCGCCGGGCGAGCTCGTCCTGGCCGTAGCTGCGCTCGACGAACGGGATCCGCGCCATGAGCAGCACCTGCACGAGCAGCAGGTCGGTGGCGACGAGGCCGGTGACCCGGCCCAGGGTGGTCACGGTCGTGCCCCCGCCGGTCAGCAGGTCCGCCACCCCGCCGCCGTGCACCCACAGGGCGACGACGACGAGCATGCTCGCCCAGGTGAGCGCGCCGGCGGCGTCGCGCCACCAGCGGGGCACGCGGTGCGCGCCCGGCCGGACGAGCTCGTACGGCGCGGCCGCCCGGCTCCGGTCGGTGGGGTCGGCGGTCATGGTCACGCTCGGTCTCCTGGTCTCGGGGCCGCCGACGCGACCACTGGCGACGACGATCCGGAGCGGGGCTGTGCGGATGCTGTGCGGACCACGTGACCCAGGTGCGAGAGCGTTTCACCCGCGGGGAACGGGCCGTCAGGTGGGATCCGCCCCGCACCGGGAACCTGCGCAACAGGCCCCACGTTGCTCCTGACCCACGTTCGGGGTGAGACTGGAGGGTATGGACTCCCGATCGACCGCCGCCCGCTCGAAGCAGTCCACGAGTCCGTTCCGTCGGGAGGCCGCCCCGCCCACCCCGGACTACCAGGTGGACGACCGGGTGCAGCACGACCGCCACGGCCTCGGGCGGGTCGTGCGCGTGCACGGCGACCGCATGCACGTGCGCTTCGGCGAGACGACGGTGGACGTCGACTGCCGCAGCCCGCGGGTCCACCCGCTCTAGCCGACCACCGCGGCAGCGCCACTCGCGTACGGCGCCCTCCCCAGGGCGCCGTACGCCCGGCCGTTGCCGCCACTCGGGGGACGACCGCGGCCGGTGGGCCGCTGCCCCGCCAGGAACCTCCCCTCCCAGCGGGGCAGCGTGTCGGGACGGGACGGCGCCTGCCTGCAGCCGGTCCCGCCCCGAGGTTCAGCAGCCCGTGGCAGCGGGCGCCGAACCGCTCGGGGTGCTCCTGGGGGCCAGCGAGGTGTCGTTCCACCGGTCGCCCTGCCCGCTCCAGTAGCCCGCGAGGGCCTGTCCGATCGCGATCCGCCCGAAGCTGTTGCCGCGGAAGGTCGCGCCCGCCATCGCCCCGGCCTGCAGGTCGACGGCGCTGTTCGTCGCGATGTTGCACGTCACGACGGTGTAGTAGGAGCTCGTGTCCTTCGACGGCGCGGCCAGGCGGACGTCCTCCATGCGGAAGCTGAAGGCGGCGGAGGACGCGCGGTTGGCGACGTTGAGGGTCCAGGTGTTGCCCCACCCGGACTGCTGCTCGTTGAAGCCGATGGTGACGTTGTCCGCGACGTTGCTCGTGAAGAGGTTGAAGGACGAGTCCTGGTCGGTGGTGAAGGCCCGGCCGTTGCGGTCGAGGTCGTGCACCTTGTTGCCGGCGACGACGTTGTAGTCGGAGCCGTTGCCCAGGCGGATGCCCTCCTGCATGTAGTGGCTGGCCGTCGAGGTCGCGACGTGCGAGACGTCGTTGTCGGCGATGAGGTTGCCGTGCGAGTAGTTGGCCAGCCACAGCGCCGGGCCGGTGCCGCAGGCGATGTCCGTGATCGTGTTGCCGGCGATGACGCCCCACTCGGAGAAGCGCCCGAAGACGCCCTTGCCGGTGAGGGTGTTGCCGAGCAGCTGGATGTCCTGGGTCGGCGCCAGGGGCTTGCCGGTGACGCCGGCGAAGTAGGAGCGCAGCGTCCGCGACGCGGCCGGGTTGGCCGGGTACGACGCCCCGGGCACCCCGCGGCGGGCGGCCCAGTTGTGCGTGTTGATCATGGCCTTCTGCCAGTTCTGCACCTCGTCCGCGCCGAGCGAGGAGATCTTCACGCCCCCGCGGATGGTCAGGCCGGTGAGGACCCAGTGGCTCGCGCCCTGCATGAAGGACAGCGTCTTGTCCTCGTCCGGGCCGGTGGCGCCGCAGGAGGGGTAGCGCTGGTTCGGGGTCGCGATGACCGGAGTCGCCCCGGCGGCCGCCGCGACGACGACCGGGTGGTCGGCGGTGCCCGAGCCCTTGAGGGTGACCGGGCCGGCGTACGTGCCCGTGGCCAGCTCGATGCGGTCACCGGGGCGGGGGGCGGCCAGGGCGGCGGTCAGCTGCGCGGTCGTGGCGACCCGGACGATGCGGACGGGCAGCGCGGTGAGGCCGGCGGCGGGCGGGGCCGCGGTGACCGGGACCCAGCCCGGGTCGGCCGCGGAGGGGTACGTCGTCCCGCCGACCGAGCCGAGGGTGCCGCCGTCGACGGTCGGGCCGGAGCCGGTGCCGGAGACGGGCGACTGACCGGAGACCGGGCGCGGGCCGATGGCCCCCGCGGTCGTGCCGGTGAGGGCGGTGAGGGCGAGCGCGGCGGCGCCGGCCGCGGCCAGGCGACGGGCGGGACGCCCGAGGGGGAGGGTCTGTGGGGTCACTGGGATCACTGCGGGAGGTCCTTCGCAGAGGCGTCCGGGCCCGTGGGGTGGGGCGGGACGGTGTGGGGAGGTGGGGAGGTGGGGAGGTGGGGAGGTGCGGGTCGTGCGGGTCGTGCGGGTCGTGCGGTCCGAGTACGGCAGGACGGTGCGGTCCGGTCCCGTCCGGCGGGCAGCGCGGGACGACGACGGATCGGGCGGTGGGGCCGCCCTCGGTCCGGGGTGGGGAGCCGGTCCGACCCCTGAAGATTACGGGCATAACGGACAGCCTGGCAATGCCCTGGACGTCAGCCGAACGGGTGAACCTTCGGCGGGTGGGGTCGCCGCCGCCGGTGGGTCAGGCCCGCGTCTGCTCCTGGGCCCACAGGCCGACCAGGCCGCGGAAGTGGGCCATGAAGCGCTCCTGCTCGTGCGCGGGGTACGTCGCCTCGACCGTGCGGCGCAGCATCGCGTCGAACGCGGGGCCGGTGACGTAGTCGTGCACCCGCTCGGGCAGGTGGGGCAGCATCTCGTCGCACCACTGCCGGTAGCGGTCGGTCTCGAAGTGCTCGTCGGCGAGGGCCGAGTAGGCGGTGAGCTTGGCGTCGTACGAGAGCGACTCGTCGTCGGCGATCTCGTAGTAGGCGCGCGTGCGCAGGTCGACCGACTGGGTGCGGCCGGTGACGAGGCAGTAGGTCGACCAGCGCACGAGCGCGGTGATCGCCCACGGGAAGTAGTAGTGCAGCGAGGTGACGGCGACGTCGGGGCAGGCGTTGGCGTAGTCGATCGGGTAGATCTCGTCGCCGGCGACGAGCATCTCGGCGGAGTTGAACTCCCAGCCGAAGAAGGCGTTGATGATGCGGCTGATCCGCGCGCACTCGGCCCCCGCCTTCGGGGAGAGGAAGTCGTGCGAGACGGCGTACCGGTTGTGCATCGGCTCGTCGGGGCGGAAGTCCATGACCATCGTCTCGGGGCCGATGGACAGGGCGCGGGCGAAGACGTCGTACTCGACCGTCGCCTGGAGGTGCATGAGCATCTCGTCCGAGGCGTCGTACGCACGGTGCAGCGCGGCGCGGTCGTCGACCCGCGAGACGCCGCGCCAGCCGCCGCCGTCGAACGGCTTCATGTAGAGCGGGTATCCGAGCTCGTCGGCGATGGCGTCGAGGTCGAAGGGGCGGTTGTACTTGGCCGACGTGTAGGCCCAGCGGACGTTGTCGACGGGGTTCTTGTAGGGCACGAGGACGGTGCGCGGGATCTTCAGCCCGAGCCGCAGCATCGCGCAGTAGGCGCTGTGCTTCTCCATCGACTGGAAGGTGAACGGGCTGTTGAGCAGGTAGGTCCCGTCCATCAGCGCGGCCTTCTTCAGCCACTCGCGCGGGTGGTAGTACCAGTACGCGAGCCGGTCGATGACCAGGCCCGGGCGGACCGGGTCGGTCAGCTCGAAGGGCTCGATGGTCAGCCGCTCCGCCTCGACCTCGTGCACCCGACCGCTCGCGTCGGTCAGGCGCCCCACGCGGCGCAGGATCTCCTCGAACGCGGTGGGCCAGTCCTCCTCGGCGCCGAGCAGGAGTCCGACGAGGTGGCGGGAGCGGTCGGCCATGGCGCCGAACCTAGTGCGCGGACCGGTCCTTCGCGAGGGGGGCGCGCGTCAGCGCACGGGCAGCGCGACGACCTGGGGGCCGGGGACGGCGGGGGCGGGGACGGTGACCCGGACGCCGTCGCCGTCGGCGACCGCCGGCACCGGCGTGCCGTCGGTGGTGCCGTCGAGCAGGCGGGCACCGGCGGGGTCGACCCGGTCGGGGTCGGCGGTGAGGCGCACGTCGCCGGGCCCCGCGTCGACGACGCCGTACGCCGTCCGGTGGTCGGCGCTCGCGGTCCAGCGCAGCCAGGGGCCCCCGGGGTCGTCGCCGTCGTGGGTCGGGCGGGCGACCGCCGCGGCGAGCGGACGGGTGCCGTGGACGGCGTCGCCGTGCCGCTCCATCCAGTCGCCGAGCTGCTCGAGGCAGGCGCGCTGCAGCGGGGGGATGCGGCCGGCGGCGTCGGGGCCAACGTCGAGCAGGAGGTTGCCGCCGCGGGAGACGACGTCGAGCAGGTGCCGGACGGCGGCCGGGCCGTCGAGGTGGTGCTCGGGGCCCTCGACCTGGTTGTAGCCGAAGGAGAAGCCGATGCCGCGGCAGTTCTCCCAGGCGTCGTCGGCCTCGGCCGAGCGGCCCTGCTGGTACTCGCTGGTGCGGAAGTCCCAGTGGGTCAGGCCGAAGCGGTCGTTGACGACGCCCTCGGGGTTGGCCGCGTAGAAGGCGTCGAGGACGTGGGTGAAGGACAGCGGGCCCTCGGGCTTGCCGGCGTCGGGCCAGTCGATGTCGCCCCACAGCAGGTCGGGTCGGTAGCGCTCGACCAGGTCGAGCAGATGGGCGTTCGCGTACGCCGTGTACTCCTCGTCCACCGGCTTCTGCGCGATGCCGTCGAGGCCGCGGGTGATCGGGCCGAGGTCGCGCACGTGCCAGTCGAGGCCGCCGGAGTAGTAGGTGCCGAACCGGAGCCCGTGGCGGCGGGCGGCGTCGGCGTAGGCGCCGACGAGGTCGCGTCGCGGGCCGCGGGCGACGGTGTCGCGGCCGTCGGTGCCGGGCGCGTCCCACAGCGTGATGCCGTCGTGGTGCTTCGTCGTCGGGACGACGTAGCGGGCGCCGGCCCGGGCGAAGAGGGCGGCCTGCTCGTCGGGGTCGAAGTCCTCGGCCCGCCAGAGGTCGAGGAAGTCGTCGTACGGGCGGCCGCCCCACACCTCGCGGTGGTGCTGCTGCGCCGGGCTGCCGTCGATGCGGATCGTGTTGGCGTACCACTCGGCGTAGGGGACGTGGGCGAACCAGTACTCGTCGTCGAGCGTGCCGAGCTCGCCGACCGGCTCGGCCCAGGCCGGCACCGAGTAGGCGCCCCAGTGCACGAAGATGCCGAGCTTGGCGTCGCGGAACCACGACGGCACCTCGTGGACGAAGCGCTCGTACGCCGCCGGTCGCTGCGGCTGGTCCTCGAACATCGCCATGGTGCGGTGGGTCTCCTTCGTCCAGGTGCTCGGGAAGTGGTATCGCGGGACGCGGGTGTCAGCGGCCGGGGACGACGGCGTCGCCGACGTGCAGGGTGCCGGTGGTCAGCGGGAGGAGGCGGGTGCCGAACCAGGTCCGGCCGTCCCAGCGGCGGTGCCGGGCCAGGGTGCGGATGGGCTCCTTGCCACCGGCGAGGGTGACCGGGTCGATGGTCGTCATGACGCACCGGTCGCACAGCTCGGTCGTGCGGAAGTCGACGTCCCCGATGCGCACGGTCGGCCAGCCGTCCTCGGCGAAGGGCTCGTCGCCGTCGACGACGACGTTGGGCCGGAAGCGCAGGATGTCGAGCGGCTCGAGGGTCGGCGCGGCGCTCGTGTCGCTGAGGTCCTCGGGGTCGAGGTCGGCCGGGTCGGGGACGTCCGCGCCCTCGGCGACCCACGCGTTGAGCCGGTCCATCGAGGTCTCGCTGGCGAGCAGCAGCGGGCCGGTGTCCGCGAGCGACACGACGTCGCCGGGGTGCCCCCCGTGCGCGCCGGAGACGGGGCGGCTCGAGGGGTCCTCCTGCCACACCAGCCGCAGCCGGCGGCCGACCCGCTCGGTCAGCCAGTCGCCCACGTCGGCGTCGGCGGGTGCGGCGAAGGGCATCCGCGAGACGGACACGGGGACCGGCGGGAGCCCGAGCGGGGTGTCGACGAGGATGCTCGCGCCGTCGGCCCGGTCGGTCACCCGGATCGTGTCCTCGTCAACGACCTCGGCGGTGAGGCGCAGCAGCCCGTGGCACTCGCGGGCGGTGACGACGGTGCCCGCCTCGTCGACGACGCACCACCGCCGGTCGCCGGCCAGGCCCTGCGGCTCCACGTCGGCGGCGTCGACCTCGAGGCCGCCGAAGGACTTCACGGGGTACACCCGCAGCGCGGTCACCTGCATGCGGGCGATCCTGCCACGCGGGCGTGCCGGCCCTGCGGCGGTCCGCGTCCCGGACGCTCACAGACACCGCCCAGGAGCGTCGAAGGGTCGCGACGGGCGGCCCCCGGACGGTGGGAGCACCCACCCACCTCGCGGCCGACGCGCCGTACGACGACCGGAGACCGCCATGGCGCAGCCCACCCCCCGACCCACCACCCCGTCGCCCGCTCCCCGCTAAGAGGGACGGGTGCTGCCGCGGCCCGACGAGGAGGTGCAGGACCAAGGGCTCGGGTTCGACCTGACGACGATGAGCCGACGTGGGCTGCTGCGGGCGCTCGGTCTCGGCGGGGTGACGCTGGGGCTGGCCGCGTGCGGGGCGGCGAGCAGCGCGTCGACCGCGACGACGTCCTCCTCGTCCTCCACGTCGTCCTCGTCGTCCTCGTCGTCCACCGGGACGACGGCGAGCGACGCGGCCGACGTGACGACCGAGATCCCGGACGAGACGGCCGGCCCCTACCCCGGGGACGGGTCGAACGGCCCCGACGTCCTCGAGAGCAGCGGGGTCGTGCGGTCCGACCTCCGCTCGAGCTTCGCCGGGATGAACGGCACCGCCAAAGGGGTGCCGATGACGCTCACCCTCATGCTGACCGACCTCGCGAACGGCGGGGCGCCGTACGCCGGCGCGGCCGTGTACGTGTGGCACGCCGACCGGGAGGGCCGCTACTCGCTCTACTCGGACGGGGTCACGGACCAGGACCACCTGCGCGGGGTGCAGGTCGCCGACAGCGCCGGGCGGGTGAGCTTCACGAGCATCTTCCCGGCCTGCTACGACGGGCGGTGGCCGCACATCCACGTCGAGGTGTACCCCGACGTCGCCGACGTCACGGACGCGGGCAACGCGGTCGCGACGTCGCAGGTGGCGCTGCCGCAGGCGACCTGCGAGCAGGTGTACGCGACCGCCGGGTACGAGGCGTCCGTGGCCAACCTCGCGAGGGTGTCGCTCGACAGCGACGGCGTCTTCGGCGACGACGGCGGGGTCCACGAGCTCGGCACGGTCACCGGGTCGGTCACCTCGGGCCTCGCCGTGTCGCTCGCCGTCCCGGTCGACACGCGGACCACCCCGAGCGGGGGCGGCATGGCCGGCGGTCCGCCGGCGAGCCGCTGACCCGCCCGGGGGCGGGCACGACGGCGCGTCAGGCCGTCGGCGCCGTCCTGGGCAGCCGACCGGCCGCGACGGCGACGACGACGAGCAGGCCGACGAGGACGAGGAGGACGACCTCGAAGGCGGGGGCGAGGGCGCCGTACGGCGTCGTGGCGCGCTGGGCGACGGCGACCGAGAAGAACAGCGTCCCGACGACGGCCGCGCCGACGGCGCTGCCGAGCTGGCCGGTCGTCCCGAGCAGACCCGACGCCGAGCCGGCGTCGGCGACGGGGACGTCGGCGATGGTGAACATCCCGACCGGTGCGACGAGCAGCCCGAAGCCGGCGCCGCTGAGGACGAAGGCGGGGACGAAGACCCACGTCGACGCGCCCGCCCCGGCGAGGTGCACCGTCGCGACCATCGCGAGGGTGCCGACGGCCCAGACGAGGGCACCGAGCTGGAGGACGCGCGGCCCGATCCGCGGGACGAGGACGGCCATCCCGAGGCCGGCGGCGAGCGACGTCGTCACGGCGTAGGGCAGCGCGGCGAGACCGGCGTGCAGGACCGACCAGCCGAGACCGGCCTGGAGGTAGACGGTCTGGCAGAGGAAGGTTGCGGACATCGCGACGAAGAGCATGGCGTGGACCAGCGAGCCGGCGGCGAAGCTGCGGACCCGGTAGAGGCCGAGGGCGACGAGCGGCTCGCGGCCGGTGGCGGCGAGGTGGAGCTGGCGGCGCACGAGCGCCGCGAGGGCGACGAGGCCGGCGGCCATGACGACGAACCCGCCGACGGGCCAGCCGTGCTCGCGGCCGACGGTGAGCGGCAGGAGGATCGCGAGCAGGGTGCCGGCGAGGGCGAGGACGGCGACCGGGGTGAGGCCGGGACGGCGCTCCGACCGCGACTCGGGGACCAGGCGCAGGGCCGCGAGGAGGGCGACGACGCCGACAGGGACGTTGACGAGGAAGATGCTTCGCCAGCCGAGACCGGCGACGTCGACGGTGGTGAGGACGGCGCCGACGACCGGGCCGAGGACCGAGGTCACACCGGCCAGCGCGGTGAAGACGCCCATGGCCGCCGCGCGCTCGGCCAGCGGGTAGAGGACCTGGATGCACGTGAGGACCTGGGGGATCATCGCGGCGGCGCCGAGACCCTGGAGGGCGCGGAAGACGACGAGCTCGCTCGCGCCGGGGGCGAGTCCGCACGCCGCGGACATGAGCGTGAAGGCGACGAGGCCGACGATGAAGAGGCGGCGGCGCCCGAAGCGGTCGCCGAGCCGGCTGCCGGTGACGAGCGCGACGGCGAAGGCCAACGGGTAGGCGGCGACCATCCACTGCAGCTGGACCGCCGACGCCCCGAGGCCGCGCTCGATGCTCGGCAGCGCGACGTTGACGATGGTGACGTCGAGCAGCTCCATCGCGGAGGCGAGCAGCAGGGCCACGAGGGCGAGCGTGCGGGCCCGGCCGGTGGGCAGGTCCGGTGCGGCGGCGGCCGGGGTGGGCGGGGCGTCGTACGCGAGGCTGGTCATGTCGGGCTCCTTCGTCGAGGTGGTACCTCGACGCTAGGAGCCCATCCGGTCAGTTCCTGGCCTGATGGTGGCAGAGTCTGGGGGCATGGCCACGACGAGCGCCCGCACCCTGCGACTGCTGTCGCTGCTGCAGACCCACCGCTTCTGGCCCGGGCCGGAGCTGGCCGAGCGGCTCGAGGTGAGCGAGCGGACGCTGCGCCGCGACGTCGAGCGGCTGCGCGAGCTGGGGTACCCGGTCGACGCGGCGCGCGGGTCGGCCGGTGGGTACCAGCTCGGGGCGGGCGCGGCGATGCCGCCGCTCACCGTGGAGGAGGACGAGGCGATCGCCATGGCCGTCGCGCTCAACGGCGCGGCGCAGCTGACGTCCGGTCCGCTGGCCGAGGCGTCGGTGAGCGCGCTGTCGAAGGTCGTGCAGGTGCTGCCGCCGCGCCTGCGTCGGCGGGCCGAGGCGCTGCGCGCGGTGACCGACGACTCGCCCTTCGCGCGGGCGCCCGAGGTGCGCGCCGACGTGCTCGCGACGGTCGCGCAGGCGACCCGCGACGAGGAGCGGCTGCGGTTCCGCTACACCGCGGCCGCCGGGTCGGCGCCGGGCGAGGACCGGGGCAGGCACGTCGAGCCGCACCGCCTCGTCACGGTCGGGCGGCGGTGGTACCTCGTCGCATACGACCTCGAGCGGCAGGACTGGCGCTCGTTCCGGCTCGACCGGCTGCGGGAGCCGGCGGGGACGCGGGCGCGGTTCCGGCCGAGGTCGGTCCCGGGCGGTGACCCGGCGGCCTTCGTGCGCCAGGGGCTCTCGCGGTGGGAGCGCGAGGACGAGCGGATGGTCGCCGTCGTCGACGCGCCGGCCGCCGACGTCGAGAAGCGGCTCGGGCGGTGGGCCAGCGTCGTTGCCGTCGACGAGACCCGCTGCCGGATCGAGATGGCCGCCCGCGACCCCGCGTGGCTCGTGTTCTCGCTCGGCACCTGCGGCGCCACGTTCCGCCTCGAGTCCGCGACCGACGGGGTGCGCGCCGCCGTCGCCGACTGGGCCGCCCGCCTCGCCTCCGCCTGACGGACGCGGCCCCGGACATTATCGGGTCGCCCGATATTGTCCGGCCCTGCCGGAGAACGGTTCTCCGGCGAAGGTCACGTTTATCGGGCGACCCGATAATGTCTGGGGCCGCTCCACGACGGGAGCGGGTGTCGGTGGGCGGTGCGAGGATCGGGCGGTGCTGCTGAAGGAGCTCGTCGACACCGCCGCGACGGTCGCCGCGACCCGGTCCCGGTTGACCAAGGTCGAGGCCCTCGCCGACCTGCTGCGCCGGCTTCCCGCGGACGAGATCGCGCCGGCGGTGGGGTTCCTCGTCGGCCGCGCCCGCCAGGGCCGTGTCGGCGTCGGCTGGCGCCAGCTGTCGTCGGTGATGGGGGAGCCGGCCGACGCCCCCACGCTCACCGTCGCCGACCTCGACGCGCTGCTCGACCGGCTGCTCACGACGGCCGGCTCCGGCTCGGCCGCCCTGCGCAGCACCGCGCTACGCGACCTCACCTCGCGGGCCACGGCCGACGAGCAGGACTTCGTCGGTCGCGTCCTCATCGGGGAGATGCGCACCGGCGCCCTCGAGGGCGTCCTGCTCGACGCCGTCGCCCGCGCGGCCGACGCCCCGGGCGACGCCGTACGGCGCGCCGCCATGCTCACCGGCGACCTCGGCGAGACCGCCAGGCTCGCCCTCGTCGACGGGCCCGACGCGGTCGCCGCCGTCGGCCTGCAGGTCGGCCGGCCCGTCCTGCCGATGCTCGCCTCCACCGCCGCCGACCCGGCCTCGGCGCTCGAGGTGACCGGCGAGGCGTCGGTCGAGTGGAAGCTCGACGGTGCGCGGATCCAGGTGCACCGCCGCGGCGACGACGTCCACGTCTACACACGCAGCCTCGCCGACATCACCCACCGCGTCCCCGAGGTCGTCGACGTCGTGCGCTCCCTCGCCGTCGACGACGTCATCCTCGACGGCGAGACGCTCTCGCTCGACGAGGACGGCGCGCCCCGGCCGTTCCAGGACACGATGTCCCGCTTCGGCGCCGACGCCCCCCGCGAGACGCTGCTGCGCCCGTGGTTCTTCGACGTCCTGCACGTCGACGGCCGCGACCTGCTCGACGAGCCGCTGTCGGCGCGGCTCGCCGAGCTCGAGCGGGTCGCCGCCGAGCACCGCATCCCCGGCGAGGTGACCGCGGATCCCGCTGTCGCCGAACGGGTCTCGCGTGAGGCTCTGGCCGCCGGGCACGAGGGGATCGTCGTCAAGGGGGTCGACGCGCCGTACGCCGCCGGCCGCCGCGGCAAGAGCTGGGTCAAGGTCAAGCCGGTGCACACCTACGACCTCGTCGTCCTCGCCTGCGAGTGGGGGTCGGGACGGCGGCAGGGGTGGCTGTCCAACCTCCACCTCGGCGCGCTCGACCCTCAGGGGGAGTACGGCGAGCCCGGCGGCTACGTCATGGTCGGCAAGACGTTCAAGGGCCTGACCGACGAGCTGCTGCGCTGGCAGACCGAGCACTTCCAGTCGATCGAGACGCGGCGCACGGCGCACGTCGTCCACGTCGAGCCGACCACCGTCGTCGAGATCGCGCTCGACGGGGTGCAGCGGTCGAGCCGCTACCCGGGCGGGATCGCGCTGCGGTTCGCCCGGGTCAAGGGGTACCGCGACGACAAGCGCCCGCAGGACGCCGACACGGTCGGCGCGCTGCGGGCGCTGTTGCCGGGGGCGTGACGCCCCGGGGGATCGGACCCGTCAGATGACGGGGTCGGCCGGACCGGGCGGCGGGGTGGCGCCGGCCGACGGGGTCGGCGTCGTCCCGGGCGTGCCGGTGGTCGGCGCGGTCGGGGTCGTCGCGGTCGGGGTCGTCGTGCCGTAGGCCGGCGGGTGCACGGCGTCCTGCGGGGTGGCGTCCTGCGGCGTCGGGTCCGAGACGCCGTACGCCGTCGTGCCCTCGGCCGCCCCCGCCGCTGCGGCACCGCCCTCGGCGACCCCGGGCCGCTGCTCGGCGACCTTGTCCACGCCCTTCGCGGCGAGGTCCTTGGCCTTCGCGACCTTGTCGGAGTACTTGCCCTGGGTGCGCTCGTCGAACGTCGCGCCGGCCTTGTCGATTCCGGTGGCGATCTTGTCGCGGTTCTCGTGGGCGAGCTCGCCGGCCTTCTCGACGGCCTGCTGGGTGCCCTTCTCGATCTGCTGGGCGAGCTTGTCGGCCTTGCCCTGCAGGTCGTACTCGTCGGCCTTCTGCTTCAGCTTGTCCATGAAGCCCATCGACGGCTCCTCCTGTGCTCGGCGGGCGACGGCCCGCTGCGGCCCGGTGTGGCCGATGGTCCGAGCGTAGGTGCGCGGGCCGGGCCCTCGCACTCGGGAACGACCCTGGGCCGCCCCCGACCGACCCTTGCCCGGCGCGCCGCCCCGCCCTAGCCTGGACGCGGCGTCCAGGTCGCCACCGGTCCGCGGGAAGGGGCTCAGCCCCCCCTGGAGCAGGACCCGACCGGACGCACCCCTCTTTCCGGCCCGGCGCAGCGGACCGCGGGCTCACGGAAGGAGGCCCCGGTGGCCGTCACCCTGCCCCACCGGCCGCACCTCGAGCGGTTCCGCCGCGACGCCCGGCGCCTGCAGCGCGCCGTCCGCGACGGGGACGCCGAGGCGCTCGCGCTCGTCGAGCGCGTCATCGGCCGGCCCGTCGACGCGGCGACCCTGCCGCTCGCCACCGCCCTGTACGCCGTCGCCCGTCGGCACGGCTTCTCCAGCTGGCCGCGGCTGCGCGACTACCTGCGCACCGCCGAGCGGCTCGGCCGCGACACGAGCACCGACCCCGGCGAGGATCCCGTCGCACGACTGCTCGCCCACGCCTGCCTGGTGTACGACGCCTCCGACGGCCCGGACCGCTGGGCCGTCGCCCGCGACCTGCTGGCCACGGATCCTGCTGCGCCGCAACGGGACCCGTACGTCGCCGCGACCGTCGCCGACCCCGACGCGGTCGCCGCCCACCTGGCCCGGGAGCCGGCGCTGGCGCGTGCGCAGGGCGGACCCTTCGGCTGGACGATGCTCTTCCACGTCGCGTACTCCCGTGTGCCGCAACGGGACCCGCTCACGACGGCGGCCCTGCTGCTCGACGCGGGCGCCGACCCCGAGGCGGGCTACCTGTGGCAGGGGGCGCCGACCCCGTTCACCGTCCTCACCGGCTGCTTCGGCGGCGGCGAGCAGGGGCCGGGACGGCAGCCGGCGCACCCGCAGGGCGCGGCCCTCGCACGGCTCCTCGTCGCCCACGGCGCCGACCCCAACGACGCGCAGACGCTCTACGACCGGATGTTCGCCCGCGACGACGAGCACCTGCGGGTGCTCCTGCCGCTCGGGTTGGGGCACGGCCCCGGCGGGGCGTGGCACCGGCGACTGGGGGAGGCCCTGGAGACCCCGGACGAGATGGTCCGCCGCCAGGTCGACTGGGCGCGGGACCACGGGTTCACCGACCGGCTCGCGCTGCTGGCCGAGCACGGCTTCTCCGACGGCACGACGGCCGACGCTCCCACGCCCTGGCGGGCCCGCCGCGGGCTGCCGCCGGTGGCCCGCGCGGGGACGCCGGACGCCGTACGGGCCCTCGCCGCGGCGGGCGGCGACCTCGACGCGCCGTACGAGGGCCGTACCGCGCTGCACCACGCCGCGTGGGTGGGCGACGTCGAGCTGGTCCGCGCGCTGCTCGAGGCGGGCGCGGACCCGACGGTCCGCGACGCGACGTACGGGACGACGCCGCTGGCGTGGGCCGAGCACGCCCGCGCCGACGCGACCGCCGCGCTGCTGCGGCCCGTCACCCCGGGCTGACCCGAATCGGATTCGTGGCGCTCGGCTCGGCTCACGACCCGAGCCGAGCGGACCGAGTCCGAGTCAGGAGACCCGGCCGAAGCGGGTTCGTGTCACTCGGCTCCCGTCACGACCCGAGCCGAGCGGACCGAATCCGATTCGCGGGGGTCGGCTCGGGTCCGGCTCAGTCGCGCGAGGGCGGGGTGAGCGGGACGACCGTCGGGTACTTCGCGCTCACCGTGTCGCCGGACGAGGTGCCGCGCAGCCGGCGCTGGACCCACGGGCCGACGTACTCCCGCGCCCACCGGACGTTGGCCTCGACGGCCTCGCGCCCGTGCGGGAGCGAGGCCGGCGGCAGCGGGCCGCGCCAGTCGGCCTCGTCGGTCTCCAGCCCGAGCGTCCACGCGGCCGCCTCGGCGATCCGTCGGTGCCCCTCGGGGCGCATGTGGATCCGGTCGTCGGCCCACACCTGCCAGTCGCGCAGGAACGGCTGGGTCCACTGGTCGAGGACGAACGCCCCCTGCCGCTGCGCGATGCCCCAGATGCAGGCGACGTACGTCGCCAGGCGGCCGCGGACCGCACGGATCACCGGCGCCTTGTACGGGTCGGCCGGCGTCGCCATGAGCACGTCCGCCCCGGTCGCACGGATCCGCGCCACCGCCGCCTCGAGCCGGACCGCGAGGTCGTCGACGTCGACCTTCGGGCGCAGCACGTCGTTCGCGCCACCGACGATGCTCACCAGGTCCGGCTCCAGCGCCAGCGCGGCGTCGAGCTGCGGGCCGACGACGTCGGCGAGCAGCCGGCCGCGGACGGCGAGGTTGGCGTAGCCGAGGTCCTGGTCGTGCGCGGCCGCCTCGACCGCCAGCCGCTGCGCGAGCCGGTCGGCCCAGCCGATGAAGCGGTCCTCGTGCTCCGGGTCCGGGTCGGACATGCCCTCGGTGAACGAGTCGCCGATCGCGACGTAGCGGGTCCACGGCCGCGGCTCGGTCAGCCGGGTGGTGCGGGGGTCGTGCGGGTGGGGGCTCACGTGAGGCTCCAGTCGACGGGCCGGCCGCCCTGCTCCTCCAGCAACGCGTTCGTGCGGCTGAAGGGCCGCGAGCCGAAGAAGCCCGAGCGGGCCGACAGGGGTGAGGGGTGAGCGCTCTCGACGAGGGGGACGTCCCCGAGCAGCGGGGCGAGGGTGCGGGCCTGGCGCCCCCAGAGGATCGCGACGAGCGGGCCGCCGCGGGCGGCGAGGGCGGTGATGGCCTGCTCGGTGACCTCCTCCCACCCCTTGGCCTGGTGGCTGGCCGGCTTCCCGGGGGTGACGGTGAGGACGCGGTTGAGCAGCAGGACGCCCTGGCGCGTCCACGGCGTGAGGTCGCCGGAGGACGGCGCGGCCAGCCCCAGGTCGGTCCCGAGCTCGGCGACGATGTTGCGCAGGCTCGCCGGCAGCGGTCGCACGTCGGGGGCGACGGAGAAGCTCAGCCCCACGGGGTGCCCCGGCGTCGGGTAGGGGTCCTGGCCGACGACGAGCACCCGGACCTCGTCGAAGGGCTGCTCGAACGCGCGCAGGACGTGCTCGCCGGCGGGCAGGTAGCCGCGGCCCGACGCGACCTCCTCGCGCAGGAACGCGCCCATCGCCGCGACGCGCTCGCGGACCGGCTCGAGGGCCGGCAGCCAGGTCGGGTGGACGAGCTCCTCGAGCGGGCGGGCGGGCACGGTCAGCAACCTACTCCCGCGTACGACGACCCCCCGCGCCGGTCGGCGGAGGCTGCGGCAGGATCGGTCCCGTGGACCCGCACGGACCGCGACCCGTCGTCGTGTTCGACCTCGACGGCACGATCGCCGACACCATCCCGCTCATCCTCGCCAGCTACCGGCACGCCTTCGAGCAGGTGGTCGGCGAGGTCCCGCCGGAGGCCGAGCTGCGCTCGTGGATCGGGCAGCCGCTCATCCGCACGTTCCGCGCCGGGTGGCCGGAGCGGGCCGACGAGCTCTTCACGACCTACGTCGCGTGGAACCGCGCGCACACCGCCGAGCTCATCCGCCGGTACGACGGCGTGACCGAGGTCCTCGCCGACCTCGCCGCCGCCGGCGCGCGGGTCGCCGTCGCGACGTCGAAGATGCGCGACATCGCGGCGACCTGCACCGAGCTGGTCGGGGCGGCGCCCTACCTCGGCGCGCTGGTCGGGCTCGAGGACACCACCGAGCACAAGCCCGACCCCGCGCCCCTGCTCGAGGCGGTGGCCCGGGTCGGCGGGACGCCGGGCGGGGCGACGTACGTCGGGGACGCCGTCGTCGACGTGCTCGCCGCGCAGGCGGCCGGGATGGCGTCGGTGGCGGTCAGCTGGGGCGCGGAGTCGCGCGAGGCGCTCGCGGCCGCCCGCCCCGACCACCTCGTCGACACCGCGGAGCAGCTGCGGGCGGTGCTCCTCGGCGACGGTCCCGTCGCCGCGGCACCGGGGAGCGCCGCGCGCTCCTAGACTCCGCGCGTGCACCGCTTCGACCAGACCAGCACCCGCGCGACGATCGACGCGGTGCTCGCCTACGCCGCCGACCGCCTCAGCCTCGACCCCGTCCCGCTCGACGCCCCGCGCTCCCCGGAGGAGCTCGCCGAGGCCGCCGGCCGGACCGTCACCCCCGAGGGGCTCGGCGCCGCGAAGGCGCTCGAGGTCTTCGCCGAGGTCCTCGCGCCCGCGTGCCTGTCGGTCGACCACCCGCGCTACCTGTCCTTCATCCCGTGCGCACCGACCAAGGAGGCAGCCGCCTTCGACGTCGTCGTCGGCGCGTCGTCGATCTACGGCGGCTCGTGGCTCGAGGGGGCCGGCGCGGTCCACGCCGAGAACGAGGCGCTGCGCTGGATCGCCGACCTCGCCGGGCTACCGCCGCAGGCGGGCGGCGTCTTCGTCCCCGGCGGGACGATCGGCAACCTCTCCGCGCTGGTCGCCGCGCGGCACTCGGCGCGGGCGCGCGCCGTCGCCGCCGGCTCCGACGTGCGGCCCTGGCGGGTCGCGACGACGTACGGGGCCCACTCGTCCATCCAGTCCGCGTGCGACGTCATGGACGCCGAGCTCGTCACCGTGCCCATGGACGAGCACTGGCGGCTGTCGGCGGCCGCGCTGCGGGCGACGCTGGAGGAGCACGGCGCGCAGACCTTCTTCGCCGTCGTCGCCACGTCGGGGACGACGAACTTCGGCGTCGTCGACGACCTGGCCGCGGTGGCGGAGGTCTGCGCGGAGTACGGCGTGTGGTTCCACGTCGACGGCGCGTACGGCGGCGCCGGGCTCGCCGCGCCGTCCGTGCGGCACCTCTACGACGGGATCGAGCAGGCCGACTCGTTCATCGTCGACCCGCACAAGTGGCTCTTCGCGCCCTTCGACTGCTGCGCGCTGCTCTACCGCGACCCGGCCCTCGCGCGGGCGGCGCACACCCAGAAGGCGTCGTACCTCGACATCCTCACCGAGGCCCCGGAGTGGAACCCGACGGACTACTCGGTCGGCCTGACGCGGCGGGCCCGCGGGCTGCCGCTGTGGTACTCGCTCGCGACGCACGGCACGCAGGCCTACACCGACGCGGTCGAGCGGACCCTGCAGGTGGCGGCCTACGCGGAGGAGGAGATCGGGCGGCGGCCCTACCTCGAGGTGCTGCGCGAGCGCGACCTGTCGGTGGTCGTCTTCCGGCGGGTGGGCTGGACCCCGGCCGACTACGCGGTGTGGTCGCAGCGGCTGCTCGACGAGCAGGTCGCCTTCGTCGTGCCCACCTCGCACGAGGGGGAGACCGTCACGCGCATCGCCGTCGTCAACCCGGAGACCAGCGAGGAGGACATCCGGGTCGTCCTCAACTCGATGACCTGAGCGGCTCGACGGGGCCTCTGGGGCCGGTGTGACCCGTGGGGTCGGCGCCGGCGCGGACACCGTCGGGACGCCCGTCCGGGCGAATGACACGCCTGTCATTTCGCCGTAGAGTGGCCCCGCCGACGGGCCCCGCGGGGTGCTCGGCGCAGCACACCCGACAGGAAGCGTGGACCCGGTGAACGCCCAGCAGCAGCACGAGCAGCCGAGCGCCCCCGTCCCGACGCTGGACGCCCGGGACCAGGAGATCCTCGCCTTCGAGCGGCAGTGGTGGAAGTACGCCGGCGCCAAGGAGCAGGCGATCAAGGAGCTCTTCGACATGAGCTCGACGCGGTACTACCAGGTGCTCAACGCGCTCATCGACAACCCGGCCGCGCTCGCCGCCGACCCGATGCTCGTCAAGCGGCTGCGCCGGCTGCGGTCCTCGCGCCAGCGGGCGCGCAGCGCGCGCCGGCTCGGCTTCGACGTCTGAGCCGGGCCCGCACGGCCGGTCCGGTGGGCCGGCGCTCCTGACCACGGGGGTGCCCGCGTGGTCTACTTCCGGCATGTCCGCTGCCCAGCCGGTGCGCGAGCCGCTGCGGGTCCGACGCGCGTCGGGTGACGACGCGCTCGTCGTCGGTGCCCTGCGGCTGCAGGCGGCCCGCGCCGCCGGGGCCCCGGCCGAGCCGGGCTTCCTCGACCGCTTCGCCCGGGTGTGGGACGCGCAGGCGCACCCGACCTGGGTGGCCGAGCACGCGGGGCGGCACGCCGGTGTCCTCATCGCCCGGGTCGTCGCCGACCTGCCGTGGCCGGGGGTCGTCGCCGCGGCGCGGCTGGAGACGGTGACGCTCTTCGTCGCGGCCGACGCGGCGCCGTACGACGCCGAGGTGCGGGCCGCGCTCACCGCCGCCCTGCGCGGCTGGGCCCGCGAGGTGGGTCACACCGTCGCGGCGTAGTCGGTGCGTCCGCGTCGTCGCGGCACCGGTGCCCCCCGGGGCGGACGCTGCGGGGCGTCGTACGGCGGCGCGGGCGGTGGCAGGCTGGGCCGCGTGACCGACCTGCGCCCCGGCCCGCACAACGCCCTCACCGACGTCGCCGGGCTGCGCGTCGGGCACGCGACCCGGCGCGAGCCCGGCTGGCTGACCGGCACGACCGTGGTCGTCGCCCCGGACGGCGGGGCCGTCTGCGGCGTCGACGTGCGCGGGGGCGGCCCCGGCACGCGGGAGACCGACCTGCTCGACCCGCGCAACCTCGTCGACCGCGTCGACGCCGTCGTCCTCGGTGGGGGGAGCGCGCTCGGGTTGGCCGCCGCCGACGGCGTCGCGCAGGGGCTGCTGGCCGACGGCCGGGGGTGGCCGATGGGGGCGCCGGGGGCGGTCGTGCCGATCGTGCCGGGCGCGATCCTCTTCGACCTCGGTCGCGGCGGCGTGTGGGGTCACCACCCGCGGGCGGAGGACGGCCGGGCGGCGTACGACGCCGCGACCGGCGGGCCCGTCCCGCAGGGCGTCGTCGGCGCCGGCACCGGGGCGAGCGCGGGCGGGCTCAAGGGCGGGATCGGGACGGCGAGCGTCGTCCTGCCCACCGGGGTCACCGTCGCGGCCCTCGTCGCGGTCAACGCGGTCGGGTCGGCGGTCGACCCGGCGACCGGCGAGCCGTACGGCGCCCGGCACGCCCTCGGCGACGAGCTCGCGGGGCTGCGGCGGCCGCTGGCGGCCGACGTCGAGGCGGCCCGGGCGCGGGCGGCGACGCTCGGTCCGCAGGGGCAGCGGCCGGCGATGGCGACGACCATCGGGGTGATCGCGACGGACGCGACGCTGACCAAGGCCCAGGCGCAGAAGACCTGCGGGCTCGGCCACGACGGGATGGCCCGGGCGATCTCGCCGGTGCACACCCTCTTCGACGGGGACACGCTGTTCTGCCTCGCGACGGGGGAGCGACCGGCCCCGGACCTGCCGGGCCTGTTCGCGCTCATGGCCGCCGCGGGCGACTGCGTGACCCGGGCGATCGTCCACGCGCTGCTCGCCGCCGAGTCGGTCGACGCGAGCGCGGACGGCGGCGTGGTGCTGCGGTCGTACCGAGACGCCTTCCCCTCCGCCTTCTGAACACAGGAAACCCCACGTCCGCGCGCGGCCGGAGCCGGCAGGACGTGGGGTTTCCTGTGTCCGGACGAGGTCAGGCCGTCCAGCGGGGGTCGCGACCGGTCCAGGCCACCAGGGCGTCGTACGGCGTCGCGTCGTCACCGACCGGGACGGGCTCGCCGAACGGCATCCCGTCGCGGCCGGACTCCGGCAGCGCGCGGCGGATCGGGCCGAGCACCGGCTCGGCGACGGCGTCGTCGAGCTCGTCGCGGCGGCCCAGCGCCATCGCGAGGTCCCAGCCGTGGGTCGCGACCTCGGAGACGTAGATCGAGATCGCGGCCGGCGCCGGCAGCACCCCGATGGGGTGGGTCACGGTGCCCTGAAGGCACGCGTCGTCGGCGAGGACGGCGTCGACCCGGTCGCGGGCGGCGTCCCAGGCCGCGGCCCAGTCGTCCTCCGGCCGCTCGACGACGCTCGGGACCTCGAACGGCCGCCCGCCGGTGAGGATGTGGGCGATCCGCCCCTCGACGGCGACGAGGTGGCCGAGCAGGCCGCGGACGTCGTACTCCTCGCACGGGGTCGGACGGGTGAGGTCGCCGGGGCCGACCTGGTGGACGAGGCGGCCGGCCTGGTCGAGCGCGGCGAGCAGGGCGGGTCGGGGGTCGGTGGTCTGCGTGGTCGTGGTCATGTCCCCACTCTGTCGGGTTAACCGGACACGGACTGTCAGGTTCACCTGACACCATCGGAGGATGCGCGCCGACCGGCTCCTCCAGCTGCTCTACCTGCTGCGCCGGCACGGCCGGCTGACCGCCGCCCGGCTGGCCGAGCTCCTCGAGGTGTCCGAGCGGACCGTCCTGCGCGACATGGAGGCGCTGTCCGCGGCGGGGGTGCCGGTCTACACCGAGCAGGGTCGCGGCGGGGGGTGCGTCCTGCTCGAGGGGTGGGAGACCGACGTCAGCGGCCTCAGCCCCGACGAGGCCCAGGCCCTCTTCGCGTGGACCGCGCAGGGCGCGGCCGCCGACCTCGGGCTCGGGCCGCAGCTCGCGACCGCGCTCACCAAGCTCTCGGCGACCGTGCCCCAGCCGGCGCTCGAGCGGGCCGACGCGCTCGCCGCGGTCGTCGTCGTCGACCGCCGCCGCTGGTTCGCGGCGAGCGAGGAGGTGCCGCTGCTGCCGCGGCTGCGCGAGGCCGCGGTCGCCCGGCGCCGGGTCCGGCTGCGGTACGGCGCCCCCTCCGACCCCGAGCCCTCCCGGCGCACCGTCGACCCCTACGGCCTCGTCGAGAACGCCGGCCGGTGGTACCTGCTGGCCGCGCACCGCGGGGTCGTCAAGAGCTTCCGGGCCTCGCGGATCCTCGAGGCGACGGTGCTCGACGAGCCGGCCCGGGTGCCGCCCGACCTCGACCTCGCCGCCGAGTGGGCGCGGGTGCGGGCGGCGTTCGAGGACCGGCAGCAGGGGGTGGCCCTCGTCGTGGCGGTGCGCCCGGAGGTGCTGGGCCGGTTCCGGCTCGTCGCCTCGTCGCAGGTGGCGACCGGGACGGCCGCCGAGGCCGCGGGCGAGCACGACGGGTGGCCGCTGCTGCGGCTCACCGTCCGGGCGCAGGAGGCGGGCGTCGCGCTCGTCCTGGGCTTCGGCGGCGACGTCCGGCTGGTGGAGCCGGTCGCCCTGCCCGACGCCGTACGACGTCGCGCCCGCGCCGCGCTCGCGCTGCACGGCGGGTCGGCCGAGATGTAGCGTCTCGTCATAGGAGATCGCCGTCTCACTGATCGGACACGCCATGCCGGACACGTACTCCCACGGTCACCACGAGTCGGTCCTGCGCTCGCACACCTGGCGCACCGCCGAGAACTCCGCCGGCTACCTCCTGCCGCACCTCGGCGCCGGGATGGACGTGCTCGACGTGGGCTGCGGGCCGGGGACGATCACCCTCGACCTCGCGCGGCACGTCGCGCCGGGTGGCCGCGTCGTCGGGCTCGAGCCGGTCGAGGCGCCGCTCGAGGTCGCGCGCGGCCACGCGGCCGACCGCGGCGACGACGTCTCGCTCGCCGTCGAGTGGGTGGTCGGCGACGTCTACGCGCTCGAGGTGCCCGACGCGACGTACGACGTCGTGCACGCCCACCAGGTGCTCCAGCACCTCACCGACCCCGTCGCGGCACTGCGCGAGATGCGCCGGGTCAGCAAGCCGGGCGGGCTCGTCGCCGTCCGGGACGCCGACTACGCGGCCATGGTCTGGCACCCGCGCGACCCGCGGCTGGACCGGTGGCTCGAGGTCTATGAGGCGGTCGCCCGTGGCAACGACGCCGAGCCCGACGCCGCCCGGCACCTGCTGTCGTGGGCGCACGCCGCGGGGTTCGAGGACGTGACCTGCACCGCGTCGACGTGGTGCTACGCCGGGGAGACCGACCGGACCTGGTGGGGCGGGCTGTGGGCCGACCGGATCCGGCACAGCAGCGTCGCCGAGCAGGCCGTCGCCCGCGGCATCGCGACGCCCGACGAGCTCGAGCAGATCGCCGGTGGCTGGCGGGCCTGGTCCGCCGACCCCGACGGTTGGTTCGCCGTCGTCAACGGCGAGCTCCTGGCCCGCGTCTGACCCTGCCGCTGGAACACCCCACATGTTGCTGCGGATGGACCGCGGTACCGCGGTCCGTCCGCAGCAACATGTGGGGTGTTGCCCACCGTCGGACGGGCGCGGTCCGGGTCAGGCGGCGGTGATGGTGACGCTGCCCTCGGGCGGGGTGCGCAGGGACTGCCAGACGACGCAGTAGCGCTCGGTGAGCTTCTCCAGCGTCGCGAGCTCGTCGGGGGTGGCGTCGGTCTCGACCTCGAAGGCGAGCCGGATGGCCCGGAACCCCACCGGCGCCTCCTTGTCGACGGCGAGGGTGCCGCGGAAGTCGAGGTCGCCCTCGGCGCGGACGGTGCCGCCGCGCAGCTCGAGGCCGAGCGACGTCGCCACCGCCTTCATCGTCACGCCGGCGCACGCGACGAGGGCCTCGAGGAGCAGGTCGCCGGAGCACAGCTGGGTGCCGTCGCCGCCTGCGGCCGGGTGCAACCCGGCCTCGGCCAGCGCCCGGCCGGTGTCGAGGGAGCACGAGACTCCCTCGCCGAGCCGGCCGCTGGCCCGCATCGTCACGACCGCGCTGCCCGCGTCGTCGCGGTAGCGCTGCTTGAGGGGGGCCTGCACGGCGGAGAGGGCGTCCTTGTCCATGCCCCGACGCTAACCCGCTGCGGCCCCCACCCGCTCACCCGCCGCCCCACCGGGCCACGTGCGCGACGAGCGCGGCGAGCGGGGCCGGCTCGGCGCCCGCGGGCAGCGCCTCGACGAGCAGCGGCGCGTAGCGGATCTTGCGCCCCGACCCGCTGCCGAGGAAGCGCCGCAGCCGTTGTCGCAGCGGCCGGTCCCGGTGCGGTGCCTGCTCGGGCATCGCGTGGAACGAGCGCAGGTCGCCCTGCCCCTCGACCACCTCCAGCGCGGCGCCGTCGCCGAGGGCCCGCAGCAGCTCGTCCTCGAGGTCGGCCTCGCAGACGAAGAACCCGAGCGCCGCGAGGTCCCACCGGTCCAGCGCCCGCCCGAACCCCGACCGGGTCAGCGCCCGCGCGACGACGTCGACCTCGCCGGCGTCGCACAGCCCGGCCACGAGCGCGTCGGGCCGCTCGTCGACCAGCTCGCGCAGGTGCCGACCGACGTTGGTCACCCCGCCCATCGCCACGACGACGTACGACGCCCCGTCGAGCCCGGCCCGGCGCGCCAGCGCCTCGACGGCCCGGGCGTCGCTCTCGCCCTCGACGAGCACGGTGCCGACCGGACCGGGACCCGTCGCGCTCAGCGCAGGAACCTCTCGAACCACGCGAGGACCCGCTCCTGCAGGTCGACCTGGTGCCGGCGCTCGCGCACCCCGTGCGGCTCGCGGGGGTAGAGCACGAGCGAGAGCGGCACCGCCCCCGCCGGGTCGGCCCGCTCCAGCGCCCGGTGGAAGGCGACCGCCTGCGAGGCCGGCACCCGGGCGTCCTCGGCGCCGTGCAGGATGAGCAGCGGCGTCGTGCGGCGGGCGGCGTACGAGATCGGCGACCCGGTCGCGGCCCGGTGCGGACCGGGCCCGTCCCACGGGGTGCTCCCGCCGAGCTCGGCCTCGAAGTCCGGCAGGTCCGACGTCGCCGCCATCATCGACCAGTCGCTCACCCCGGCCCCCATGACGGCAGCCCGGTACCGGTCCGTCGCCGTCACCGCCCACGCGGTGAGGAACCCGCCCTGGCTCCACCCGCCGATCCCGAGACGGTCGCCGTCCGCGATCCCGGCGGCCACCGCGGCGTCGACGCACGCCTCGACGTCGGCCCACTCCGGGCCGCCCATCCGCCCCCGGGCCTGCGCGGCGAAGTCGTGCCCGCGTCCGAGGCTGCCGCGGTAGTTCGGCAGGAGCACGGCGTACCCCCGCGCGGCGAGCAGCTGCCCCCACCCGCCGCCGAGCGGGTACGGCGCCGCGTCGAGGGTGTCGCGCCCGTAGGGTCCGCCGTGCGGCAGGACGACCGTCGGCCACGGTCCGGCCCCCGCGTCATCGGGCCGCAGGACGACCGCCTCCAGCTTCGTGCCGTCCGCGGAGGTCGCCGTGAGCACGCTCGCCCGGACGAGCGGGACGTCCGGGTCGGAGCCCGGCACGTCGGCCACCGGCACCGCCGTCACCGTCCCGTCCGGCTCGACGACGGCGACCCGGCCCACGGCCCGGCGCGGCTCGTCGAGCACGACGGCGAGCCGGCCGTCGTCGCCGAGGGCCGGGTCGCGCAGGTCACCGGTCACCTCGACCAGCACGCGGCGCCCGCCGCCGTCGCGCGCCAGCGTCTCCACCCGGGTCGCGACCCCGTCGGCGACGACGACCAGGGCGCCCGACCCGTTCGCCGCCAGCCCCGACGTGCACCGCGGCTCGTCGACCCTCGTCCCGACCACGCGCGGGGCCCGCGCCTCCCCGTCCGCGCCGACGTCGTCCGCGCCGGCGTCGACCGCCCAGGCCGTGCCCCCGCCCTGCGGGCGAAGGTCGTGGCTCGCGCGGAACACCACCGTGCCGTCGCCCCACCACGCCACGTCGGACGCGAACGGCGCTGCCGCCACCCGGCGCGCCCCGCCGCCGTCCGCGGCCGCCACCCACAGCTCGGACCCCTGCGCGTGCTCGAGGAGCGGGCTGCGCCGGGTGACCAGCGCCAGCCGACCGGACGGCGAGACCGCGACCGCGTCGACGTGCCGGTCCGGCGCCCAGACCCGCCGCGCCTCCCCACCCGAGACCGGAACCCGCCACAGCCGCTGGTGCTCCCACCGCTCGCCCCAGACGTCGGGGTCGTCGTGCTCGCGCTCGCGGCGCTCGTCCTCCTCGCCCGGCTCGTCGGGCGCGAGGAACCACAGCGCCGTCCCGTCCGGCGTCCAGGCGAACGCGCCGACCGCCCGCGCCCGCTCGACGAGAGCCCTCGCCTCACCCCCACCGACGTCGAGGACGTGCAGCCCGGGCCGTCCGCGCTCGACGCGGTCCGACCGGAAGGCGAGCCAGAGGCCGTCGGGCGACCAGGCCGGGTCCTGGTCGTCGTGGCCCCGGGTCCACCGGCGCGCCGGCTCCCCGGACGTCAGGTCGGCCACCCACAGGCTGCGCTCGTCGTGCTCGCCCTCGCGGCCGTGCGGGGCCATCGTCCACGCCAGCCGCCGCGCGTCCGACGACAGCACCGGCCGCGACGGCGCCCACAGGTCGCTGACCCACGCGGGGGTGAGGACCTCGGGGCCGGTCGCGCCGACGCTGCTGCTCATGACCGGACGCTATCCCCACCCTCCGACAGGCGCCCCGGCCGCGGCCGACCCGATCAGGCCCTACGAGGGCAGCCGCAGGTCGGCGACCACCGGCCGATGGTCCGAGCCGAACCCCTCGGTCGGCCCCTCGTCCACCCAGCCCCTCACCACCTCGATCCCCGGCGTGACGAGCAGCCAGTCGATCTGCCCCTCGTCCGCCCCGTCCCGGCCCGGCACCCCGACGAACGTCGCCCGCCGCTGCTCCTCGCGCTCGCGCGGGGCGAGCGCGTCGACCAGTCCCGCCCCCACCAGCCGCCCGTACGGCGCACTGCGGCCCGCCGCCGCGTTGAAGTCGCCGAGGACGACGGTGGGCCCGCCCCCGAGCTCCTCGGCGACGAGCGCCGCGCCGAGGTCGCGGGCCGCCTCGCCGACGTGGTCGAGGTGCGTGCCGACGACGACGAACCGGGCGCCGCTCCCCGCGTGGTGCAGGTGGACCGTCGTGAGCATCCGCGGCAGGTCGGCGCCGGGGGCGACGGAGCCCGGCACGAGCGGGGTGGGCGAGAGCCACCGGTGCCGCACGTCGAGGACGGTGAGGGCGGCGGCGTCGTACACCAGCGCGGTGCACTCGTCACGGCCCCTGCCGCGCCGGCCCTCACCGACCCAGCGGTGGCCCGGCAACCGCCCGACGAGGTCGTCGAGCATCGCCGCCGACCCCTCCTGGGTGGCGAGCACGGCCGGCGCGAGCGCGCCAACGTGACGCGCGAGCACCTCGACCCGCTCCGCCCACGGCGGCGCCCCGCCGTCGTGCTCGGTCAGCAGGTTCCACGTCGCCACCCGCAGCTCGGTCACGCCCCCAGCGTGTCAGGCCGGAGGGCCGCCGGAGACCGGTCAGACCCAGGACTCGAGCAGCCGGTCGGTCAGGGCGCGGCGGCGCGTGCGCAGCAGCCCCTCGACCTCCCGGTCCACCGCGGCCAGCCGCTCCGGGGTCATCGTCGCCGCCGGCCCCGTCCGCGGCAGCCGCTCGAGCAGGTCGATCCGCAGCGCGGTCGGCGGGTGGCTCGCGTCGACGCGCACCGTCTCGTCGCGGGCGATCCGGCGCAGCCGGGCGGTCTCGCGGGCCGGCCGTCGCCCGGCGACGGCCAGTGCCGTCCACACGTCCTCGTCCCGGCGCAGCGCGGAGGACACGGAGGTGAGCCAGCCGCGCGGGTCGACCAGACCGGACAGGAGCGCGACGGCGCCCGGCGTCCCGGCGACCCGGGCGGCCGCCACGTCGGCGGCGTACTCGGCCCGCTGCGACGCGGACGCCTCGAGCCGGTCGAGCAGGACGAGCGCGAGGAGGGCCGGCACGGCGGCGAGCCGCTGCAGCACGGTGGCGAGCCAGACGAGGACGGGGCCGCCGATGAGCCCACCGCTGCGGTCCCACCGCGACCGGTAGCGCATGACGGCGACGTCGTACCCCGAGGGCCACAGCACCCGCAGCCACCCCCGCAGGACGAGACCGGCGGCGTGGACCGCGCGGTGGCCCCCTCCGCGCGGCAGGCAGTGGCCCAGCTCGTGGCCCAGCAGGGCGAGGCGGGCGTCCCACGACAGCCGACCCCAGAGCACGAGGCCCAGGGTGAGGTCGACGTGCCGCCCGTACAGCTCGCGACTCACCCACGCGTTGTCCTGCGTGCTGAGGCGCAGCCGGCGCGGCGGCACCACCCCCACGAGGTCCGCGACGTCGCGGACCAGCGCGTGCAGCGCGGGGGCGTCGTCCGGCGAGAGCTCGTCGGGTCCCGCCCCTCGGCCACGCTCCAGGGACGGGGGGACGAGACCGCGCAGCACGGCGGCGAGCAGCAGGACGAGCAGCACGGCCAGCGGCCAGTGCCAGAAGCCGCTGCCGCGCACGACCCACAGCAGGACGAGGCCGACCTGCACCACGGTGAGGGCCAGGACGACGACGGCGACCGCGACGGCGGCCCGACGCGGCCAGGGCGAGCCCGTGCCGCCCCCGGCGAGCAGCTCGGCGTGTACGCGCCGCGCGGCGCGGACCCGGACCCGCGCGGTCCACCGGGAGGCCCACGACGGCCCCGAGGTCGCGGGCTCGGGTGCCCCGACGAGGGCGTTCCACCCGCAGCCCTCGCACCACGTCACCCACCGCGGCCCCGCCGGCACGTCGCGGCGACAGTGCGGGCACAGGACCAGGTCGGGGTAGTGACCCGCGTCAGGCTCCGGAGCAAAAGGGTCGAAAAGGTGCACGGCCGCACCGTACGGGGTCGTGGGCGCGCCCACCCGCCCTTCGCCCCGCCCTCGTCCGGACGGCTGTGCGAGGCTGTCGGCATGGCGCAGTGGAGCACCCAGGAGGACCTGACCGCGGCGTACGAGACCATCGCCGCCTCGATCGACGGCTGGCGGCCGCCGGCGGTGCACGCCGTCGGGCTGACCAGCGCGACGTCGACCGAGGACTACGAGTTCGGGCACGTCAACGGGCCCGGCGAGGGCCCGCTGCCCGGGGTCATCATGGCCAAGACCGTGGGCCACGTCAGCGGCTCGGGGACCTACCCGATCGGGCCGGCCGAGCTGCGGCACGCCCTCGCGGCCCTCGCGCCCGCCGAGGGCGTGACGAGCAAGCCCCACCCCAACCTCGCCGCCTGGCGCCGGATGGTCCTCGAGCTCGAGACCAACCCGGCCCGCGGGCTCGTCGCGGTCTTCGTCGGCGACCTCGACGACCCGCCGGTCTCCGAGGCCGAGGTCAGCCTGCGCACCCAGCTCGCCTCGTCCTCCCACTGACCCCGTGCCGCGGGCCTGCCTGTTCTGCGCGATCGTCGCCGGCGACGAGCCGGCGACCGTCGTCCTCGACGAGGAGCGGCTGCTCGGCTTCCTCGACGTGCGCCCCGTCTTCCACGGGCACGTCCTGCTCGTCCCGCGGGTGCACGTCGACACGCTGCTCGAGCTGCCCGCCGACCTGCACGCCCCGCTGCTCGACGGGGCGCGGCGCCTGGCCCGGGCCGCCGTCGACGGCCTCGGCGCGCAGGGCACCATCGTCGCGATGAACAACACGGTGAGCCAGTCGGTGCCGCACCTGCACGTCCACGTCGTGCCGCGCACCAAGGGCGACGGCCTGCGGGGCTTCTTCTGGCCGCGGACCCGGTACGACGACCTCCAGCAGGCGGCCGACGTCGCGGCCCGGCTCGCGGCCGCCCTGCCGCCGCCGGACTGACCCGCCGGACCGACCCGCCCTACGGGGCGTCGTACGGGCGCCAGGGGTTTGCACTCTCCCCCCGAGAGTGCCAATAATGGCGTTAGCACTCGACCGTCCAGAGTGACAGTCGAGTGACCTACCCCGACCACCGTCGGTGAGGCTGGGCGAGGCGCGCGACAGGAGCGCGGTGACCCCGGTCGTCCGTCGCGGGCACCCCGGTGGTCTCCGAAACGATTCGCGTGGGAGGAACCACCCGAATGGCCAAGATCATCGCCTTCGACGAGGAGGCACGCCGCGGTCTCGAGCGAGGGATGAACGTCCTCGCCGACGCCGTCAAGGTGACCCTCGGCCCTCGTGGCCGCAACGTCGTCCTCGAGAAGAAGTGGGGCGCCCCCACGATCACGAACGACGGCGTCTCGATCGCCAAGGAGATCGAGCTCGACGACCCCTACGAGAAGATCGGCGCCGAGCTGGTCAAGGAGGTCGCGAAGAAGACCGACGACGTCGCCGGTGACGGCACGACGACGGCCACCGTCATCGCCCAGGCCATGGTGCGCGAGGGTCTGCGCAACGTCGCGGCGGGCGCGAACCCGATGGCCCTCAAGCGCGGCATCGAGAAGGCCGTCGACGCCGTCTCCGCCGAGCTGCTGGGCTCCGCCATCGAGGTGGAGACCAAGGAGCAGATCGCCGCCACCGCGTCGATCTCCGCCGCCGACGACCAGATCGGCGAGCTCATCGCCGAGGCGATGGACAAGGTCGGCAAGGAAGGCGTCATCACCGTCGAGGACTCCAACACGATGGGGCTCGAGCTCGAGCTCACCGAGGGGATGCGCTTCGACAAGGGCTACATCAGCCACTACTTCGTCACCGACACCGAGCGCATGGAGACCGTCCTCGAGGACGCCTACGTGCTCGTCGTCAACAGCAAGATCAGCAACGTCAAGGACCTGCTGCCCCTGCTGGAGAAGGTCATGCAGTCGGGCAAGCCCCTGCTGATCATCGCCGAGGACGTCGACGGCGAGGCCCTGGCCACGCTGGTCGTCAACAAGATCCGCGGCACCTTCCGCTCGGTCGCCGTCAAGGCCCCGGGCTTCGGCGACCGTCGCAAGGCCATGCTCGGCGACATCGCGATCCTCACCGGTGGTCAGGTCATCTCCGAGGAGGTCGGCCTCAAGCTCGACTCCGCGGACCTCGACCTGCTCGGCAAGGCCCGCAAGGTCGTCGTCACCAAGGACGACACGACCATCGTCGAGGACAGCTCGGACCGCACCGCGATCGACGGCCGCATCAACCAGATCAAGGCCGAGATCGAGAAGTCGGACTCGGACTACGACCGCGAGAAGCTCCAGGAGCGCCTCGCCAAGCTCGCCGGCGGCGTCGCCGTCATCAAGGCGGGCGCGGCCACCGAGGTCGAGCTCAAGGAGCGCAAGCACCGCATCGAGGACGCCGTCCGCAACGCGAAGGCCGCCGTCGAGGAGGGCATCGTCGCCGGTGGTGGCGTCGCCCTCATCCAGGCGACCGCCCGCGTCTTCGAGAAGCTCGACCTGCAGGGTGACGAGGCCACCGGCGCGAACATCGTCCGCGTCGCCGCCGAGGCCCCGCTCAAGCAGATCGCGGTCAACGCCGGTCTCGAGGGTGGCGTCGTGGCGGAGAAGGTCCGCGGTCTCGGCCGCGGCGAGGGCCTCAACGCCGCCACGGGCGAGTACGGCGACATGATCAAGGCCGGCATCACCGACCCGGTCAAGGTCACCCGCTCGGCGCTGCAGAACGCCGCGTCGATCGCCGGTCTCTTCCTCACGACGGAGGCCGTCATCGCCGACAAGCCGGAGAAGGCCGCCCCGGCGGCCCCGGGCGGCGGCGACATGGGTGGCATGGACTTCTGAGTCCTGCCTGCTCGCGCAGCAGCTGCACGACGGAGGGCGGTCCCCGCAGGGGGGCCGCCCTTCGGCGTGCCCGGGCCCGTACGGGCGTCGTCCGGGGACCTCTTCTTGCTGCGGAAGCGCCCGTGCGGGCCTGTCCGGACCGCCGGACGGGCACATCGGAAGCAAGAGGTCGTCCCTGCGGGGGCGTCGTCCGGAGACACGTCGGAGGGCGGCTCCCTGGGGATGGGAGCCGTCCTCGGGCGGGGGGGTGGGGGGTCCCCGCGACGGGCGTCGGTCGTGGTGGGCGGTGGGGGTGGCCCGGACCGACGCCGTCTGCCTCGCTAGGAGGCGGCCGCGCTGCCGGAGGAGGGCAGCACGGTGAACGGGTTGCGCCCGGCGGCGCGCTGGGCGGCGAACTGCGCCGCGAGGGGGACGTAGAGCACACCCGGCAGGACCGGGTCGCCCGGCTCGCGCCAGACGGGGACCTGCGCCACGTCGTCCCGGGGCTCGAGGCCGGCGGTGGGGGGCGTACCGGCGATCAGCCTGAGGGCGACGAGGCGCAGGACCTCGACGGTCCAGGCGCGGGCCTGGCGGGGTGGGACGACCGCGGAGGGGGAGTCGGTCGCCCCGGTGGTGCGGAGCGGGGTGGGGAGGATGGTGGGGAGGGACGGCACGAGCCGGAGCGCGGGCCGGGGGGTGGGGAGGGCGTGCATGGTGTGGGGGATCCTTGCTGTCGGCGTGGGATTCCGACAAGAACGACTGTAAGCACGATCACCCGCCCACGAGGTGGATAAAGCGGACAAGTAGCGAGAGGAGGGAGCGGGGTTCGTCCGTTCGGACGACCCGTCACCCGACATGCCCCTGTGGATCGACGCGCCCCTGTGGCCGCGGCACGGCACCGTCTTCGCCCACCTCGTCAGCGACGTCTCGCTCGAGGAGCTGCACGCCGGGGCGGAGCGGGCCGGGCTGCACCCGCGCTCGTTCCACGGCGACCACTACGACGTCGCGCAGGAGCGGTACGACGACGCGGTGCGGGCCGGCGCGACGCCCACCACCGGCGCGCACGTCGTCCGGCTGCTGACCGCCTCGGGGCTGCGGCTGCGCAAGCGGCGCGGCGACCGGCCGGTGGCGCGGGTGCGCGACGTGGCCGCGCCCGGCGGCGGGCTGATGGACGTCGACCTGCTGCTCTCGCCGGTGCCGCTCGACCGCGGCCGGGTGGTCGCCGTCGCCGTCCTCGTCCGCGACGACGACGGGCGGGTCCTGCTCGTGCACACCCCCGGTCGGTCGGCCTGGGGACTGCCCGGCGGGGGCCTCGAGGACGGGGAGACCCCGGCCGACGGCGCCGTCCGCGAGCTGCGCGAGGAGACCGGCCTGTCCCTCGACCCCGCCTCGCTCGCGGCGGTCGGCTACGAGCGGCTCACGGGTCGGCCCGGTCCCGACGGCGCGGTCGGGCGGTTCGGCACCGGCGCGGTGCTGCTGCAGGTGCTCGCCGGGTCGGTCGCCGCCGGCGACCCCGCGCCGCAGGCCGGCGACGTCGACGAGGCGCGGTGGGTCACGCCGGCCGAGCTCGGGGACCTCTGCGGCGGCGAGTTCTGGTGGCCGCTCGTCGTCGCCCTGGTCGACGCGTGACGCCTCAGCCGCGCAGCCGCGCCACCTCGGCGGTCACCTGGGCCCGCGCCCGGGCCTCCCACGCACTGCGCCCGTACGACGTCGCGTAGAGCGGCTCCTGCGCGAGCAGGGCCCCGAGCACCGCGGCGCGGCCGGTGGCGAAGGCGTCGTCCGGGACGACGGCGTACTCCTGCCGCACCTGCGCGGCGTACTCGAGGTAGCGCTCCGCCGGCGCCGACAGCACCCACAGGTCGGCGTCGTGGAACGCCGCGGTCAGCGGGTCGGCGTCCGCGCCCGCGACGTGGTCGGCCGTCATCGTCACGAGCCCGGCGACCCGCTCCACCACCGCGCCGTCGACTCCGACCCGCGGCAGCACCTCCCGGGCCAGCGCCGCGCTCGCCGCCTCGTTCGCGCCCGCGGGCGCGGCGACGTCGTACACCGCGTCGTGCAGCCAGGCCGCGAGCCGGGCGACGGGCGCGTCGACCGCGGCCAGCTCGCCCGCCTCCTCCAGCTCCTCGAGCGCCCAGAAGCACTCCACGAGGTGCCGGGTGGAGTGGTAGCGCCGGTGCGGCTCGCGCCACCGCGAGAGCAGGTCGGCGCCGACCGCCTGGACGGCCACCGGGTCGGCGTCGGGGGCGAGCACGGCGAGGTCCTGGGTCCACCAGGTGATGAGCGCGGGCACGGGGTGGCAGTCCGTCAGCCGGCCGTCGCGAGCAGCTCGGGCAGGTCCTGGCTGTGCAGGACGGTGAGCCCGGAGACGGCGCGGGTGAGGACGACGTACAGCCGCCGCAGCCCGGTCCGCTCGTCCGGCTCGTCGGCGGCGATCCGCGCCGGCTCGACGACGACGACGCGGTCGAACTCGAGACCCTTGGCCACCGTCGCCGGCACGAGGTCGACCTGGTGGTCGACGTCGCCGTGGTCGCGCCCGAGGACCCCGTACGACGCCCCGCGCGCGTCGAGGGCGCGCTGCAGCGCCGGCAGCAGCGACTCGGGCGCGATGACCCCGACCGAGCCGGGCTCGGCGGCGAGGGCCTGCACCGTGTCGACGACCGCGTCCGGCAGCGCCTCGGTGGCGACCCGCTCGACGTCGAGCCGGCCGGGGTTGTCGCGCACCGACTGCGGCGCGCCGAGCCCGGGCGCGATGACCGGCAGCAGCCGGGCGGCGTAGTCGATGACCAGCGCCGGGACGCGGAAGCCGCGGTCGAGGACCTCGACGTGGCTGCCGGCCTTGCCGAGGTGGGCCAGCGACTCCTCCCACGACGCCGTCGCCCACGGCGTCGTGCCCTGCGCGATGTCGCCGAGGACGGTCGCCGACCCGGTCGAGCAGCGCCGGCCCACGGCGCGCAGCTGCATCGGGGAGAGGTCCTGCGCCTCGTCGAGGACGACGTGCCCGAGGCTCGGCGTGCGGTCGACGAGGTCGGCCAGCTCGTCGAGCAGGACGACGTCGGCGAGCGACCAACGGGCCGACGCCTTGCTGCGAGGGGGCTTGTGCCACAGCAGCATCCGCTGCTCCTCGTCGGTGAGGACGCCGTCGGCGTGGCGGGCGAGGACGTCGGCGTCGGAGAGGAGCCCGAGCAGGACCTGGCGTGGGTCGAGCGCGGGCCACACCGTCTCCACGTACTTCTTCACCGCGCTGGTCCGGGCGACGGCGTCCTGCACCTGGTCGTCGGGGGAGTCGCCGCTGCGTTCCATGGCGAGCAGCACGTGGTGGGCGAGCCGCTGGGGCAGGACGCCGCGCGCGGCGCCGTACCGGATGTCGCGCTCGCGCAGCTCGCGCAGCAGCTGCTCGACCTCGTACGCCGGCACCCGCCACCGGTGCGCGCCGCGCGGGACGACGAGCGGCTCGGTCGCCGGGCGCACCTGGGCGGCGACGGCGCGGGCGAGGACGGTGGCCATCCGCGCGTCGCCCTTGAGCACGGCGACGGCCGGCTCGTCGGCGCCGCGGACGGGCGCCCGCTCGGCGACGAGCTCCTCGACGGTCGTGTGCCCGACGCGGACCTCGCCGAGGGCCGGCAGGACGGCACCGACGTGCTCGAGGAAGGCGCGGTTCGGCCCGACGACGAGGACGCCCGAGCGGGAGAGCTTGTCGCGGAACGCGTAGAGCAGCCACGCCGCCCGGTGCAGGCCGACGGCCGTCTTGCCGGTGCCGGGGGCGCCCTGGACGCAGATCGTCGTGCCGGCGCCGGCGCGCACGATGGTGTCCTGCTCGGGCTGGATCGTCGCGACGATGTCGCGCATCGGGCCCACGCGGGGGCGCTCGATCTCGCTCGCGAGGATCGCCGAGCGGGTGTCCTGCTCGGTCGCGTCCTGGAGGTGCTCGTCCTCGTACGCTGTCAGCCGTCCGCGGTCGACGCCGAACCGGCGGCGCCGGGTGACGCCCATCGGCTCGGTGCGCGAGGCCCGGTAGAACGCCCCGGAGAGGTTCGCGCGCCAGTCGATGACGAGCGGGTCGCCGACCTCGTCCGAGACGTGGCGGCGACCGACGTACCAGGTCTCGTGGCCCTGCGCGTCGGGGTGGCTGCCGTCGAGGTCGAGCCGGCCGAAGAACAGCGTCGAGGTCGGGTCGTCCTGCAGCGACTCGGCCCGGCGGGCGAGCGCGCCCGCGAGGAACGCGTCGGAGACGGCGTCACCGGCGGCGCGGTCGGTGGCCAGGGTCTTGGCCCGCATCCGGGCCAGCTCGCGGCGGGCGTCGGCGAGGTGCGCCTGCTCGTGGGCGAGCTCGGGGTCGGTGGTGCGGTCGGGGGTGTGGTCGGGGCTGATGTCGGGGGGCGCGGAGGTGGACACGCGGAGGAGGCCTTCCCTGTCGTCGGCTGCGGTGGGTCCCGGAGGTGGCCACGGCCCCCGCGAGGGCGGGGTCGACGTACGGCGTGCGGGCGAGGCCGACCAACCTACTCCCCGTCGCTGACCCACCCCACCGGTTTTCGGGGCCGGGGGGTGGACCTGACGCAGCGTCATGCCGCTCGACGCCCTGTGCACAGGGCGTCAACCGGCTCGACGCTGCGTCAACCCCACCCGGCGCCAGGTGACGGACCGGGGGAACGAGAGAGCGGCCCCCCGCGGCCCGACCGCGTCACCCAGGGGGTGGTGACGCGGGGGCCGCGGGGGGCCGGTGAGGAGGGGGCCCGCCCTGAACCAGGGATAAGCGGGCGGGCCCGGCCTCCTCAGCCCTGGCCGGGACGGGCGGCCAGGGTGACCTGGATGTCCTGCTTCTGGCCACCGCGGATCACGGTGACGGTGACCTTGTCGCCGACGCTGAACTCGTTGACGGTGGCGACGAGGGACTCGGAGGACTCGATGGCGTCACCGTTGACGGAGACGACGGCGTCGCCCGCCTTGAGGCCGGCGCTCGCGGCGGGGGTCCCGCCGGCGACCGACCGGAGCAGGGCGGCGGCGCGCTTGCTGCTGCCGTCGGTGATCGAGGTGTCGGAGGCGGTGACGCCGAGGTAGGCGTGCTTGGCCGAGCCGGTGCTGATGAGCTGGTCGGCGATGGACTTGGCCTCCTTGACGGGGATGGCGAAGCCGATGCCGATGTTGCCGCTCTGGCTCCCGCCGCCGCTCGAGCCGAGCGACGCGATCGAGGAGTTGATCCCGATGAGCTGCCCGTCGGAGGTGACGAGCGCGCCACCGGAGTTGCCCGGGTTGATCGCCGCGGAGGTCTGGATCGCGTTGGTGTGCACCGACTGCGTCTGGTCCTGCGACTGGTCCTGCGACTGGCCCTGCCCCTGGCCGCCGAACGGGTCCTGCTGGCTGGGCTGCTGGCTCTCGGACGCCGCCGTCGTCACCGGGCGGTTGAGCGCCGAGACGATGCCGGTGGTGACGGTGCCGGCGAGGCCGAGCGGGTTACCGACGGCCATGACCGGCTGGCCGACGACGAGCTTGTCGCTGTCACCGAGGGAGATCGGCTTGAGGTCGCTCGGCGGGTTCTTGATCTGCAGCACGGCGAGGTCGGTCGTCGGGTCGGTGCCCTTGATCGAGGCGCCGTACGAGCGCCCGTCGCTGAGCGTCACGGAGATCTCCGCGCCGTCGCCGGCGCCGGTCGCGACGTGGTTGTTGGTGAGGACGTGGCCCTGGTTGTCGAGGATGACGCCCGAGCCCTCGCCCTCGGCCTGCTGGCTCTGGACGGTGATGGCGACGACGCTCGGGGTGACCGCCTTCGCGGTGACGGTCCAGTCCGGGTTGCTCGGGTCGGCCTGCTGCACCGGCGCCGGGCCCGACGACGTGGTCGTCGAGACCGCCTGCGTCCCGCTGCCGTTGTGCTCCGTGGCGACGTAGGTGCCCACGCTGGCCAGGACCGCCGCGAGGAGCGCGGTGACGCCGACCTCGGCGACCCGGCGACCGGCGCCCTTCTGCTTCGGCGTCGGCGCGGGGGTCGGGGTGGTCGACGGACCCTGCGGGCCGCCCCAGCCGCCGTCGCCCCACGACCCTCCGGCGTACGACGAGCCGTTGCCGCCGGCGCTCCCGGCGTAGGTGCCCGCGCCGGTGCTGCCGGCGTACGACGCCGTCGAGCCGGTGCCCGCGGAGCCGGACGACCCGCCCTGGGCCCCGGGGTACCCGCCCCAGGTCAGCGGGAGCTCGCCGGTGGCCGGGTGGCCGACGGCCTGGGTGTCGCTGCTCGTGTCACGCGCCTCGCCGCCGAGACCGAAGGCCGACGCGCGGCCCGTGTCACCCGAGCGGTCGTCCTGGCCGTGGGAGGAGGCCGGCCCGTGGTACCACTGCGGCTCGCGAGGGGTGTCGCCGTCGTGCTGGGTGCCGCCCGGGTGGGTCTGCTGCGTCATCACGTGGTCCTTCGTCGTCGGCTCGGCGGGATCGTGTCCCGTCCTCGGTGCTGTCTCCAACTACAGCGAGTCCTCGTCTGTACCCGCTTGCACGGCCCTGTGCGCACCCTGTGGGAGCTCGAGCACGAAGGTCGCCCCGCCCCCCGGGGTCTGCTCGACGCGCACGGACCCGCCGTGCGCCTCGACGATGGCGGCGACGATGGCCAGGCCGAGCCCGCTGCCGCCCTGGCTGCGGCTGCGGCTGGGGTCGGTCCGGTAGAACCGCTCGAACACCTTGCGGGCCAGGACCGGGTCGATGCCCGGGCCGTGGTCGCGCACCTCGATGACGGCCCGGCCGGCCTCGGTGTGGCCGACGGCCAGCTCGACCGGCGTCCCGGCCGGGGTGTGGTTGAGCGCGTTCGCGACGAGGTTGGTGACGACCTGGCGAAGCTGCGGCTCGTCGCCGACGACGACGACGGGGCCGAGCGGGCCGCCGATGCCGACGAGGCGCACCTGCCGGTCCGGGGCGAGCGCGCGGGCGTCCTGCTGGGCGTCGCCGGCGATGACGGCGAGGTCGACGTCGTCGCGGGCCAGCTTGCGCTTCTCGTCCAGCCGCGCGAGGACGAGCAGGTCCTCGACGAGGCTGCCCATCCGGCCCGCCTCCGCCTCGATCCGGCCGAAGGCGGAGTGGACGTCCTCGGGGCGTCGTACGGCGCCCTGGCGGTAGAGCTCGGCGTAGCCGCGCACCGTCGCCAGCGGGGTGCGCAGCTCGTGCGAGGCGTCGGCGACGAACTCCCGCATCCGCTCCTGCGACGCCTCGCGCACGGCGAACGACTGCTCGATCTGGCTGAGCATCGCGTTGAGCGAGCGGGTCAGCGAGGCGACCTCGGCCGCCGTCGGCCGCTCCGGCATCCGCCGGGTGAGGTCGCCGGCGGCGATGGCCGCGGCGGTGTCCTCGATCCGCGAGAGGGGACCGAAGCTGCGTCGGACGGCGACCCAGCCGATGAGGCCGGACGCGGTGAGCACACCGAGGCCGATGAGCGCGGCGTCGGTGATGACCCGGTCGAGGGTGGCGTCCATCGCCCGCAGCGACACGGCGACCTCGTAGACCGACCGGCCGTCGTCGGCGGAGCCGGCGATGACCCGCCAGTGCGGGCCGAACCCGTCGGTCGACTCGACCGTGAACGGGGTGCGGGAGCGGACCCGCGGGTCGCTCGAGGTGAGCGTCGGCAGGTCGGGGCGCGCGTCCGGTTCGGTGACGGCGTTCGCGACGGGCTTGGGGCCGCTGCCGTCCGGGCGGACGAGCAGGACGGCGAAGTTCGGCTGGATGAGCAACTGCGAGTCGGGGGCCTGGTCGTACTGCAGCCCCTGCGCGATCGAGGAGTAGATCCGCAGCTCGTCGTCGGTGCGCGCGAGCAGGTAGGTGCGCAGCAGCACGTTGACGATGAGCCCGGACGCGGCGAGCGCCGCGGCGAGCAGCAGGACGACGACCGCCACGAGCCGGACGCGCAGCGGGACCGCCGTGAGGCGGTCCCGCAGCTGCCGGACGGAGCCGGGATGGTGCACGCGGGCGGTCACGCGCCCTGGGCGCCCGGGGGCAGGCGCAGCACGTAGCCCACGCCGCGCTTGGTGTGGATCAGCGCCGGCTCGACGGTGTCGATCTTGCGGCGCAGGTAGGAGATGTACGACTCGACGATCCCGGACTCGCCGCGGAAGTCGTAGTCCCAGACGTGGTCGAGGATCTGCGCCTTCGACAGCACCCGGTTGGGGTTGAGCATGAGGTAGCGCAGCAGCTTGAACTCGGTCGGGGAGACCTCGATGACCCGTCCGCCGCGGCGCACCTCGTGGCTGTCGTCGTCGAGCTCGAGGTCGTGGAAGCGCAGCGACGCCGCGGTGTCGTCCTCCCCGCGGGTGCGGCGCAGGACGGCCCGGATGCGCGCGATGACCTCCTCGAGGCTGAACGGCTTCGTGACGTAGTCGTCGCCGCCGACGGTCAGGCCCTTGATCTTGTCGTCGACCGAGTCGCGGGCGGTGACGAAGACGATCGGCAGCTGCCGGCCGGACTCGCGCAGCCGGCGGGTCACCTCGAACCCGTCCATGTCGGGGAGCATCACGTCGAGGACGACGAGGTCCGGGTGGTGCTCGGAGGCGGTGGTCAGCGCGCTGTGCCCGTCCGCGGCCACGGCCACGTCGAAGCCGGCGAAGCGCAGCGAGGTCGCGAGCAGCTCGCGGATGTTGGGCTCGTCCTCGACGACGAGCAGGCTCGCCTCGGTGGTCTCGCCCCGGCCGGGGTCTCGGGTCATCGTGTCGGTCACGTCCTCATCGTGGGGCCGGAGTCTGGAAGTCTGCTGAACGTTCGCTATGACGCGATTATGGCTTCGGCAGGGGGTCGGCGCACCTGCTGGAGGGATGTCGGGCGGTTGTGGTCCAGCCGCGCGCCGGCCGGCCGATACAGCGAGTACGACGCCTCGACCGCGCGGCAGAGAGGAGCCCGACCGTGAGCGCGCGTGCCCTCGACAGCGTCCCACCGACCCCCCGGGCCCGGCCGTTCCTCGACGGGACCGCCTGCTGCTACTGCGACGCCCCGGTCTTCACCGACCACGGCCCGCAGAACCGCGGGCTCGGCGCCTGGTCGCACGCGGGCTGCCGACGCGGCCGGCCGCGGGTCCGCCTCGCGGTGCCGCCGGTCGCGGAGGTCCGCGCGTTCGTCCTGCGGTCCGGCGGTGACGACCTGGCCCCGGCCGACCTCGACAGCGAGGCGGAGGCGTGGCTGTACTCGTTCTGGCTGCGCGCCTGCCCGCACTGGCCGTCGGTCGTCGTCCGGTCGGGCTCGGCCGCGCAGGTCGGGGCGCTGCTCGACGAGATCGAGGACGCCTTCGACGCCTGCCTCTGGGGGGACGGCGCCCCCGTGAGCAGCTCCGGGGAGGAGCTCGAGCGGGCCTTCCTCGCCGCCGCCGACCGGTTCGCGTGCTTCGCCCCGGCCGCGCTCGCGGTGCCGGCCCTCGACCCGTCCGCCTTCGACGACTGGCTCCGCGAGGGGCACCGGCTCGACTTCATCGTGTGGGCGGACTGACCTGCCCGTCCCACGACCAGTGCGGCATCGTCAGGTCGTCGGGCACGTCGTCGGCGCTGCCGTGGTACGCCGTCATCGTCGTGTGCGTGGCCCAGCCGAAGTAGTCGAGCAGCACCTGCCGCACGGGCTGGTCGGGCGTGAACCCGGCGTCGGTCAGGGCCTGGTCGAAGCAGGCGACGGCGCGGCGGTCCATCTCCTCGTGCACGCCGTTGCCCGAGTGCATCCGCACGACCGACGACTCGTCGCCGTACTCCCGGGTGTAGGTCGGCGGCCCGCCCACCGCCTCGCCGAGGTACGCGGCCAGCCGCTGGGTGTGCTCGGGGTGGTAGCCGTGGCTGAAGGCGTGGCTGACGACCGGGTCGGCGAGCACCCGCTCGTGCCAGGCGTGCGCGAGGCGCAGCAGCCCTTCGTGCCCGCCGGCGGCGTCGTACACCGTGGTGGTCATGCGCCCAGCATGGCCCGGCGAGCGTCCTCGTGGGCGCTTCGCGCCGAGCCCGTACGACGCCCCCTGCGGGCGCCGTCCGCCTCAGCCGCGGCCGGCGACGAGGCGGTCCATGACCGCGAGCATGCAGCCGGGGGCCTCGTACCAGGGCAGGTGACCGGCGCCGGGGACGACCATCGTCCAGGCGCCGGGGATGCGGTCGGCGGTGTCGCTGCCCGCGGTCGTCGGCATCGGGCTCCGCTCGCCGACGAGGACGCCCACGGGGACGCGGATCGACGGCAGCGCGGCCT